>VGVT01000006.1 GCA_016873935.1 Betaproteobacteria bacterium | reverse complement strand
AAATTAACTGACTAGTGCAAGCATTAGGTTTTCTCTTCGCTTCCTCTACCCAGATCCTCACCCAGATAGATTCCACTCAGCCCAATGCCCACACCTTAAGGCTGTAAGTAACTTGTTAAAGAACTGTGAAACTGGTTGCGGGGACAGGATTTGAACCTGTGACCTTCGGGTTATGAGCCCGACGAGCTGCCAGACTGCTCCACCCCGCGTTCGAGAGAAGCGAGACTATACATTCCCCGCCTCCTAGCGTCAACACCCTTTCCATTCACTTTCAAAATAGACAGCCTCGACTAGGATGGGAAGCCCAGCCTGTCAGGACCTCCGCCATGTCTTTCAACTTCGCCCTCGCTCGCTTGCCGCGCATCGAATTCGGCAGTGGCCGCATGGCCATGCTTCCGGATCTGGTGGCCGCTCATGGCCGCCGGGTACTCATCGTCACCGGGGCCCGCTCCTTCGTTGCCGGTCCCCATTGGCGGAATCTGGAGCAGCAACTCGCGGCGCGAGACATCGCCTGGAAAATGCTCCAGGTTGCCGGCGAACCCTCACCGGAACTGGTGGATGCATGTGTGCGGGAGAACCGGGGCAGCGCGTTCTCCTGTGTCCTGGGAATCGGCGGCGGCAGCGCGCTGGACGCGGCCAAGGCAATTGCCGGCCTGCTGCGGCCGGGTAACTCGGTGATGGACCATCTCGAAGGCGTGGGACCGGAACTACCGTATCGGGGTCCGGCCACCCCCTTCATTGCCGTCCCCACCACGGCGGGCACGGGATCGGAAGCCACCAAGAATGCGGTGCTCTCCAGGCAGGGCCAGGACGGCTTCAAGAAGTCCTTCCGCGACGAAAAACTGGTGGCCGAATACGCGGTCGTCGATCCCGACCTGCTGGCCGACTGTCCGCCGCGGGTTCTGGCCGCGAACGGCATGGACGCTTTCACCCAGCTTCTGGAGTCGTATGTCTCGTCCAAGGCCAACCCCTTCACCGATGCCCTGGCGCTGTCCGGCATGGAAAAGGCTCGGGATGCCCTGCTGCCCTGGTACGAGGGAACGGGCGACGCGGCCGCGCAGCGGAGCGCGATGGCCTATGCCGCCCTGCTCTCCGGCATCACCCTGGCCCAGGTGGGACTGGGCTCGGTGCACGGCCTGGCAGCGCCGCTGGGTGCCTTCTTTCCCATCCCGCACGGCGTGGTCTGCGGCACGCTGGTGGCCGAAGCCAGCCGCATCAATATCGCCGCCCTGGGCGATCGGGCACCCGATCATCCGGCCCTGGCCAAATATGCCGACGCCGGGCGCCTGCTGGCAGGCCACGCCATGTCCGACGCGGAAGCCCGGGCGGCCCTGGTGGAAACCCTGGAGGACTGGACGCGGCGGCTGCATCTGCCGCGCCTGCGGGAGTATGGCGTGGATGCGGCGGACGTGCCGTGCATCGTCGCCAACAGCCGGGGCTCCAGCATGAAGACCAACCCCATCGCGCTCACCGACCAGGAAATAGCCGAGCTGGTGCACGCCCGCCTGTAGCCCCCCGCTTCAGCGGGGGTCTTCAGTCTTCCTCGCCGCCGCCCACCACCCTGCGCACCACATCGGCGGGAAACCCCCGCCCGGCCAGGAAGCGCATCTGCTTCGCCCGCTCGGCGGCGCCACGGGGCAACGCGGCGAACTTCTTGCTCCAGACGGCGCGGGCCGCTTGCAGGTCGTTATCTCGCGCTGCCGTCACGGTCGCGTCGATGACCTCGGCGGGCACGCCCTTGTCGCGCAGATCCGCCTTCAGCCGCAGGCTGCCATGGCGCCCCGCGCGGGCATGCGCCAGCATCTCGGCAAAGCGGGCATTGGAAAGCAGGTTCTCGCGTTCGAGCTCATTCAGCAGAGCGTCCAGATCCTCACCCTCGGCGTGGGGAGCCAGCTTGCGCGCCAGCTCGGCGCGGCTGTGCTCCCGCCGCGCCAGCAGGTTCAGGGCCCGCTCCCGCAGGCTCACACCGCGGCGGCGGCGGGCTTGACGCCGAGCTTCTCGCGAATCTGGGCTTCGATCTCGGCCGCCATGTCCGGATGCTCGCGCAGGAATTCGCGGGCGTTGTCCTTGCCCTGACCGATCTTCTCGCCCTGATAGGCATACCACGCGCCGGACTTGTCGATCAGCTTGTGGGCGACGCCCAGCTCGATGATCTCGCCCTCGCGCGACACGCCCTCGCCATAAAGGATGTCGAAGATGGCTTCCTTGAAGGGCGGGGATACCTTGTTCTTCACCACCTTGACCCGGGTTTCCGAACCCACCACCTCGTCGCCCTTCTTGATCGCGCCGATGCGGCGGATATCCAGGCGCACCGAGGCGTAGAACTTCAGCGCATTGCCGCCGGTGGTGGTCTCCGGGCTGCCGAACATGACGCCGATCTTCATGCGGATCTGGTTGATGAAGATGACCAGGGTGTTGGTGCGTTTGATGTTGGCGGTGAGCTTGCGCAGGGCCTGGCTCATCAGGCGGGCCTGCAGGCCGACGTGGGAGTCGCCCATCTCGCCCTCGATTTCCGCCTTGGGGGTCAGCGCCGCGACGGAGTCGATGACGATGACGTCGACGGCGCTGGAGCGCACCAGCATGTCGGCGATTTCCAGGGCCTGTTCGCCGGTATCCGGCTGCGAGATGAGCAGTTCACCCACGTTCACACCCAGCTTCTGGGCGTACTGAGGGTCGAGGGCGTGCTCCGCATCGATGAAGGCCGCCGTACCGCCCAGCTTCTGCATCTGCGCGATCACCGACAGGGTCAGGGTGGTCTTGCCGGAGGATTCCGGGCCGTAGATCTCCACCACCCGTCCACGCGGCAGACCGCCGATGCCCAGGGCCACGTCCAAGCCCAGGGAACCGGTGGACACCGCCTGGATATCATCGGTGATGCTGCCATCGCCCATGCGCATGATGGAGCCCTTGCCGAACTGTTTCTCGATCTGGGCCAAGGCGGCGGCCAGGGCCTTGCTGCGGTTCTCGTCCATGGGGAATTCCTCCTGAATGAAATCGGTTTTTTCCGGCCGGCGGATTATGTCATGAGCGCCAGCATGCGGCCGAAGGCATGGCGCACGGACTGCGCGCGCACCTGCCGGCGGTCGCCGGAAAAGGATTCGCGGCCGGTGACGGTGGTCTCTCCCTTGCGCGCCCAGGCGAAGCATACGGTGCCTACCGGCTTGTCCGGCGTGCCGCCGCTGGGCCCGGCGATGCCGGTGATGGCGAAGGCGGCCTGCGCCCGGCTGTGGGCGAGGACGCCCTCGGCCATTTCGCGGGCGGTTTCCACGCTCGCCGCGCCAAACTGCACCAGGGTCTTGTTGTGCACGCCCAGCACTTCCATCTTGGCGTCGTTGCTGTAGGTGACGAAGCCCCGCTCGAACCACTGCGAACTGCCCGCGACCGAGGTGAGGGCCTGGGCGGCCCAGCCGCCGGTGCAGGATTCGGCGACCGCCAGGCGCCAGCCATGGCGCAACAGGGACTGGCCCAGATCGGCGGCCAAACGTTCGAGTTCTTCCTGGCTCACATCCATGCGGAAACCCCCAACAGACAAAGAAGTGCGTAGGCCGCCGCCAACAGGTCATCCAGCATGACCCCCAGCCCCCCATGCACCCGCTGGTCCAGCCAGCCGATGGGGAAGGGTTTCCAGATATCGAACAGGCGGAACAAGGCGAAGGCGAGGACGAAACCCAGAGGCGTGGCCGGCGTGAACGGCAGGATCAGCAGGAAGGCAGCGATCTCGTCCCAGACGATGCCACCGTGGTCGTGCACCCCCAGGTTGCGGCCGGCAATGCCGCAGGCCCAAACCCCGACGGCCAGGAAGGCGGCCATCCAGACCCAGTAGAACGGGTTGTCCGCCAGCAGCCAGAACAGCGGGAAAGCCACCAGGGTGCCCAGCGTACCCGGCGCTTTCGGAGACAGGCCGGCGCCGAAGCCGAGGGCGAGGAAATGCGCGGGGTGGGCGAAAAGGAAGGCGGGAGTCGGCGTTACCACCCGCGCCGCGGCCTCAGGCGAAGTGGTCAAAACCCCGCTCCCGGATGTCCATATCGCGGCCCGTCCCGTCGAGCAGGCGCAAGCCGGCCTGGTCGGTGATGCGGCCGATGCGGGTCACCGTCACGCCCGCCGTCTCGGCCACGGTGAGGATCGCTTGCTCCCGCTCCGGCGGCGCCGTGAAGCACAACTCGTAATCGTCGCCACCAGCCAGCAGGCAGCGCCGTACCAAAGGGTCGGCGCGCTTCGGTGCCAGCGCCGGATGCGCGGGCAGACGGTCGAATTCGAGTTCCGCGCCGACGTCGGAAGCCGCCAGGACATGTCCGAGGTCGGCCAGCAATCCGTCGGAAATGTCGATGGCGGCGTGGGCCACGCAGCAGAGCATGTCGCCCAGCACCACGCGGGGTTCGGGCCGGTGCAGGCGGATCTGGCAGTGCTCGGCATCCGCCGCGTCGAGCACGAGTTCCCCATTGAGATGGCACACGGCCAGAGCCGCGCCGCCCAGATCGCCGGACACCCACACACCGTCGCCCGGCCGCGCCCCGCTGCGGCGCAGGGCGCGACCGGCGGGAGCCTCGCCGAGCACGGTGACGCAGAGGTTGAGGGGCCCCCGGGTGGTATCGCCCCCCACCAGACTCACGCCGAAACGCCCGGCCAACTCGAAGAACCCCCGGCTGAATGCGGCCAGCCAGGCTTCGTCGACTTCGGGCAGGGCGAGGGACAACGTCGCCCAGCGCGGCACCGCACCCATGGCGGCGAGGTCGGAGAGGTTCACGGCCAGGACCTTGTGGCCCAGGTGATAAGGATCAGCCTCCGCCAGGAAGTGCCGGCCGGCCACCAGCATGTCGGTGGACACCACCAGTTCCGTGCCCGGCGTCGCCGCCAGCAGGGCGGCGTCGTCGCCCACGCCCAGCACCGCGTTGGCGGCGGGTCGCTTGAAGTAACGGGCGATGAGGTCGAACTCGGAGGTCATCGCCGACGGCTCTCAGGCGCGTTGCGCGGCCTCGATCTCCACCTGCCGGGTCACCTTCGCCAGCTTGTCGAGGACGCCGTTGACGAACTTGTGGCCGTCGGTGCCGCCATACAGCTTGGCCAGTTCCACCGCCTCGTTGATGCAGACCTTGTAGGGCACGTTGAGGCTGTGGGTGAGCTCGAAGGCGCCGATCAGCAGGATGGCGTGCTCGATGGGCGACAGCTCCGCCACGGGCCGGTCCAGATGCGGCGCCAGGGCCTGGTCCAGGTTGGCCGCCTGTTTCATCACCCCGTCCAGCAGTTCGCGCAGGAAGCCCTCATGGGGCGGGGTGGTGTCGCCGGTCTCCTCGGGCTCGTGGACTTCGGCCTGGACCAGCAGGCCGGCGTAGTCGCCGCCGGCCACCTGCCACTGGTAGAGGGCGCGCAGCACACGCTCGCGCGACACCCGGCGGGGGCTGGGGCCACGTTTGGCCTTGCCCGATGCGGCAGCGGTCATATCGCCTTCAGCAGGTTGGCCATCTCGATGGCCGTGCTGGCGGCTTCGCGGCCCTTCTCCGACATGCGTTCGGTGGCCTGGTGGTCGGTGTTGGTGGTGAGCACGCCGTTGGCGATGGGCACGCCGGTGTCCAGATTGACGCGGGTGATGCCGCTGGCCATCTCGTTGGAGACGATCTCGAAGTGGTAGGTCTCGCCGCGGATCACCGCGCCCAGGGCCACCAGGGCGTCGAACTTGCCGGACTCGGCCATCTTCTTCAACACCAGGGGGATTTCCAGGGCGCCGGCGACGGTGGCGATCTTGATGTCCGCCGCCGCAACACCGTGCTTGAGCAGACCGGCGGTGCAGGCGGACAGCAATCCCTCGCAGACGTCGAGGTTGAAGCGGCTCATGACGATGCCCACCTTGAGGCCCTTGCCGTCGAGGTTGGATTCGTATTCGAAGATCTTGTCGTAGCGGGCCATGTCAGTTTCCTTCGTAGTAGCCGGTCACTTCCAGTCCGAAGCCGTCCATGGCGGGCATCTTGCGGGGAGTGGCGAGGAGTTTCATCTTGCCGACGCCGAGATCGCGCAGGATCTGGGCGCCGGTACCGTAGTTGCGCAGGTCGAACTTGCGCGCCGGCGCGGGAATCTCCGCCGGCAGGGCGCGCGCCGCCAGTTCGTCGGCGGATTCGGGCCGGTGCAGCAAGACGATGGCGCCCGGCGTGCCGGCGGCGTCGGCCTCGGCGAGGATCCTCAGGGCGGCCGGCACCGCGTAGGCGTGACCCGAACCACCCATATCCAGCACATCGATCAGGGATACGGGTTCATGCACGCGAACCAGGGTCTCCCGCGCGGCGTCGATCTCGCCTCGAACCAGGGCCAGGTGGGTGGCGCGGCTGAGCTTGTCGCGGAACACCACCAGCCGGAAGGCTCCATAGGTCGTGGCGATTTCCCGCTCCCCCACCCGCTCCACCAGGCGCTCGTTGGATGCGCGGTAGTGGATCAGGTCGGCGATGGCGCCGATCTTGAGCTGGTGCTCCCTGGCGAATTCCAGCAGGTCCGGCAGGCGCGCCATGGTGCCGTCTTCCTTCAGGATTTCGCAGATCACCGAGGCCGGTTCCAGGCCCGCCATGGAGCACAGGTCGCAGCCCGCCTCGGTATGACCGGCGCGGACCAGCACGCCGCCGGGCTGGGCGCGCAGCGGGAAGATGTGGCCGGGCTGGATGATGTCGGCGGGCACCGCCTGCTTCGCCACCGCCGCCCGGATGGTGACGGCCCGGTCGGCGGCGGAGATGCCGGTGGTGACGCCCTCGGCCGCCTCGATGGAAACCGTGAAGGCGGTGCCGTGGGGAGTCTGGTTGTCGCTCACCATCTGCTTCAGGCCGAGTTGCCGGCAGCGGGCATCGGTCAGCGTCAGACAGACCAGGCCGCGGGCATGCTTGACCATGAAGTTGATGGCCTCGGGCGTCACATGCTCGGCGGCCATGACCAGATCACCTTCGTTTTCCCGGTCTTCCTCGTCGACGAGGATGACCATGCGGCCGGCCTTCAGCTCCGCAAGGATTTCCTGAATGGGGGCGAGGCTCATCAGTCTTTATCCTGCTCATTGACGTAATGGAGAAGCCGGTCCGCGTAGCGGGCCAGCATGTCGGCTTCCAAATTCACCCGGCTGCCGGGCCGCAGGTCCTTGAGCATGGTCTGCTCCAGGGTATGGGGAATCAGGTTGATGGAGAACTCGGTGCCCTGCACCCGGTTCACGGTCAGGGAGACGCCGTTGACGGCGATGGAGCCCTTCGGCGCCAGGTAGCGGCCCAGGTTTCCCGGCGCCCGGATGTCCAGGCGCCAGCTGCCGTCGCCGCCGGCCACCGGGGCGAAATGCGTCACCTCGCCGACGCCGTCGACGTGGCCGGAGACCAGGTGGCCGCCAAGCCGGTCGGACAGGCGCATGGCCTTCTCCAGGTTGACGTGGTCGCCGGGGGCGAAGCCGATGGTGCAGGAGAAGGTCTCGCCGGAAACGTCGACGCTGAAGCTCTCCGGGGTCTTCGCCACCACTGTGAGGCAGACGCCGTTGCAGGCGATGGAATCGCCCAACTGGGCGTCGTTCAGGTCGAGTCCGCCTGCGGCGACCGTAACCCGCGCATCACCGCCGCCGGATTCGGAAAGATGGGAAATGTGGCCGACGGCCTCGATGATGCCGGTGAACATGGGAAACCCTGGAAATGAGCCTGGGGAATGGGCGCCTAGATACGACCTAGGCGCACGGAAAGCGGCCATTTTATGGTTTTGGCCTGATCAAGGGAAATCCAGGCCAAGGCGAGGTGTTCACGCAAGACCGGCAGAGGGTCCTCGCCGGTTGCCTTCTGGTAGGCCTTGAGGGCCGACCAGGTGGAGAAGTAACCCAGCAACTGGTCCAGGGTCCAGCTGGCGGTCATGGGCATGGCCGGGGCTGGCAGCTCCGCGAAGGGAAAGTCCATATCCCGGTAGCCGGATTCCACCAACCGGCGTTCCTGCGGCCAGTAGGGGCCGAGCAGGCCGCCGTAGAACTCTTCGACGATGGCATCCAGGGTGGGCTCGATGGTCAGGCGCTCGTAGCACCAGATCGCCAGCAGGCCATCGGGCTTCAGCACCCGGCGGACCTCGGCGTAGAAGGCCGGCAGGTCGAACCAGTGCGCGGCCTGGGCGACGGTGACCAGATCGACGCTGCGATCCGGCAGACCCGAGGCCTGCGCCGGCGCCAGCCGGAACTCGACCCCGGCCTGGGGCGCCGCCGCGTCGATCTGGGCGACACTGGCATCGGTGGCCCATACGCGGGTGTAATGCCCGGCCAGCCCCTGCGCCGCCTGGCCGCTGCCGGTGGCGCAGTCCCAGGCGAGGTCGTGGCCCGGAGTCAGGCTGGCAAGATATTCGAACAACTCCGTCGGATAGCCGGGCCGGAAGGCCGCGTAACCCGAGGAGCGGGTGGAGAAATGGTCCTTGAACGCCGCCATCTCAGTCCGGCGCGCCCGCGGCGATCTCCTTTTCCGTGGCGGGGCGCACCGCGGCGACGGTGCCGGAGAACACCAGGTCGAGGCCGGCCAGGGGCGGGTTGCCGTCGACCACCACCTGGTTCTTCTCGATGGCGGTGATGGTGAAGAGCATGGGCTCGCCGTCCTCGTCCTCGGTCTCCACCCGCGTACCCACTTTAATGTCCTTCGGGAAGGCGCTGCGCGGTTCGACGCTCACCAGGGTCTCGTCGTAGTCGCCAAAGGCTTGCTCGGCGGTGAGCTCGACGCGGAAGGCGTCGCCCACGGATTTGCCCTGCAGGGCCACCTCCAGGGCGTCGAACAGACCACCGTAGCCGCCATGCAGATAGACCAGCGGTTCGCTCCCCGCGTCCACCACCTCACCCGCCTTGTCGGCGACCTGGTAGTGGAGGGTGACCACGTGATTTCGACTGATGGGCATGGCGATTCCTTCGCGAGGTTCAAATGGGCCGCAGGCGCAGGCGCAGGTCGGCGCCCACCACGGCGGCGTCGGCCAGCTGGAAGCCGCGCCGGCCCGCCATGTCGGTGAGCGCGGGCAGGTCGAACAGGCCGCGTGCCCGCCGGCCCAGCACGGAGGGCGCGAAGTAGGCCAGCCACTCGTCCACCAGGCCCGCTTGCAGAAGGGCGCCGTTGACGGTGGCGCCGGCCTCGACGTGCAACTCGTTGACGCCGCGCCGGGCCAGTTCTTCCAGCAGCAGGGCAAGATCGGGCCGGCCATCCGGGCCGGGCAGTTCCAGCACCGTGGCGGCCGCGTCCAGCAGGGCCGGTGGCGGGCCGTCGCCGGCATCCTGGCAGACGATCAGCGCGCCCCCATGCAGGATGCGCGCCGTCGGCGGCGTGCGCAGCCGGCTGTCGAGAATCACGCGCAGAGGCTGGCGGCCGATGTCGAGATCGCGCACGTCCATGCGCGGGTCGTCCGCCAGGACGGTGCCGACGCCGGTGAGGATGGCGCAGGAGCGGGCGCGCCAGCGCTGCACGTCGGCGCGGGCGGCGGGGCCGGTGATCCATTGCGAAACGCCGTTCTCCAGGGCGGTGGCGCCGTCCAGGGAGGAAGCGGTCTTCAGCCGCAGCCAGGGGCGTCCCCGCGTCATGCGGCTGACGAAACCGGGATTCAACTCCCGCGCCTCGGCCTGCATGAGTCCCAGCTCGGCGCGCACCCCGGCCAGGGTAAGCAGTTCTATGCCGCGCCCGGACACCTCGGGATTGGGGTCGCGCATGGCCGCCACCACGCGCGCGATCCCCGCATCGATGAGGGCGTTGGCGCAAGGCGGCGTGCGGCCATGATGGCTGCACGGCTCCAGGGTCACGTAGGCGGTGGCGCCGCGCGCCCTTGCTCCCGCCTGACGCAGGGCATGGACCTCGGCATGGGCTTCGCCGGCCCGCTCATGACAGCCCTCCCCCACCACCTCGTCGTCGCGCGCCAGGACGCAACCCACGCGGGGGTTGGGCGCGGTGGTGTACAGGCCCCGCTCGGCCAGGCGCAGGGCCCGGGCCATGTGGAGATGGTCTGCGGCGCTGAACACGTGGCCTACTTGACGTCCTTGTCGACTTCCCGGATCACGTCGCGGAAGTCGTCCACGTCCTGGAAAGCGCGGTAAACCGAGGCGAAGCGGATGTAGGCCACCTTGTCCAGGCGCTTCAGCTCGGCCATGACCCACTCGCCGATCATGCGCGAGTCGATCTCCCGCTCGCCCAGGGCCAGCACCTTGTGCACCACGCGGTCGATGGCCGCCTCCATCAGCTCTGTGGACACGGGTCGCTTGTGCAGGGCCTTGCGGAAACCGGCCTGGAGCTTGTCGCGGGAAAAATCCTGGCGTTCGCCGCTGGCCCGCTTCACCACCGCCGGGAAGCGCACCTCGGCGGTCTCATAGGTGGTGAAGCGCTTGTCGCAGACGTTGCAGCGGCGGCGTCGGCGAATGCTGGCGCCATCCTCGGACAGGCGGGTTTCCACCACCTGGGTTTCGGAGGCGCCGCAGAAGGGGCACTTCATGGGTGAAGGGGGAAGGGTAAAGGGGGAAGGGTGGGGTGGGTGCTGGTTTTACCCTTCCCCCTTCTCCCTTCCCCCTTTACCGGATCAAGCGCCATACACCGGAAACGCCGCCGTCAGCTTGGCCACCTCGGCCTGCACCCGGGCGATGACGGCCTCGTCGTTGGGGGCGTCGAGCACGTCGGCCACCAGGTGGGCCAGCTTCTCCGCCTCCAGTTCCTTGAAGCCGCGGGTGGTCATGGCCGGCGTGCCGATGCGGATGCCGGAGGTGACCATGGGCTTCTGCGGGTCGTTGGGGATGGCGTTCTTGTTCACGGTGATGTGGGCGCGGCCGAGGGCGGCCTCGGCTTCCTTGCCGGTAAGGCTCTTGGCGCGCAGGTCGACCAGGAAGACGTGGCTCTCGGTGCGCCCCGAGACGATGCGCAGGCCGCGCTCGATGAGCACCTTGCACATCACCAGGGCGTTGGCGGCGACCTGTTCCTGGTAATGCTTGAATTCCTTGCTGGCGGCCTCCTTGAAGGCCACCGCCTTGGCGGCGATGACGTGCATCAGCGGACCGCCTTGCAGGCCGGGGAAGATGGCGCTGTTGATGGCTTTCTCGTGCTCGGCCTTCATCAGGATGATGCCGCCGCGCGGCCCGCGCAGGGTCTTGTGGGTGGTGGAGGTGACCACGTCGGCATGGGGAATCGGGTTGGGATAGACGCCGGCGGCGATGAGGCCGGCGTAGTGCGCCATGTCCACCATGAAGATGGCGCCCACTTCCTTGGCGATCTTCGCGAAGCGGGCGAAATCGATGCGCAGGGCATAGGCGGAGGCGCCGGCGATGATCAGGCGCGGCTTGTGCTCCCGGGCCTTGGCTTCCATGGCCTCGTAGTCGATCTCTTCCTTGGCGTTGAGGCCATAGGACACCACGTTGAACCACTTGCCGGACATGTTCAGCGCCATGCCGTGGGTCAGGTGGCCGCCTTCCGCCAGGCTCATGCCCATGATGGTGTCGCCGGGCTTGCAGAAGGCCATCAGCACCGCCTGGTTGGCCTGGGAGCCGGAGTTGGCCTGGACGTTGGCGGCATAGTTGTGCGCATCCGCGCCGAACAGCTTCTTCAGCCGTTCGATGGCCAACTGCTCGGCCACGTCCACGAATTCGCAACCACCGTAATAGCGCTTGCCCGGATAACCTTCCGCGTACTTGTTGGTGAGCTGGGAGCCCTGGGCTTCCATCACCGGGCGGCTGACGTAGTTCTCGGAGGCGATGAGCTCGATGTGCTCTTCCTGGCGGTGGTTTTCGCCCTGGATGGCGGCCCACAGCTCGGGATCGGTGTTGGCGAGGGTCTGGCTGGCGGAAAACATGGTGAAAATTCCGGGTAAAAAAGAGGCGGCGATCTTACCATGGCGCCATCCCCACCCTTAGGCAGACCGGCCATGCCGAAGCCACCCGATCACGCCCGCCTCGACCGCGTCGTCGCCGAGGCCCGCCGCCAGGCCGACGCCCGCGCCGAGACCTATCGCGGCCAGGCTCTGAAGCTTTTCCCCTGGGTGTGCGGCCGCTGTGGCCGCACCTTCGACAGCCGCAACCTGGCCCAGCTCACCGTCCACCACAAGGACCACAACCACGACAACAACCCGCCGGACGGCAGCAACTGGGAACTGCTCTGCCTGTACTGCCACGACGCCGAACATTCCCGCGACCTGGACGCGCCGCTCATCGCGCAGACCCGCGCCTCGAACCAGCCTGCCACGGCGGCCAGCCACAACCCCTTCGCGGGCTTGAAGGATCTGTTGGGCAAGGGGAAGTGAGACGTTGCCGCCGCAGCGCGAAGCCCTACGCGGACAGTGGGAGCAGCCTGATCCGCGTCGGCGCGCGGGGCGGGAAAATCAGAACGACTCCGCCTCTATCTCCAGATAGGTCCGGTTGATATTGCCGCCCATCTGCTCGTCGAAGCGGTGCAGCGGCCGCCACTCGGACAGATCCAGTTGCTTGCGGATCTCGCTGTCCGTCAGGCCGGCCTTGTAACCCGCCTGGATGCCGGCATAGAGCTTGGCCATGCGCGCGTGCAGGCGGGCGGCATCCTCCACGTTCATCAGCGGGCCGTGGCCGGGAATGATGACCTTGGCGGGCAGAGCCTTCACCTCCGCCAGGGTGTCGATCCAGAGGCGGACGCTGGCATCGCGGAAATTCGGGATGATGCCCTGCACCAGCACGTCGCCCCCCACCAGCACACGCTCCTCGGGCAGCCAGATCAGCATGTCGCCGGCGGTGTGGGCGGCTTCGGGCACCCAGAAGGTGAGCTTGACGCCGTCGATCTCCAGGTCCGTGCGGGTCTTGTTGGCGTAGACCTGGGTGGCGGGTACCGCGCGGGTGTTGGGAAACTTGCGGCCCACGGCGTTTTCCAGGGTGGCCAGCCATTCCGCCTCGCCCTCGATGAGCAGCTTGCGGCACATCTCGGAACTGATCACCAAGGCGCCGGGGAAGGCGGCGTTGCCGAAGGTGTGATCGCCATGGTGGTGGGTGTTGATGATCACCTTCACAGGCTTGCGGGTGAGCTTGGCCACATGGCGGGCGAGGTGGGCGCCGATTTCGTCGCTGAAGCCGGTATCGATGAGGATGACCCCGGTCTTGCCCTCGATCACCGTGCTGTTGACCATGTAGCCCTGGTTGCCCCGGTTGGGGAATTCCATGGGGCCGATCAGGGCGTGGACGCGGTCATTCACCTTCACCACCACGGGATCGGGAATGCCGGCGGCCAGGGCGGCGCCGGTGCACAGCATCATGAACAGGGCAAGCAGGTGGCGCATCGGGAAAACCTCGATAGTATGGGACGACGATTCTGGTGCGACAGGCGGGATCGGCTCAAGGGCACAGGTGTACCAATCCCATGCGCTGCGCCTTGACGCCGCATCGTCCAAGGGTGACTCCAAGTCTCGTCCGCCCTGGCCCGCATGCCCATGCGGGAGTCTCGCCGCGAAGCGGCAGGACATACCACGCCCCCTTGGGGAGGTACCCTTCGAACGACATGGAGACAAGGTATCGCCCTTGATCAAGCCAGATGTTTGATCGGGAAAGGAACGGGCGACACTCGACAAGTATTGGATTTCAGTCCGCTCTCCCGCCTTCAACTCATCTCGTAAGCCTTGTGTTGGTCAGCCCGGGGATCATCGCTTGGTCGTCCTATCTCTGGCACACGACGGATCGGGGAGGATGCTGAGAGCCCATTGCCGGCCGGTGGCCGGCGCCGTATTTCCGAGCCCCGCACGGGGGCTCGTGATTTACAGCGGGGCAGGGTCGGACGGCGTCGGTTCCTGCATCAGGCGTTCGCTTTCGCGCAGCAAGGCGCGCATCAGGCCACCCGCCGAACGCAGCCCTCCGAGCGCCATGTCGCCCAGAGGCGCGAGCTTACCTGCCAGATCGGCGCCAAGGCAGGACATACCTCTCCCTTCGGCGGGCACCGGCTGGCCGGCGCTGAGAAATCCTTGCTGGAAGCGGGCGAGTTCCCAATGCTGGCGCAACAGGCGGCCGGCGTCATAGGGACTGATGCGGCCGGCGCGCAGGGAGAGTTCGATCTGCCGCGCGCGTTCCTGGAATGTCTGCATGGGGTCACCCTGCGCGGCGGGGCCGTGCGGCAAGGCACGCGCTGCCTGGTGCTCCAGCGGGCAGGATTGGCCGCCAGCCTGAACACCGCCGGCTGCGAGCGTGAGGCCGGTGAGAATCGCGAGGGAAAGTTGTTTGAGGGATGAACGGGATTTCATGACGGGACTCCTTGAAGATTACCCCCGTGCGACATGCGCGGGGGATGGGTCCAGTCTGGGGTCGGCCTGTAAACCTGGTATTTCTGAACTATTACCGGCTGCAAGCAAATGTTTCAGCGCCAGGTGCGCGCCATCTCCAGCAAACGCGCGACGCGCTGCTCGGTGGCCGGGTGGGTGCTGAAGAGACCTTTCAGGTCGCCAGCGGAGAGCGGGTTGATGATCATCATCTGGGCGGTTTCCGGGTGCATCTCGGCGGTATCCATGCGGGTGCCGCGCGCGTAGGCCTCGATCTTGCGCAGGGCCGAGGCCAGCGCCTCGGGATCGCCGCTGATCTCGGCGCCGCCGCGGTCGGCACCGAATTCGCGGGCGCGCGAAATGGCCATCTGGATGAGCATGGCGGCGAGGGGCGCGAGGATCAGCAGCGCCATCTGCACGATGGCGTTGGGGCGCCCGCGGCCGCCGCCGAAGAACATGCCGAACTGGGCCAGCGCGGAGATGGCGCCGGCAATGCTGGCGGAAATGGTGGAGGTGAGGATGTCGCGGTTCTTCACGTGCGCCAGCTCGTGCGCCATGACGCCGCGCAGCTCGCGCGTGTCGAGCAGGTGCAGGATGCCGGTGGTGGCGGCGACGGCGGCATGCTCGGGGTTGCGGCCGGTGGCGAAGGCGTTGGGTTGGGCCTGGTCGATGAGGTAGACGCGCGGCATCGGCATACCGGCTCGGCCGGACAGTTCGGCCACCATGCCGTACAGGGCGGGCGCGTCGGCCGGGCCGATCTCGCGCGCACCATACATGCGCAGGACCATCTTGTCCGAGTTCCAGTAGGCCCACAGGTTCATGCCACCACCGGCGAGCAGGGCGACGAGCATGCCGGTGGCGCCGCCGAGCATGGCGCCGACCACGCCGAACAGGGCGAGGATGGCGGCCATGAGCAGGGTGGTCTTCAGCCAGTTGCTGAGCATCGCGTGTCTCCGTGGGCAATGTGGATTCGCCGCGTAGATGCGACAAACACACGAAAATTCAAGAGCTTGTGCGGACTCAGGCGAGCAGGATTCCGGGACGCAGGTCGTGGCCGGCGAGGAAGGACTCGACTGGCAGGCGCCGGCCGCCGGCCTTCTGCACTTCGCTGATTTCCAGGGCGCCCTCGCCGCAGGCGACGCGCAGGTCCTGGCGCCGCACGGCAAGGATTTCTCCGGGCGCGCCGTGTCCTTCCAGCGGCCGGGCGCGCCAGATCTTCAGCGCTTCGCCGTCGAGCAGGCAGAAGGCGCCGGGGAAGGGGTCGAAGGCGCGGATGCGCCGGTCCAGCGCGGCGGCCGACAAGCGCCAGTCCAGGCGGGCGTCGTCCTTGCCGATCTTGGCGGCGTAGGTCGCCAGGGCGTCATCCTGGGGGGTCGCAGCCACCCGGCCCGCCGCCAGTTCCGGCAGCAGGGCGACGATCTCTCTCGCGCCCAGCTCGGCGAGCTTGTCGTGCAGGCTGCCGGTGGTGTCCCCGGCCAGGATGGGGAGGGTGGCGCGCCTAAGCATGGCGCCGGTATCCAGGCCCTTGTCCATCTGCATCAGGGTGATGCCGGTCTGCGCATCGCCGGCCTCGATGGCGCGGTGGATGGGGGCGGCACCGCGCCAGCGCGGCAGCAGCGAGGCGTGGATGTTGACGCAGCCGAGCGCCGGCAGGTCCAGCACCGCCTGCGGCAGGATGAGGCCGTAGGCGGCCACCACCATGACTTCGGCCGCCGCGTCGCGGATGGGTTGGCGGGCTGCCTCGATCTTCAGGTTCTCGGGCTGGGCGACGTTCAGGCCGTGCGCCAGGGCGAGCTCTTTCACCGCGCTCATCCGCAGCTTCATGCCACGCCCGGCCGGCCGGTCTGGCTGCGTCAGCACCAGCGGGACCTCGTGCCCTGCGGCGAGCAGCGCCTTCAGGGCGGCGGCGGCGAACTCGGGGGTTCCGGCGAAGACGAGTCGCATGGGGGGTGAGTGGTGAGTGGTGAGTGGTGAGGGGTGAGGGGTGAGGGGTGAGGGGTGAGGGGTGAGGGGTGAGGGGTGAGGGGTGAGTGGTGAGTGGTGAGTAGCGAGGGGTCCTGCTTTTTCCACTTGCTACTTACTCCTCACCACTCACCGCCTTTACATCGCTTCCCGCGCCTGTTTTTCCAGTTTGTGGCGGATGCGGGCCTGCTTGAGGCGGGAGAGGTATTCGACGAAGACCTTGCCGTCCAGGTGGTCGATCTCGTGCTGGATGCAGACCGCCAGCAGGCCGACGGCGTCGAGCTGGAAGGGCTTGCCTTCGAGGTCCAGGGCATCGACGCGGATGTGCTCGGCGCGCGTCACCTTGTCGTAGATGCCGGGCACGGAAAGGCAGCCTTCCTCGCGCACCGCCTCGCCTTCCTTCATGACGATGCGAGGGTTGATCAAGGTGAGCAGGCGGTTCTTCTCCTCGCTGATGTCCACCACGATGAGTCGCACGTGGCGGTCGACCTGGGTGGCGGCCAGGCCGATGCCGGGCGCGGCATACATGGTTTCCGCCATGTCGGCGGCGAGCTGGCGGATGTCGGCGTCGACCGCAGCCACCGGCTTGGCCACGAGGTGCAGGCGCGGGTCGGGGAAATGCAGAATTTTCAGCAGGGCCATATCGTGTAAGGGCAGCGTTTTCCGTGCAAAATTTGACAAAGTGGTTTAAGTTTTGCGCGGACTGAATTATAACGGCCGCAACGCCGCAGCAAGCCAGGAAGGGCTGGAACCATGCGTACACTTGTATTGATCGCCGCCTTGGGCCTGAGCGCCCCCCTCAGTGCAACCGTCCGGGCCGACGAGGTCCGCCTGCAGGAAAACGCGCCGGAGCGCCATGTGGTGGTCAAGGGCGACACCCTGTGGGACATCTCGGAGAAATTCCTGAAGGATCCCTGGCGCTGGCCGGAAGTCTGGCGGCTGAACCAGGAACAGATCAAGAACCCCCATCTCATCTACCCCGGCGACGTGGTCGTGCTGACCATGGAAGACGGCAAACCCAAGCTTTCGCTGGAGGGTTCCGGCCTGCCGCTGGTCAAGCTCAGCCCACAGGTCCGCGGCGAGCCCATAGAGCTGCAGAACCAGGGCATCCCCGCCATCGAGCCCGGTCACATCCAGCCCTATGCGATGGCCGCCGGCGTCATCGACGAGGCCGCGCTGAACGCAGCGCCGAAGATTCTTGGGGCCGCCGACGAGCGGGTCATGATCACTCAGGGCGACATTATCTATGCCGGTGCCGGTAAGGCCGACACGCAGCACTGGAAGGTGGTGCGCGCCGGCAATCCGCTCACGGATCCGGATACCGGCGAGGCGCTGGGCCTGGAGACGCAGAGCGTGGGACGCGCGCGCACCTTGGTGCCCGGTGATCCGCAGACCCTGCGCATGGAAAAGGTGAACATGGAGATCGCGCTGGGCGATCGGCTTGTCGCCGATGTACCGTACGCGTTGCACGCCATGACGCCGCGCGCGCCAGCCAAGCCGGTGCAAGGCAAGATCATCCAGGCCTACGGCGGATTCAGCGCCACCGCCCAGTACGCCACCGTGGTCATCAACAAGGGCCAGCGCGAAGGCCTCGAACCCGGAGACGTACTCGCCATTCAGCGTCAGGGCCGTTTGTTGCCGGGCGAAAAGGTACCGACCGGAATGTACACCGATACGAAGTGCGTCAAGCCGGGCAAAACGGTCGGCACCGAGTTCTACGATCCGAAGGAAGTGCTGGTGGAATGCGGCGAACTGCCGGCCGATGCGCCGAGACGGGTGGTGCGCTACTCCGACATCGGCTGCCTGAAGCCGGGCGCCAAGATCACCGCCAATGAGTTCTTCGATCCCAAGGAGGTATACCAACCTCACTGCCGTGCCGAAGATCGCATCCGCAACCAAGTGCAGTTGCCTAATCAGAAGGTGGGCCTGCTGTTCGTCTACCGCGTGTTCGACAAACTGGCCTACGGCCTCATCATGCGCGCCGACGGTCCGGTCTACCTGATGGATACCGTCGCCAGTCCCTGAGCGACAAGCATCTTGAGCGGCCACCCCTCGCAGGCGGCCTGGCTCGCCCTTGAGGCCGTGCCCGGCCTGGGCCCCGAAACGGCCGGCCGTCTGCTGGAAGTCTTCGCCACGCCCGAGACCATCCTCGGCGCCAGCGTGGCCCAGCTCCGGCCCCTGGTGGGCGACGGCCTCGCCCGCACCATCGCCGCCGGCGTCGCGCCGGAGGCCACGCGCGCCGGCCTGGAATGGCTGCAAGGCCCCGACAATCACCTGGTCACCTGGAACGACGCAGCCTACCCCGAGCGCCTGCGCGACATTCCCGCCGCACCGCCGTGGCTCTATGTGCGCGGCGATCCGGCCTGGCTGGCGCGGCCGATGCTGGCCATCGTCGGCAGCCGCAATGCCACGCCGCAGGGCCTGCGCGACGCCCGCGCCTTCGCCCAGAGCCTGTCGGAGGCCGGGCTGACCATCGTCAGCGGCCTCGCCCTGGGCGTGGATGCGGCCGCCCATGCAGGCGGTCTGGCCGGCCTGGCCGGCAGTGTGGCGGTGGTCGGCACCGGTCTGGACCGGGTATATCCGGCGCGCAACAAGGATCTGGCGCACCGTCTCGCGGCGGAAGGCGCCATCGTCTCCGAGTTTCCCGTCGGCACGCCGCCGAAAAGCGGCCATTTCCCGCGCCGCAACCGCATCATCAGCGGCCTATCCCTGGGCGTCCTGGTGGTCGAGGCGGCGCTGGAAAGCGGTTCCCTGATCACCGCCCGCCTGGCGGCCGAGCAGGGCCGCGACGTGTTCGCGCTGCCGGGCTCCATCCATTCCCCGCTGTCGAAAGGCTGCCATCGGCTGATCAAGCAGGGCGCCAAGCTGGTGGAGTCGGCCGCCGACATCCTGGAGGAACTCGGCCGGGTGCTGCCCGCGGCGGCGGCCACCATGCCCGCCAGCGGCGCCGCCGACGCCCTGCTGGAGTGCCTCGGCGGCGGCCCGCTGGCGCCCGACCAACTGGCTTCCCGCCTTGGCTTGACGGTGGCGGAGGTCTCCGTCAAGCTTCTCGCCGCCGAAATGGAGGGCGCCGTGGCGAAACTGCCGGGCGGTCTCTACCAACGATTATTCCCATGATGTTCGACATCCTCCTCTATCTCTACGACACCTATGTGCATGCCGAAGCCTTTCCGGATGCCGCCCAACTGAGCCGCAAGCTGTCCGCAGCCGGTTTCGAGGACGAGGCGATCGGCGAGGCCCTCGACTGGCTGGCCGCCCTCGATGACCTGGCGCCCGGCGAGGACTGCGCCGTGTCCCAGTCCTTCCGCATCTTCAGCGCCGAGGAGGTCACCCGCATCGCCACCGAAGGCCGCGCTTTCCTGGGCTATCTGGAAAGCTCCGGCCTGCTCGCCGCGCACGCCCGCGAATGGATCATCGACCGCGCCCTGGCCCTGCCCGACGCAGTGGTGTCCGGCAACCGCCTGAAGTGGATCGCCCTGCTCGCCGTCTGGAAACTGAAGGGCGCCGGCGAGGTGCTCTGGCTGGAGGATCTGGTGCGTGGCGGCGACACCTCCGACGACGACGGCGAGAGCTGGCAACCCACACTCCACTGATGTCCAAACAACTCATCATCGCCGAGAAACCATCGGTGGCCCAGGACATCGCGCGGGCCCTGGGTGGCTTCCACAAGGAGAAGGACTACTTCGAGTCCGAGCATTACGTGCTCTCCTCCGCCATCGGCCACCTGCTCGAACTCACCGTGCCGGAGGAATACGAGGTCAAGCGCGGCAAGTGGTCCTTCGCCCACCTGCCGGTGATCCCGCCCCACTTCGCCCTGGCGCCCATCGAGAAGACCGAGGACCGTCTCAAGCTGCTCACCCGGCTGATCAAGCGCAAGGACGTTGAAGGCCTCATCAACGCCTGCGACGCCGGCCGCGAGGGCGAGCTGATCTTCAATTTCATCGCCCGGCACAGCGGCAACAAGAAGCCGGTGCGCCGCCTCTGGCTGCAATCCATGACCCAGGCCGCTATCAAGGAAGGCTTCGCCACCCTGCGCGAGGCGGCCGAGGTGGAGGGTCTGCGCACCGCCGCCATCTGCCGGGCGGAAAGCGACTGGCTGGTGGGCATCAATGGCACCCGGGCCATGACCGCCTTCAATTCCAAGACCGGCGGTTTCCACCTCACCACCGTGGGCCGGGTGCAGACGCCGACCCTGGCCATCGTGGTGGAGCGGGAGGAACGCATCCGCAGGTTCGTGCCGCGCGCCTACTGGGAACTGGAAGGCCGCTTCGCCGGCAAGAAGGGCGAGTACGCCGGGCGCTGGTTCGACGAGAAGTTCAAGAAGGATGAGAGCGACGAGCACGCCATGGCCCACCGCCTGTGGGACCCGGCCCGGGCCGAGGCGATCCGCGCCGCCTGCGTCGGCAAGCCGGCGCAAGCCTCCGAGGAAACCAAGCCCTCCAGCCAGCTCTCGCCCCTGCTCTACGACCTCACCAGCCTGCAGCGGGACGCCAACGGCCGCTTCGGCTTCTCCGCCAAGACCACCCTGGGCCTGGCCCAGGCCCTGTACGAGAAGCACAAGGTGCTGACCTATCCGCGGACCGACGCGCGCGCCCTGCCCGAGGACTATCTGCCGACCGTGCAGGAAGTGCTGGGCAACCTGCCGGAGGACTACGCGCCCTTCGCCAAGACCATCCTGCAGCGCAAATGGGTGACGCCCAACAAGCGCATCTTCAACAACGCGAAGATTTCCGACCACTTCGCCATCATTCCCACCGGCACGCCGCCGAAGTCGCTCAACGAGCTGGAATGGAAGCTCTACGACCTGGTCACCAAACGCTTCCTGGCGGTGTTCTTCCCGGCCGCCGAATATGCCATCACCACCCGCATCACCCGCGTCGAGAAGCACGCCTTCAAGACCGAGGGCAAGGTGCTGGTGAATCCGGGCTGGCTGGCGATCTACGGCAAGGAGGCGCAGCCCGAGGACGAGGAAGGCGGCGGCAATCTGGTGCCGCTGGTGCCCGGCGAGACCCTGGACACCCGCGCGGTGGACCTCAAGTCGGCGATGACCCGCCCGCCCGCCCGCTTCAACGAAGCCACTCTGCTCTCCGCCATGGAAGGCGCCGGCAAGATGGTGGACGACGAGGAACTGCGCGCCGCCATGGCCGGGCGGGGGCTTGGCACGCCGGCGACGCGGGCGCAGATCATCGAGAACCTGCTGTCGGAAAACTACCTGCACCGGGAAGGCCGCGAACTGGTGCCCACCGCCAAGGCCTTCTCCCTCATCACCCTGCTGCGCGGCCTGGACATCCAGGAACTGGCCTCGCCGGAGATGACCGGCGCCTGGGAATACAAGCTGTCGCAGATGGAGCGTGGCAAGCTGTCCCGCGACGAATTCATGGGCCACATCACCGCCCTTGCCCAGGACATCGTCGACCGGGCCAAGCGCTACGAGTCCGACACCGTGCCCGGCGACTTCGCCACCCTGACGGTGCCCTGTCCCAAGTGCGGCGGCCTGGTGAAGGAGAACTACAAGAAGTTCGCCTGCCAGGCCTGCGACTGGAGCGCCTGGAAGATCGTCGCCGGCCGCCAGTTCGAGGTGGAGGAGATGGAAGCCCTGCTGCGCGACGGCAAGGTGGGGCCGCTCACCGGCTTTCGCAACAAGATGGGCCGGCCCTTCGACGCCGAGATCCGCCTCAACGACGACAAGCTGCCGGAATTCGATTTCGGCCAGCCCAAGGCGGGCGAGGCGGCCGAGGAAGTGGACTTCTCCGGCCAGGAAAGCCTGGGCAAGTGTCCCAAGTGCGGCGGCCACGTCTATGAACATGGCGCCTCCTACCTCTGCGAGCGCAGCGTCGGTCCCAACAAGACCTGCGATTTCCGCAGCGGCCAGGTCATCCTGCAACAGCCGGTGGCGCGGGAGCAGATGCAGAAGCTGCTGGCCGAGGGCAAGACCGATCTCCTCACCGGTTTCGTCTCCGCCCGCACCCGGCGCGCCTTCTCCGCCTTCCTGGTGCGCGACAAGGACGGCAAGGTCGGCTTCGAGTTCGAACCGCGCGAGGCCAAGACCGGCAAGCGCGCCGCGCCCGCGGCGGCCAAGGAACTGGGCGCCCATCCCGCCGACGGCAAGCCGGTGCAGCTCAAGTCCGGCCGCTTCGGCCCCTATGTGCAGCACGGCAAGCTGATGGCCTCCATCCCCAAGGACCGCAAGCCCGAGGACCTGAGCCTGCAGGAAGCCCTCGCGCTGCTCGCCGAGAAGGCGGCCAAGCAGGCCGCCTGATTTGCCGCCCGGCGGGCCGCGCGCGGGTTGCTGGTATATATTGGCCTTTTTCCACATGCGCACGATTGCATGACCGCCATGGCCAGAATCTTTCCAATACTTCCCGTTCTGCTCAGCGGCTTTAGCTTGCTCGGCTGTTCCGATAGCGGCGAAAACGCCGGCGCACCCGCGGAACAAACGCAAGCCCAGGCGGCTCAGGGCAAACTCAGCGCCGCCGTCATCGAACTCAAGAACGCCCTGCAGAAGAACCCGCAGGACGCCCAGGCGCGCTTCGCCCTGGCCGAGTTGTACCTGAAGCAGGAGTTGGGCCGGGCCGCGGAAAAGGAATTGCTGCAGGCGCGCCAGCTCGGCATGGATGAGGAGCGCGTCGCCCCCGCCCTGGGCGAAGCCCTGCTGCTCAGCCACGACTACAAGCGGGTGCTGGAACTGGTCAGCCCGGCTGCCGTGAAGACCCTGGAGAAGCGCGCCGACCTGCTGAGGATGCACGCCGACGCGCAACTCGGGCTGGGCCAGACTGAACTGGCCTGCACGCAATACAAGGAGGCCCTCAACCTGGATGCCAATCTGGCCGCTGCCTACTGGGGCCTGGCGCGCTGCGCGCGCATCCGCGAGGGGGCCGCGGCGGCGCGTGCCCTCTACGCCAAGGCGCTGGCGCTGAACCCCAACAATGCGCGCACGCGCGTCGAATTCGGCCATATGGAATACGGCCTGGGCAACCTGGCCGAGGCGGAAAAGCAATATGCGGAGGCCATCAAGCTGGATGCGGATTCCCTGCCGGCGCTCGCCGGCCATGCCCTGGTGGTGTATTTGCAGGGCCGGGTCGGGCCAGCCGGCGAGGCAATCGCGCGCCTGGACAAGGATTATCCCGACAGTCCACTGGCGAAATCCCTGCGGGCGATGATCGAGTTCGACAAGGGCAACCATGAGGCCGCCCTCAACACCGCCGCCGAGGCCCTCAAGGAGATCCCCCACCATCTGCCCAGCCTCGCCCTGTATGGCCGGGCGGCCTACAAGCTGGGCCGTTTCGAAGAGGCCTGGCGCGGCCTGTCGTTCTACCTCCGGGCCAATCCGCAGGACACCCACATCCGCAAGCTGGTCGCCAATTCGCAGATTCGCCTGCAACGCAACCTGGACGCCCTGGAGACCCTGTCCCCCCTGCTGCGCGATGGCAGCCGCGACGACAATGCCCTGCTGCTGGCCGGCGGCGCCAACCTGCAGCTCAACCGGCCGCAGCTCGCGCGCAGATACTTCGAGCAGGCGCTGGCGGTCAATCCGAAGTCCGTCGACGCCCTGCTCGCCCTGGCCCGCATCCGCCTGGCCGAGCAGGACCATGCCGGCGCCAAGGACCATCTTCGCCAGGCCGTCCAGCTTGCCCCCGACCACATGCACGCGCATTACACCCTGGCGCAGGCGCACCTGGCGGCGCGCGAGTACGACGCGGCCCTGGCCGTGCTGGCGGACGTCGAAAAACGTTGGCCGAACCGCGTGGAAACCCCGGTGTTGCAAGCCCAGGCCCTGTTCGACAAGAAAGACGTGGCCGGCGCCCGCCGCGTCCTCGAAGCCCGCCTGCGCGCGGCCCCGAAGGATGCGGGTGCCGCCCTCAACCTTGCCCGCATCGACTTGGCAGAGGGCAAGCCGGCCGCCGCCCGCACGCATGTACAAAACATACTCGACGCCAATCCCAAGCATATGAATGCGCAGCTCATGCTGGCGAACATCGCCGGACAGGAAGGCAACGCGAAAGAGCGCCAGCGCATCCTGGAGCAGATGATCAAGGCGCACCCCGGCGAGCTCGCGCCAGCCATGGAACTCAGCCGCCACCTGCTCGCCCAGGGCCAGGCCTACAAGGCGCTGGAGTGGGCGCGCCACGCCGAGAAGCTGAAGGCCGACTCGCCCGAGGCCCTGGCCCTGCTGGTGGATGTGCAACTCGCCGCCGGCGAGAAGGAGAACGCCCTGGCCACCACGCATCGCCTGGCCACCGTGGTGCTGCCCAATTCACCTTCCGCCCAGTTGCGCTACGCCCAGCTCCAGCTGGTGGTCAACTCGAACCGGGAAGGCGCGCGCTTCGCCCTCGGCCGCGCCCTCAAGTTGCAGCCCGACTACCTGGAGGCGCAAACCGCGCTGATCGCCCTCGATCTGTCCGACCGCAAGTACAACGCCGCCCTGGATACCGCGCGCCGCATCCAGGCGCAACGTCCCGCCGAGGCGGTGGGCCATGTCTACGAGGGCGACGCGATGCTGGCGCAAAACCGCTACACGGCAGCCGTGGACACCTATCGCAAGGGCATCGACAAGAACGGCGGCGGCACCGCCGTGGTCAACCTACATCGCGCCCTGGTCCTGGCCGGCCGCAAGGCGGAGGCCGAGCAGGCCCTGGACGGCTGGCTGGCGCGGCGTCCCGGCGACATCCCGGTGCGGCTCTACCGCGCCGAAAGCGCCATGGCCGAAGCGCAGTACCCCCTGGCACGGCAACGCTTCGAGGAAATCCAGGGCCTGCGCCCCGATCTGCCCAACGTGCTCAATAATCTCGCGGTTCTTTACGCACGCATGGGCGATGCCCGCGCCCTGGATTTTGCCCGGCGTGCCCACAAGCTCGCCCCCGGCAACCCCCTGATCGCCGACACCCTGGGCTGGATGCTGGTGGAACGCGGCCAGCACGGCGAGGGCCTGCCCCTGCTGCGCCAGGCCCATGCCGCCCTGCCGGAACATCCCCAGGTCGCCTACCACCTGGCGGTCGCCCTCGACCGCGGCGGCGCCAAGAACGACGCGCGCGCCCTGCTGCGCAATCTGCTGGACAAGGCCCAGGCGTTCCCGGAGCGGGCCGAGGCGGAGGCCTTGTGGAAGAAGCTGGGGGGATGACACCCCATGGTGGTCCGCCGGGCTTGGGTGCCGGGAGTGTCGAAATTATTTACAGAAATGCGGGTAGCTTCCGCAGTGCGTTTCCATCCATTTGATTTTTATAGAACTTATTGAGTGGCATGGGATTTGCTTGAGTTACCTCGCCAGTTTTTCAGATCCCATGCGAGGAGTTCCATCATGAAAAAGACCCTTCTATCTGCAGCGTTTGCCGCCGCTTTGTTGGCACCGATGGCCCAGGCCACCATGGTGAGTACTTGGACGGTGGGAACCTGGACTCGTTTTGATACCGCCACCGTGCAGCCTGCAGGTGTGACCGTCATCAATGACCAGAGCCTGCGCTGGGGAACCTCCACGGGTTCTGGCCAGAGCGGCATCGACATCACCCAGGGCGGGACTTCCGTCAGTCCGTTCCTCTCCACGCCCGTGATCACGAATGGCGCGGGCGCTGACAACGTCATCATCACCCACTTCAACCAACCAATCACCGGCACCAGTCTCGATTCAGTCACCATTCTGTCGACCCTGTACCTCACGCCAGTCGTGCCCGCCGGTTCGACTGCAGGCCCCATTGGTCCGGTGACTTTTGCGATCAATTTCGAGGAAACGCCGAATGGTGCCGATCCCTGTGCCAATGGTGCTCCTAACGGCAGTGGAGTGAATGTCAATGGCTGCGCCGATATCTTCGTCATCGACAAGCAGTCCTTGAACTTTGCTTTCCAGTTCCCTGATCCCGATGCGCCCGCCACCATCCGCACCTACTTCCTCAGTTTCTTCGAGAAGACAGGTGGCTTCACCTCCCTGCCTGCCGCGGCTTGCGGCGCGGCGGGTGCCACCGCGCCGTGCCTGGGCTTCATGACCCCGGAGGGTCAGAACACCCCTGCCCAGTTCGCGGTGACCATCACCTCCCAACCCATCACCATCCCCGAGCCGGGCACCCTGGGCCTGCTGGGCATCGCCCTGACCGGTCTGGCACTGTCCCGCCGCCGTCGGAAACTTTGACCGTCACGGCCTGACGCGAAAAGGCGGCCCGACGGCCGCCTTTTTCGTTGTCGAGTGCCCTCCATGACCGCGGCGGACCCTGCATCCATCCCCCCCATGCTGCTTTCCCTGGTGGAACTGCTGGGCTACCCCAACCTGCGTCCGATCTATGTCGCTCTGGGCTACCGCGTGCACACCGAGTTCTCGGCGCGCAAGGCCATCGCCTTCCTGCGCAAGGAAAAACCGGCGGTCATCGTCGCCGATTTCTATTTCCAGCCGGATTTCCGCGACCGCGTAAGTAACCTGGAGTCCCTGCTGGCGGCAGCGCAATCGCTGAAAGAGGTGAAAGTGGTGGTGCTGTACGAGGCCGCGCACCAGCATGCGCTCGACCGGCTGCGCCAACGTTTCCGCATCGACGCGGCACTGACCCTGCCTGTAAAAAATTCCGACATCGACCGGGTGCTTGCCCTGGGAGCCTGAGAGGGGAAGCCTCTTACACAGTCGGCCGAGGCTGTGATCTGCTCAGGCGATTACGCGCATGGCGGCCGCCATGCATCGCCACCACGGCCCGGCGGGCCTCGCGATGAGGTCTGGCGGCCATTGCGAGCGCAGCGAAGCAATCCTGCCGTATGGCTGGACTTGCCGTGGTGCGGGTCCGAAGCAGCCGGGACTCAACCGCGCCGCATCGAATCGAAGAAATCGCTGTTGGTCTTGGTGGCGCGGATCTTGTCGCTGAGGAATTCCATCGCTTCCATGTCATCCATGGGGTAGAGCAGTTTCCGCAGCACCCAGATCTTCTGCAGGATGGAGGCCTCGATCAGCAGTTCTTCCTTGCGCGTGCCGGAGCGGTTGACGTTGATCGCCGGGTAGACGCGCTTTTCCGCCATGCGCCGGTCGAGGTGGATTTCCATGTTGCCGGTGCCCTTGAATTCCTCGTAGATCACGTCGTCCATGCGGCTGCCGGTGTCGATCAGGGCGGTGGCGATGATGGTCAGGCTGCCGCCTTCCTCGATGTTGCGCGCGGCGCCGAAGAAGCGCTTGGGCTTCTGCAGGGCATTGGCATCGACGCCGCCGGTGAGCACCTTGCCGGAGGTGGGCTGCACGGTGTTGTAGGCGCGCGCCAGGCGGGTGATGGAGTCGAGCAGGATGACCACGTCCTTCTTGTGCTCGACCAGGCGCTTGGCCTTGGCGATGACCATCTCGGCGACCTGCACGTGGCGGGCGGCGGGCTCGTCGAAGGTGGAGGCGACCACCTCGCCTTTGACGGTGCGCTGCATCTCGGTGACTTCCTCGGGGCGCTCATCGATGAGCAGGACGATGAGGATGGCCTCGGGATGGTTGGCGGTGATGGAGTGGGCGATGTGCTGCATCATCACCGTCTTGCCGGTCTTCGGCGGCGCCACCAGGAGGCCGCGCGAACCCTTGCCGATGGGGGCGATGATGTCGATGACGCGGCCGGTCATGTTCTCTTCCGCCTTGATGTCGCGTTCCAGCTTGAAGGCCTGGTTGGGGAACAGCGGCGTCAGGTTCTCGAACAGGATCTTGTGCTTGAGCGCCTCGACCGGGCCGCCGTTGGCCTTGTCGATCTTGGTCAGGGCGAAGTAGCGCTCACCATCCTTGGGCGTGCGGATCTCGCCCTCGATGGAATCGCCGGTGTGCAGGTTGAAGCGGCGGATCTGCGAGGGGGAGATGTAGATGTCGTCCGGGTTGGACAGGTAGGAGGTGTCCGGCGAGCGCAGGAAGCCGAAGCCGTCCGGCAGGATTTCCAGCACCCCGTCGCCGAAGATGCTTTCGCCATCCCTCGCCTTTTTCTTGAGCAGGGCGAAGATCAGCTCCTGTTTGCGCATGCGGTTGGCGTTCTCGATGCCGTTGGCTTCGGCCATTTCGAGAAGCTGGCTGACGTGTTGTTGTTTCAGGTCGGAAAGTTGCATGGTGGCTTTGCTGTGGGGAGATGCGCCGGCTGGGTCCGGCTGGGTCCGGGTTGGTCCGCGATGGATGCTGGGCGCGGGCCGGAGAATCCGGAGAGGGGTGACGCTGGAGGGAGGGTGCGCCCGGCAGAACAGCGGAGTCGTTGACGCTTTAGCGTTTACGAATCCGGCGTGCTCCTTGCGAGTACACCGGGCGCGGCAAAACTAGCGGAATTCAGATGTTGCTGTCAACGAAGGCGGTGAGCTGGGATTTGGACAGCGCGCCGACCTTGGTGGCTTCGACGTTGCCGTTCTTGAAGATCATCAGGGTGGGAATGCCGCGGATGCCGTACTTGGGCGGCGTCGCCTGGTTCTCGTCGATGTTGAGCTTGCAGACCTTGAGACGGCCGGCGTATTCACGGGCGACCTCGTCGAGGATGGGGGAGATCATCTTGCAGGGACCGCACCAGTCGGCCCAGTAGTCCACCAGCACGGGCATGGGGGATTGCTGGACTTCCTGCTCGAAAGTGTCGTCGGTGACGTAATGGATGTGTTCGCTCATGGAGAACCTCTGAGGAATGAAGGAGGATCGCTTCGGAAAGAAAACCGGGAGGCTGGAGTACGGCTTGGCAAGGCTGCCGGAAGGCCGACTTGGAGGGGCGACTCGTTGACGGTTTGCTGCGGTTCCCCGCTATGCTAGCGAAAAAGTTTTGACGAGGAAAGTTATGACCTACGTTGTCACCGAAAACTGCATCCGCTGCAAATACACCGATTGCGTCGAAGTCTGCCCGGTGGACTGCTTCCACGAGGGCCCGAACTTCCTGGTCATCGACCCGGAGGAATGCATCGACTGCAACCTCTGCGTGTCGGAATGCCCGGCCGAGGCCATCTTCCCGGAGGACGACGTGCCCGACAGCCAGCGCGGCTGCATCGCCCTCAACGCCGAGCTGGCGAAGCTCTGGCCGGCCATCACCGAGAAAAAGGATGCGCCCGCCGACGCCGACGCGTGGAATGGCAAGGCGGGCAAGATGGATCTGCTGGAGCGGTGAAGGGAGTAGCGAGTGGCGAGTAGTGAGTAGTGAGTGGAAAAGGCCGCTTTCCACGACTTGCCACTTGCTACTCACCACTTGCTACTTGCCAATAACTTCCGCCAGCGCCTTCAAGCAGTACTCCACGTTCTCGCGCCGGGCGGAGGCGCCCATCAGGCCGATGCGCCAGATCTTGCCGGCCAGCGCGCCCAGGCCGGCGCCGATCTCCAGGTTGAATTCGTTGAGCAGCCGGGCGCGCGCGGCGGCGTCGTCGACGCCGGCGGGAATGGTCACCGAATTGAGCTGCGGCAAGCGCTCCGCCTCGGGCACGATGAAGGCCAGGCCGAGCTTTTCCAGGCCGGCCTTGAGGGCCTCGTGCTCGGCGCGGTGACGCGCCCAGGCGTTCTCGATGCCCTCCTCCGCCAGCATCACCAGGGCTTCGTGCAGGCCGTACAGCGGATTGATGGGCGCGGTGTGGTGGTAGGTGCGCTTGCCCTCGCCGCTCCAGTAGCCGAGCACCAGGTTGAGATCCATGAACCAGCTCTGCACCGGCGTCGCGCGCGCCTTCACCTTGGCGATGGCGCGCTCGGAGAAGGTCACCGGCGACAGGCCGGGCGTGCAGGACAGACACTTCTGGCTGCCGGAATAGGCGGCGTCGATGCCCCACGCGTCGATGAGTACCGGCGTGCCGCCCAGGGAGGTGACGCAGTCCATGATGCTCAGGGCGCCGTGCCCGCGGGCGATGGCGCTGATCGCGGCAGCGTCGGACTGGGCGCCGGTGGAAGTCTCGGCATGCACGAAGGTCAGCAGCTTCGCGTCCGGGTTGGCGGCGAAGGCCGCGGCCACCTTGGCCGCGTCGACGGCGCGGCCCCAGGCGTCTTCCACCACCACCGGCACGCCGCCGCTGCGCTTGACGTTCTCCAGCATGCGGCCGCCGAAGACGCCGTTGATGCAGACGATGACCTGGTCGCCGGGCTCGACCAGGTTGACGAAACAGGTCTCCATGCCGACGGAGCCGGGGCCGGAGACCGGGAAGGTCAGCTTGTTCTCGGTCTGGAAGGCGTAGCGCAGCAGGCTCTTGGTCTGCTCCATCATGTCGGAGAAGGCCGGGTCCAGATGGCCGATGGTGGGCCGCGCCATGGCGTCGAGGATGCGTTGCGGCACGTCGGACGGACCGGGACCCATGAGGGTGCGGCGGGGCGGCTGGAACGAGGCGATGCGGGGCGCTTGCATGATGGACGACTCCGGATGGAAATCGCGTGATTCTAGTGTCTCCACGCGGGAGTTAGGGCATGTTCGACGCGCGGCGCCGGTGGCGCTACGCCTCCACCACCACGCGCGCCGGCCCCGCTTCCAGGCCGCCGATCACCGCCGCCTGGGTAAAGCCATGCCGGCGGAACACGTCCATCACCGTCGCCGCCGCATCCGCTTCGCAGGCCACCATGAGGCCGCCGCTGGTCTGCGGGTCGGTGAGCACGGCCTTCTGCCAGTCGGCGCAGCCGGCGAACAACTCCACGCCGCCGCCGTAGCTGGCCCAGTTGCGGCCGCTCGCGCCGGTGACGAAGCCGGCCCCGGCGAGATCGGCGGCGCCGGGCAACAGGGGCAGATCGGCGAAACGGACACGCGCGCTCAGGCCCGATCCGCGCGCCAGTTCCAGGGCGTGGCCGAGCAGGCCGAAACCGGTCACGTCGGTCATCGCATGCACCTCGTCGAGGCCGCCCAGCTCGGTGCCCGGCGTGTTGAGGCGGGTGGTGGAGTCGATCATCGCCCGGTAGCCCGCCGCCGGCAGGCAGTCCTTCTTCAGGGCCGCGGAATAGATGCCGACGCCCAGGCCCTTGCCCAGGATGAGCACGTCGCCGGCCTGGCCGGCGTTGTTCTTCTTGACGCGGCGCGGGTCCACCACGCCGATCGCCACCAGGCCGTAGATCGGCTCCTGCGAATCGATGGAATGGCCGCCCGCGACCGGGATGCCCGCCTCGCGCGCCGCCGCCTCGCCGCCCGCGAGGATGGCGCGGATGGTTTCCGGCGCCAGCTTGTCCAGGGGCATGCCGACCAGGGCCAGCGCGAACAGCGGCCGGCCACCCATGGCGTAGACGTCGGAAATCGCGTTGGTGGCGGCGATGCGTCCGAACTCGTAGGGATCGTCGACGATGGGCATGAAGAAGTCGGTGGTGGCGACGATGGCCTGGCTCTCGTTGAGCTGCCACACCGCCGCGTCGTCGGAGGACTCGGTGCCCACCAGCAGGTCCGGAAAGCTGGAGGCCAGGCCCTTGGCGAAGGGCGTGTCGGCAAGGATTGTCTCCAGCACCGCCGGGGCGATCTTGCAGCCGCAGCCGCCGCCGTGGGAGAGATGGGTGAGACGGATGGGGGGAATGTGGGTGGGGTCGGACATGGGGACGATTGAGTGGAGAGAAAAAAGGAATGGCTTTGCGATGCGTGGGGAGGCTCTATGCGTGACCTTGGCGTCGCGCGGGGAGCCGCCAGGCCAGAGCCAGCAGCCCCAGCGCGACCAGCACCGCCGGCCAATTGCCGAGGACGAGATAGGGCGTGTCGCCGGTGCGTCCGCGGGCCTCGCCGTGCAGGGTGCCTACGACGAAAGGCGCCAACTGCGCGCGCACGCGGCCCTTGTCATCCAGGATGGCAGTGATGCCGGTGTTGTTGGCGCGCAGTTGCCAGCGGCCCGCTTCCAGGGAGCGCATGGCGCCGATCTGCAGGTGCTGCCAGGGGGCCAGGCTGGCGCCGAACCAGGCGTCGTTGCTGACGTTGACCAATAGCGTCGATTCCCTGGCGGCGGCGATGCGTTCCTCGCCGAAGGCATCCTCGTAACAGACGTTGATGGCGAGCTTCTCGCCGGCGGCGGCCAGGGGCGGCTGGTCGGGCTTGCCGCGGCCGAAGTCGCCCAGAGGGATGGACATCAGGTCCACCGCCCAGCGGAAGCCGAAGGGGACGAATTCTCCGAAGGGCACCAGGTGGGCCTTGCGGTAGAGGCCCTCGGGCGAGGTACCCAGGGTCAGGACGCTGTTGTAGTAGCGTCCCGGGCCGGCGTCCTCGGGGATGCCCAGGACGACGTCGCCGTCGCGGGCGCGGGCGTGGTTCGCGAGCAGGTCCAGGTAATCGCGCGGCACGGCGGAACGGAACAGGGGCAGGGCGGTTTCCGGCAGGACGATGAGGCGGGCGTCGCTGGCCAGCACCGCGCGGGCATATTGGCCGAGGGTGGCTTCCAGTTTCTCCGGGCGGAACTTCAGGTCCTGCGGGATGTTGCCCTGGAGCAAGGCGACCCGCACCGGGGCGGCGGTGGGGCGGGTCCAGTCCACGCTTTGCAAGGCCAGGCCGGAGAGCCAGAGGACAGCCAGTAGAACGACGGCGGGAAGCCTGGAGGGTCGGCCTGCGTCGGCGCGGGGTGCCATGGCAGCGAGCAGGCCGGCGCTGAGTGCAGCGAGCAGGGACACGCCATAGACGCCAAGGACCGGCGCGAAGCCGGCGAGGGGGCTGTCCGGCACCTGGGAGTAGCCCAGGGCCAGCCAGGGAAAGCCGGTGAAAATCCAGCCACGCAGCCATTCCCCCAGCACCCAGGCAGCCGGCAGGGCCAGCGCCAGGCGGCCCCGGCCCGGCGATGCAAGGCGGGCGGCGGCGGCCAAAGCCAAGGCCGGGAACAGGGCGATGAAGGCGCAGAACAGCAGCGTGGCGAGCACGGCCAGGGGCACGGGCATGCCGCCGTAGGTGGAAATGCTGACGTAGATCCAGGACACGCCGACGAGGAACAGGCCGAGGCCGTAACTCCAGCCGAGCAGGAAGGCGTGCCTGGGCGTGGCGGCAAGGGCCAGGTGGAAGAGGCCGGCCAGGCTGAGGATGGACAGCGGGAACCAGCCCGGCGGGGCGAAGCCGGCCACCGCCAGCGCGCCCAGCAGGGCGGACAGGAGGGGGGCTAGCGCCGGGGCGAAACGTCGGGCGGACAAACGGCTCAGGCCATGCTGAAGGCGACAAAGGCAATCTCGTCGCCGCCCTGGACAGGGGTGGATGCCTCGGAAAACTGCTTGTTGACGGTGATCTTCATACTATCGCGCGGTTTCTCGAATACCACCGTCCAATTCTCGCCGCGCCGCGCCAGATGGGCCATGAGGCCCTGGATGTCCTTGATGGTGAGGGGCAGGAACAGGATCTCGCTTTCCCGCCCGAGCATTTCCGCCAGGTGGCCGAAGTAGAGGATGGTGATCTGACCTTTCATTGCGTTGCCCCGATTGCTGAAGTGGCCGGCATTTTACGCCGGCCGGCCGGCGTGCCTCGCCTGCCCGTTCGGGGGAGGCGGCACAGGAATCGAGGATAATCCGGCCCCATGTTCGCCGCCGCCGCTTCCGACCTCCTCGACGCCCTCAATCCCGAACAGCGCGCCGCCGTCACGGCGCAGGGCTCCACCCTGGTCCTGGCCGGGGCCGGCTCGGGCAAGACGCGGGTGCTCACCACCCGCATCGCCTGGCTGATCCAGACCGGCCAGGTCTCGCCCATGGGGCTGATGGCGGTGACCTTCACCAACAAGGCGGCGAAGGAGATGCTGACGCGCCTGACCGCCATGTTGCCGATCAACACCCGCGGCATGTGGGTGGGTACCTTCCACGGCCTTTGCAACCGGCTGCTGCGTGCCCACCACCGCGAGGCCGGCCTGCCGCAACTGTTCACCATCCTGGATGCCTCCGACCAGCTCTCGGCGGTGAAGCGCTGCCTGCGCGCCCTCAACGTGGACACCGAGAAGTACGACCCGCGCAAGCTGCAAAGCTTCATCAACCAGAACAAGGAGGCGGGCCTGCGCGCCGACAAGGTCGAGGCCTGGGACCCCTACACCCGCCGCCTGTGCGAGTACTTCGCCGAGTACGACGCCCAGTGCCAGCGCGAGGGGGCGGTGGACTTCGCCGAACTGCTGCTGCGCGCCTACGTGCTGCTCAGCCGCAACGCCCTGCTGCGCGAGCATTACCAGCAGCGCTTCCGCCACATCCTGGTGGACGAGTTCCAGGACACCAGCCGCCTGCAATACCTCTGGCTGCGTTTGCTGGCCGGGCCGGACACGGCACTCTTCGCCGTGGGCGACGACGACCAGTCGATCTACGCCTTCCGCGGCGCCAACGTCGCCAACATGGCCCTGTTCCTGGAGGAGATGGGCCTGGCCGAGCCCATCAAGCTGACCCGCAACTACCGCTCCATCTCCACCATCCTGGACGCCGCCAACGCCGTCATCGCCCACAACCAGGGACGCCTCGGCAAGGACCTGTGGACCGACGCCGGCCAGGGCGAATCGATCCGCCACTACGAGGCCAACGACGACGGCGAGGAAGCCCGCTTCGTCGTCGAGGAGATGCAGACCCTGAAGCGGGAAGGCGAGTCCTTCCTCGACATGGCGGTGCTGTACCGCTCCAACGCCCAGTCGCGCAGCCTGGAACACGCCCTGTTCTCGGTCGGCATCCCCTACCGGGTCTACGGCGGCCTGCGCTTCTTCGAGCGCGCCGAGATCAAGCACGCCCTCGCCTACCTGCGCCTGGCCGCCAACCCGGAGGACGACAACGCCTTCCTGCGGGTGGTGAATTTCCCGGCCCGCGGCATCGGCGCCCGCTCCCTGGAAGGCGTCGACGCCGAGGCCCGGGCGGCGGGCACCAGCCTGTGGGCGGCGGCCTGCCGGGCCGGGAAGAAGTTCGCCGCGTTTGTCCAGTTGGTGGACGGCCTGAAGAACGACCTGGCCGGCCTGCCCCTGGTGGAACAGGTGGACCACGTGGTGGCCCGCTCCGGCCTGCTGGAGTACTACAAGAACGAGAAGGACGGCGAGGACCGGGTGGAGAACCTGAACGAACTGGCCAACGCCGCCGCCGCCTTCGCCACCGACAGCGACGACCAGTCCCTCGAAGCCTTCCTTGCCCACGCCGCTCTGGAGGCCGGCGAGCACGAGGCGGCCCAGGGCCAGGACGCGGTGCAGTTGATGAGCGTGCACGCGGCCAAGGGCCTGGAGTTCCACACGGTGTTCATCACCGGCCTGGAAGAGGGGCTGTTCCCGCACGAGAACTCCATGACCGAGCAGGACGGCCTGGAGGAGGAGCGCCGCCTGATGTACGTGGCCATCACCCGCGCGCGTCGGCGGCTTTACCTCAGCCACGCGCGCATGCGCATGCTGCATGGCCAGATGCGCTACGGCCTGCCCTCCCGCTTTCTCGAGGAAGTGCCGGAAAGCCTGGTGCGCTCCCTGTCCGTGCGCCTGGCAAGCCCGCCCCCCGTGTTCCGCGAAGCCGGCGCCCACTACGCGCCGCCCCCCGCGCCCCGGCGCCAGGCGGATCTGCCCTTCAAGGTGGGCAGCCGCGTCAGCCACCCCAAATACGGCGAGGGCGTGGTCGTTAGCTACCAGGGCCAGGGGCCCGACACCGAGATCAGCGTGGAGTTTGCCAAGCTGGGTCGGAAGGTGTTCATCCTCGATTACGCGCGGCTGCAAGCCGTCTGAACCTTCCGCCCGCTCAAGATTGCCCCTTCAGGTCCGATAAAAAGGGGGTGGAGACCTCCCAACGGACCGGTATGCATCCCGCACGCAGACATTTCCTCACACGGCTTTCCGGACTAGGCGCACTGGCCTGGGCGCCGGCGCTGCTGTCGGGCTGCGGGCGCGAGGCCCCCGCCAGCATGCCGGAATACGCGGTGCGGCCGGCCTCCGACAGCGCTCGGGTGTTGCGCTTCGGCGTGCATCTGGGGCACCACCCGCAAAAGCTCGACCAGGCCTTCTCGCCCCTCATGGCCTACCTGAGCCGGCGCATCGCCGGCAGCCAGTTCCAATTGGAAGGCGCCAGCAGCTTTCCGCATTTCGAGGCCAAGCTGCGCGACCGCCAGCTCGATTTCGCCATGCCCAACCCCTATCAGGCCTCGCTGGCGCTCGACTGGGGCTACCGCATCATCGCCCAGGCCGGCGACAGCGAGGACTTTCGCGGCATCTTCATCGTCCGCAAGGACAGCGGCATCCGCGTGCCTGCCGATCTCAAGGGCAAGGCGGTGGCCTATCCGGCCCCTTCGGCGCTGGCCGCCGGCATGATGCCCCGGTTGTGGCTGGCCAGGCAGGGCCTGGACGTCAACCGGGACATCGAGAACCGCTACGTGGGTTCGCAGGAGTCCGCCATCCTCAACGCCTACCTGGGCGAATCCGCCGCCGGCGCGACCTGGCCGCCGCCCTGGCGCGCCTTCCAGAAGGCGCATCCGGAGGAGGCCTCGCAGTTGCTGGCGATCTGGGAAACCCCGCCTCTTATCAACAACGCCGTGGTGGCGCGCCAGGACCTGCCGGAGGAACTGGTGGCGGGGGTGCGCGACCTCCTCACGCGGCTGCACGAATACCCGGATGGCCAGCGCGTGCTGGCGGCCATGGAAACCTCGCGCATTCGTGCCGCCGCCGATGCCGACTACGCGGTGGTGCGCCGCTTCATCGCCGAGTACGAGGCGCGCGTGGGGCCGAGGCCATGAGCGTCCGGCCCCGGACCATCCTCCGGACCCCGTGCGGGAGGGCCCGATGAGCCTGCGCCACCTGCTGTTCGGCAGCCTGCGCCGGCAACTGGTGTTCGGCGTGGCGGTGGTGCACGCGGTGATGATGAGCCTGTTCGTCTGGGATCTCTCGCTGCGCCAGCAGGAATTCCTGCTGGTCCGCCAGGCCGAGCAGAGCCAGAGCCTGGCCGACACCCTGGCGGTGTCCGCCGCGGCCGGCATGCTGGCGCGCGACAGCGCCGGCCTGCAGGAGCTGGTCGATGCGCACGCCAACTATCCGGGCATCGTCTTCGTCATGCTGACGGACGCCGCCGGTCGTGTCCTCGCCCACAACGAGCCGGGCCGGCGCGGCCTCTATCTCGCCGACGCCGCCAGCCAGCGCATGCTCGGCGCCGAGCGCGCCCTGACGCTGGCGCGCGGCACCGAGCTGGTGGACAGCGCGACACCGGTACTGATGAACGGCAAGCGCCTGGGCTGGGCGCGCGTCGGCCTGTCGGCCGGCGCCACCCGTTCCAGGCTGGACGCGGTGACGCGGGACGGCCTCCTCTATACCGGCGCGGCCATCCTCATCGGCGCCGTGCTGGCACTGTGGATGGGTCGCCGGCTGACGCGCAAGCTGCATCTCATCCGCGACGCCGCCGAGGCGGTGCGCGCCGGCGACCATGCCGCCCGCGCCCGCGTCGCCGGCGACGACGAGGCCGCCGTGGTGGCGCTGGGCTTCAATGCCATGCTCGACACCCTGGTCGAGCGCGAGGCCGAATTGAAGAATGCCCAGGAGCGCCTGGCGACCAGCGAGGAACGCCTGCAGCTGGCCCTGCGCGGCGCCAACGACGGCATCTGGGACTGGGACATCGCCAGCGGCAGGGTCTTCTTCTCGCCGCGCTGGAAGAGCCTGCTGGGCTACGCCGAGGACGAGATCGGCGACAGCGTCGACGAATGGAAACAGCGGGTACACCCGGATGACCTGGAGGCGACGCTGGCCGATGTGCAGGCTCACCTGGACGGCCACACCCCCGCCTATCAGAACATCCATCGCATGCGCCACAAGGACGGCCACTGGGTGTGGATCCTCGATCGCGGGGCCTGTCACCGCGACGGCATGGGCGCCCCCGTGCGCATGGTGGGCACGCATACCGACGTCAGCGAGCGCATCACCCTCGAACGCGCACTGTTCGAGGAAAAGGAGCTGGCCCAGGTCACCCTCGCCTCGATCGGCGACGGCGTGCTCACCAGCGACCGCGAAGGCCGCGTCAGCTTCCTCAATTCGGTGGCGGAGCGCCTCACCGGCTGGAGCAACGCCGAGGCCCTGGGCCGCCCGGTGGGCGAAATCCTGTCCCTGGTGCGAGAGGACACCGGCGAGCCGGTAGCCAATCCGGTCGATCTCTGCCGCGCGGAAGACCGGGTGGTGGAAATAAGCTCGCACACCCTGCTGGTGAACCGCGAGGGCGAACAACTCGCCATCGAGGATTCGGCGGCGCCGATCCGCGACCGCGACGGCAACCTGGCCGGCGTCGTGCTGGTCTTCCACGACGTCACCGACAAGCGCGTGATGACGCGGGAAATGGCCTGGCAACTGGCGCATGACGGCCTCACCGGCCTGTTCAACCGGCGCGAGTTCGAGCGCCGCCTGGGCGAACTGCTGGGCCAGGCGGAGACCGATCCGACGGACACCCGGCATGCCATGCTCTACCTCGACCTGGACCAGTTCAAGATCGTCAACGACACCTGCGGCCACCTGGCCGGCGACGAGCTGCTCAAGCGCCTGTCGCAGCTGATGCAGGGCCACGTGCGCGGCGACGATACCCTGGCGCGCCTGGGCGGCGACGAGTTCGGCCTGCTATTGCGCGCCTGCCCCCTCGACAAGGCGCGTGAGATCGCCGAGAAGCTGCGCGCCCTGGTGCGCGATTTCCGCTTCGTCTGGGAAGGCCGCGAGTTCGAGATCGGCGTCTCCATCGGCCTGGCCCCGATCCACGGCGCCGGCCAGACCCTGGTGGACGTGATGACGGCCGCCGACATGGCCTGTTACGCGGCCAAGGAGAAAGGCCGCAACCGCATCCACGTGCATTTGCCGGACGACGAGGACCTCAACCGCCGGCGCGAGGAACTGCATGCCGCCAGCGGCATCCGCGCCGCCCTCGCGGCCAACCGCTTCCGCCTGCACGGCCAGGAAATCCGCCCCCTGCACGGCGACGGCCGCGCCCATTACGAGGTGCTGCTGCGTCTGCAGGACGAGCGCGGAGAACTGCTGTCGCCCGCGGTCTTCATCCCCGCCGCGGAACGCTTCGGCCTGATGGGCGAGGTGGACCGCTGGGTGGTGCGCGAGAGCTTCCGCTGGCTGGGCGAACTGCCGCACCTCGACCTGTCCATCAACCTGTCCGGCCTGTCCCTGCAGGACGACGGCTTCGCCGCCTTCGTGCTGCGGGAAGTGCGCGCCCAGGGCGTGGATCCGGCGCGGGTCTGCTTCGAGATCACCGAAACCGCCGCCATCTCCAACCTGGGGCGGGCGCTGGCCTTCATGCGCGAGATGAAGGAGAAGGGCTTCCGCTTCGCCCTCGATGATTTCGGCGCCGGCATGTCCTCCTTCTCGTACCTGAAGAACCTGCCGGTGGATTACCTGAAGATCGACGGCGCCTTCGTGCGCGACATCGTCAGCGACCCCATCGACCGCGCCTTCGTCGAGGCCATCCACCGCATCGGCCAGGTCATGGGCAAGCAGACCATCGCCGAGTTCGTGGAAAACGACGCCATCCTGCGCGAGCTCCGCTACATCGGCGTCAATTACGCCCAGGGCTACGGCATCGCCCGGCCGCTGCCGCTGGAGGAACTGCGCCCCGCGGAGCCGCGGCTCATCGCCGCCAGAATGCGGGGGTGAGCACCACCAGCAGGGTGAACAGTTCCAGGCGCCCGAGCAGCATGGCGAAGCTGCACACCCAGGTCTGGAAATCGGAGAGCACGGCGTAAGTGGATGCCGGGCCGACGTTGCCCAGGCCGGGGCCGGTGTTGTTGATGCAGGCCACCACCGCCGAGAAGGAGGTGAGCACGTCCATGCCGGTGAAGGACAGCACGAAGCTCAGGCTGACGATCGAGGCCACGTAGATGAACAGGAAGGCCAGCACCGCGTAGACGATCTTGTTGGGCACGATCTGCTCGCCCAGGCGCAGGGGGATCTGGGCATCCGGGTGGATCAGCTTCTTCAACTCCCGGTAGACCTGCTTGTACAGCAGCATGGCGCGCATCATCTTGATGCCGCCGCCGGTGGAGCCGGCGCTGGTGGAGAAGCTGCACAGGAACATCATCCACAACCCGGCGAAGAAGGGCCACTGCCCGTAATCCGTGGTGGAGAAGCCCAGGGTGGTGGCCACCGAAACGGTGTTGAACAGGGCGTAGCGCAGCGCCTCGGGGAATTCCAGGAAGACGTCGCGCTGCCACAGCAGCAGGGCCAGGACCACGCCGCTGATCAACACGAAGCCGAGGAACCAGCGGATCTCCGGGTCATGGCGGTAGGACAGCAGGGTGCGGCCGCGCAACGCGGCGAAGTGGGTGGCGAAGTTGATGCCGGCGATGAGGGCGAAGATGCCGACCGCGGCCTCGATGGCCACCGAGTCGAAGTAGCCCAGGCTGGCGTCGTGCGAGGAGAAGCCACCCAGGCCCAGAATCGAGAAGGCGTGCACCACGGCGTCGAAGAAGGACATGCCCAGAGCCCACAGCACGCCGATGCAGGCCAGGGTGAGCAGGATGTACACCACCCACAGGCCCTTGGCGGTTTCCGCCATGCGCGGCGTCAGCTTGTTGTCCTTCATGGGCGTGGGCATCTCGGCCTTGAGCATCTGGCGGCCGCCCACCCCCAGCAGGGGCAGCACCGCCGCCACCAGAACGATGACGCCGAGGCCGCCGATCCAGTGCAACTGGGCGCGCCACAGGTTGATCGAGTTGGGCAGTTGATCGAGGCCCGACAAGACCGTTGCGCCGGTGGCGGTGAGGCCGGACATCGCCTCGAAATAGGCGTCGGCCACCGACAGGTCGGGCATGTAGAAGAGCAGGGGCAGGGCGGCGAAGGCAGGCAGCACGCTCCAGGTCAGCACCACCAGCAGGATGCCGTCGCGCGTCTTCAGATCCCGTCGCCAATGATGCCCCAGCAGCCAGAGCAGGAGACCGACGGAAACCGTGACCAGGGCCGCCAGGTCGTAGGCGCGCTCGGCGCCGTCCTTGGTGATCTCGGCGAGCAACAGGGGCGCCAGCATGGACAGGCCGAACACCAGGATGATCATGCCCTGCACGTGCAGGATGGGCAGCAGGCGGCGCAACATGTGTGGTCAGAAGAAGCCGAAACCGACCTGGAACAGCTTTTCCACCTTGGGAATCATGCGTTTGTTGGGCACGAACAGGATCAGGTGGTCGTCGGCCTCGATGACGGTGTCGTGGTGGGCGATGATGACCTGGCTGCCGCGCAGGACCGCGCCGATGCTCACGCCTTCCGGCATCTCCACCTGCTCGATGCGCCGGCCGACCAGCTTGGAGGCCTTCTCGTCACCGTGCACCACCGCTTCCAGCGCCTCCGCCGCACCCCGGCGCAGGGAGTGCACCACCGCCATGTCGCCGCGGCGGATGTGGGTGAGCAGCGGGCCGATGGTGGCCTGAGCGGGCGACAGGGCGATGTCGATCTCGCCGCCCTGCAGCAGATCGACGTAGGTGGAGCGGTTGATCAGCGAGATCACCTTGCGGGCACCCAGCCGCTTGGCCAGCAGCGAGGACATGATGTTGTCCTCGTCGTCGTTGGTCAGCGCGCAGAACACGTCCATGTCCTCGACGTTCTCCTGCAGCAGCAGCTCCTCGTCGGTGGCGTCGCCGGTCAGCACCAGGGTTTTCTTCAGGCTGCTGGCGAGCCGCTCGGTGCTCTTCTTGTTGCGGTCGATCAGCTTCACCTCATAGTCCGCCTCCAGGCTGCTGGCCAGGCGCTGGCCGATGTTGCCGCCGCCGGCGATCATCACCCGCCGCACGCTCTTGTCGCCGCGGCGCATTTCCTTCATCACCGCGCGGATGTTCTCGGTGGCGGCGATGAAGAAGATCTCGTCGCCGTCCTGGATGACGGTGCGGCCCTCCGGGACGATGGTGCGGTCGCGCCGGAAGATGGCGGCGACGCGCGCGTCGAGGCCGGGCAGGTGCTTCTGCAGGTCGCGCAGTTCATGTCCCACCAGGGGGCCGCCGGCGCGCGCCTTCATCGCCACCAGGCGGGCGCGGCCACCGCCGAAGTCGACCACCTGCAGGGCCTCCGGGTAGTCGATGAGCTTGCGCAGGTAGTCGGTGATCTCCTGTTCCGGCGCGATGACGTGGTCGACGCCGAAGTGCTCGGCATCGAACAGCTGTGCGTGCTTTGTGTAGTCCAGGGCGCGGATGCGGGCGATCTTGGTGGGGATGTTGAACAGGGTGCCGGCCAGCTTGCAGGCGACCATGTTGGTCTCGTCGTTGAGGGTGACGGCCACCAGCATGTCGGCATCGTCGGCGCCGGCCTGGCGCAGGACGCTGGGATGCGAGGCCTGGCCGCAGATGGTGCGCAGGTCGAAACGCTCCTGCAGGTTGGCCAGCTTCTCCGCGTCCAGGTCCACCACCGTCAGGTCGTTGCCTTCGCGCACCAGATGCTCGGCCAGGTTGGAGCCGACCTGACCGGCGCCGAGGATGATGATTTTCATGTTCTGTCGTGAAGGGTAAAGGGTGAAGGGGGAAGGGTGGCATGGCGGGGCTTGGTCCCTTCCCCCTTGAGCGCGGTAAGCGCGGACCCTTCCCCCTTTACCCTCGTCATTTGTCCTTCCCCGGCGCCTCGATGCCCAGTTGCTTGACCTTGCGGTAGAGGTTGGTGCGGTCCAGGCCGGCGCGTTCGGCGGCGCGGCTCATGCCCCAGTGGCATTCCTCCAGCAAGGCTTCCAGATAGGCCTTCTCGAATGCGTCGCGGGCGTCCTTCAGGGGCAGGTGCAGCATCAGCTCGATGCCGGCCGGGCCGGTGGCCTTGGCCGGCTTGCCGAGAATGGCCTCGATGTTCGCGGGTTCGACAGGTTCCCGTGTCTCCTCCAAGGCCAGGCGCCCCGCCAGGGCGTCCAGTTCCGCCAGGTTGCCGGGCCAGTCGTAGGTGGCGAGCAGGGCCAGGGCGGCCTCGCTGAACACGCGCGGTGGAATCAGCAGGCGCGCGCAGGCATCCTCCAGCATGCGCGCGGCGAGTTCGGGAATATCCTCGCGACGCGCGCGCAGGGGAGGCAGTTCCACCACCGCATGCGCGAACTGGTCATGCAATTCGCGCAGCAGCTTGCCCTCGGCCATCATCTGCGCGGGCGGACACTGGCAGGCCGCCACCACGCGCGTGGCGAACTCGGCGCGGCGGGCAACGAGCAGGGCCAGACCCTTTTGCTGCATGGAGGAGAGGGCCGCCATGTCCGGGACGAAGACCAGGCCGCCCTTGGCGCGCAGCAACAGGTCGGCGGGACGGTCGGCGAGGAGGGTGGCATCGTCGACCTGGACGAAGGGGCCATCGGGCGGTGTCAGGAACTGCGCCACGCGGTCCTCGCCGATGCCCGGCTCGCTCAGCAGCAGCACCGGCAGGCCGGCGCTGGCGGCGAGGTGCAGGCGCTGGGTGAGGCGCTTGATGGCCTCGCCGCGGCCCAGCGACTCCAGGCTGCCGGAGGTGGTGGGCGTCACGCGCCGGGTATCCATGGCCTTGCGCACGGTCTCCAGCAACTGCTTGTAGGCCACCGGCTTTTCCAGGTAGTCGAAGGCGCCCAGGCGGGTGGCCTCCACCGCCGTGTGCACGGTACCGTGGCCCGACATCATCACCACCGGCATGATCAGCCGGCCCTGCGTCTTCCACTCCTTGAGCAGGGTGACGCCGTCCACGTCGGGCATCCAGATGTCCAGCAGCACCAGGTCCGGCACCTTGGCGTCGAGGGCGGCGCGGGCGGCGGTGCCGTTTTCGGCCGCGCGCACCTCGTAGCCCTCCTCCTCCAGGATTTCCCGCATCAGTTCGCGGATGCCGGGCTCGTCGTCCACCACCAGAATTTCAGGCATGACTATCCTTTCTCGTCCTCCAGGATGGGCAGTCGCACACAGATACGCGCGCCGCCGCCCTCCAGATTACTCACCTCGATCTCGCCGTGGTGTTCCTCGACGATCTTTTTTACCACCGGCAAGCCCAGACCGGTACCCCGCGGTTTGGTGGTGGCATAGGGCTCGAACATGCGTTCGCGGAGTTCATCGGGAAAACCGGGGCCATTGTCCTCCACCGTGAGAGCGATGCGCTCGCCTTCAAGAAGGGTTTGCACGCGGATGTGGGGGGCCGGCTGCTCATGCAGGGCTTCCTGGGCATTCTTCAGCAGGTTGACCAGGACCTGGCGCAGCAGGGAGGCATCGCCGGCTACCGGCGGCAGCCGCTCGGCGAGATGCGTTTCGATGGGCAGATCGCCCTCGTAGAGGTGCAGCACCTCACGCGTCAGCGTGTTGAGATCAACCCGCTCGATGCGCGGTGACGGCAGGCGTGCGTATTGCGCAAAGGCGTCGACCAGACCCTTGAGGGCGGCGACCTGGCCAACGATGGTGGCGGTGGCGCGCGTCAGGGTGTCGCGCGCGGCGCCTTCGAGGCGGTCGGCCAGCTTGGCTTCGAGCCGCTCGGCGGAAAGCTGGATGGGGGTGAGGGGATTCTTGATCTCGTGCGCCATGCGCCGCGCCGCCTCGCCCCAGGCGGCGTCGCGCTGGGCGCGGATGAGCTGGGTGATGTCGTCCAGCACCAGCACGTAATCCGGGTGATCGTCCGGAGACAGCGGCGTGCCGCGCACCAGCAGGCTGCGTTTGCCCCGTGGCGTGACCAGATCGACCTGCTCGCGCCAGGCCTGGGTCGGCGAAGCACGGAAATGGCGCGCCATTTCCGCGGCAAAATAGCCCAGGCCCTCCGGCTCCGGCGCGGCATCCGCGCCGGCCTCGGCCAATCCCCAGGCGGTCAGGGGGCGGCTCTCCAGATCGGCGCGTTCCACTCCCAGGATGGCGGCGGCGGCGGGGTTGGCCAGGCGCACGTCGAGGTTGGGCTCCAGGGTGACCACGCCGGCGGTGACGCTCGACAACACGCCTTCGAGGTAGGCGTTCGCCTCCAGCAGCTTGTCGTGGCTTTCCTCCGCCGTGGCGCGGGCCTCGGCCAGTTGCCGGGTCATGCGGTTGAAGGATTGCGTGAGCATGCCCAGTTCGTCGCGACGGGCGGTGTCTGGCACCAGGGTGAAGTCGCCACGTGCCACCGCGCGGGTGCCGCGCGCGAGCGCGCGCAGCGGCGCGGCCAGGCGCTCGGAGAGCAGGAAGGCGAGGCTCAAAGCGGAAAAAAGCGCCAGGGTCAGGGCCATGGTCAGGGAGATGCCATACAGCCGCTTCAGGCCCAGGCGGGAGAGCAGCAGTTCCTGATAGCCCTGGTGCGCCTCCTCCACCTGCTGGGCGTCGCGCGCCAGCGGGCCGGGCACCGGCTGCGTCACCTGCAGGATGCGCAGGCGCTCGCGCAAGGCCAGCAGGGGGACGGGCGCCACCACTTGCACGTCGATACCGCCTTTGGCATTGGCGGTGAGGCGCGACCAGGGCTGCAGCAGGCGCGCCTGCCAGAGCGCGCCCTGCTCCACCGGCGGCGGCAGCAGGGCGTCGCTCCTGCCCGAGGAGAAGCCCAGCAGGCGACCCCGCTCGTCGAGCAGGCCGACTTCCAACAAGCCGGAGGCCTCGCGCAAGTCGTCCAGGCGCGCGACCTGCAAGACCAGGGGGATGTCACCGAGTTGGCGGGCCATATACTCGCTCTTCGTCACCATTTCCCGCTGCACGTGTTCCAGCGCCGTACGTCCCAAGGTGAGACCGCCTTCCAGTGCGGTCTCCATGCGCACGTCGAACCAGGATTCGATGGAGCGCACCAGGAACTGCACCGATACCGCGTACACCACGCTGCCCGGTAGCAGCGCCATCAGGCTGATGACCAGGAAGAAACGGGCGGTGAGTTTGGCACCGAAGACGCCGGCGCGGATGCGCCGCACCAACACGAAGGCCTGGTAGGCGATCAGGGTGACGAGGCCGACGATGGCCGCCGCCGTGGCCACCAGCAGGGTGGGCAGATGCCCGGCGAAGAAGGCGGTGTTGTCGGCCGCGGCCACCAGCAGCCCGATGAGGGCGATGCCCAACAGCAGGCTTGCAGCCACCAGATAGATCATCGCGCGCCGGCGTCAGTACTTGAAGCTGCGTTCCTGCCAGCCAGAATCCAGCTGCCAGCGGGCGGAGGAGGCCAAGGCGTTGACCTGCAGGGGCTTGGGCAGCTGCGCGATGTCCAGGTACATGCGAATGTATGCGCGGTGATTGGATTTCTTCCTGGTCTGGTTGACGTTCAGCACCACCCAGTCGCGCAAATCGCCCACGGCACGCAAGGCGTCTTCCAGGCTGTCGTGGGCGGAAAAGCTGCCCTGTATGGTCACGTAGAACTGCCGCAGCAGGGCGTTGTAAGAGACACGCACCGGCCGTTGCAGCTCGATGAGGTCTTCCGCCAGCCAGTAATCGCGCTCCCGCTGCGCCTCGAAGGCCTGCACGAAGCTGAGCTGGACGCCGCGCATGAGGGCTTTTTCCAGGGTTCCGGAAAGCTGGATGTCGAACTGGCCGGAGAGGATGAACTGCTCGCCCTTCAGGACGATGTCCGCCTTCGCAAGCTGGATGCTTTCCGCCCGCGCCATGGGTGCCACCGCCAGGGCCATCAGGCCGGCCGCGGCGCGCAGGAGGAAATCACGTCTTGTGCAGGCGGGCATAAAAGAATCCATCGGTATCCGGGCCGGGCAGCAACTGACCCGCGCGCGCGCCGGGCAACTCGGGGAGATCGAGGCGCGCATCGGCGTGGCGCGCGGCGAATGCCGTCATCGGCTCCTGGTTTTCGGCGCGGAACAGGCTGCAGGTAGCGTACAGCATTGTGCCACCCGGCTTCAGGAGCGGCCACAAGGCCTCCAGCAGGCGCGCCTGTTCCTGCGCAAGTTGTTGCATATCCTCGGCACGTTTCAGCCATTTACCGTCCGGATGGCGGCGCGCAACGCCCGAGGCGGTGCAGGGCGCGTCGAGCAGGATGCGGTCGAAGGGGCGTCCGTCCCACCAGGCGGCGGGCTCGCCCGCGTCGGCGACCTGCAGGCTGGCGGCGAGACCGAGGCGGTCGAGGTTTTCGCGCACCCGTCGCAATCGGGTTGCGTCGTTGTCCAGCGCCAGCAGATCAAGGTCGGCCAGTTCCAGCAGGTGACCGGTCTTGCCGCCCGGTGCGGCGCAGGCGTCGAGGACGCGCAAGCCGTCGCGCGCGTCGAGCAGCGGCGCCGCCCATTGTGCGCCGACATCCTGCACCGACAGTAGGCCGGCGGCGAAGCCGGGCAGTTCGGCCACCGGCAACGGGCGCTCCAGGGTCAGCGCCCAAGGGCCGGTGCGCCGCGCCGCAATGCCGGCCGCGTCCAGCGCGGCCAGACGTTCCTCCGGGCTGGCGCGGCGGCGGTTGACGCGCAGGGACATGCACGGCGGCGTGTTCTGTGCGCGCACGATGCTTTCCCAGGCCTCCGGATATTCCTGGCGCAGGCGGCGCAGCCACCAGGCGGGAAAGTTCCAGCGCGCCTCGGGCACCCGCTCGGCCTCGGCGGCCAGTTCCTCGCGGCGGCGCTGGAAGTTGCGCAGCACCGCGTTGGCGAAGCCGCGCGCGGCGGGTTGGCGGCGCGCGGCCAGTTCGACGGTGGCGTGCACCACGGCGTAGGCCGGGGTTTCGCCCAGCTCCAGTTCGTGCAGTCCGGTCAGCAGGGTGCCAAGCAGTTCGGGCGGGCGCAAGGGGCGGTCGGTCAGGCGCGAGAGGTAGTAACGCAGGCTACCGGCGCGGCGCAAGACGCCGTAGGCCAGGTTGGCGGCGGAAGCGCGGGCCGGCGCGTCACCGTCCTCGGCGCGGCTCTCGGCGAGCGCCTGGGACAGGCTGCGGTGTTCCAGGAGAACGTGGTTGATCAGCCTGGCGGCGAGGGCACGCGCATCGGTCATGATTTCGGATGCCCCGCTGTGGCGGTGCTTGCTCGGAGGGACAGGGGGTCAGGCGGCGATCTTGATGGCGTTGCGGCCACCGTTCTTGGCGGCGTACAAAACCTCGTCCGCCCGGCGCAGCAGGGCGTGGCCATTCTCGTCGCCACGCAGGGTGGCGATGCCGGCGCTGAAGGTGGTGTTGATCTGCTTGCCCTCAAAAACCAGGGGGCTCTTGCTCATCAGCTGCTGCAGGCGGGCGAGAACGAAATGGGCACCGCGTGCGTCGGTATCCGGCAGAATGAGGGCGAATTCCTCGCCGCCGTAGCGCACCATGGCGTCGGACTTGCGCAGCACGGATTTGATCAGGCTGGCGAAGTGCACCAGCATTTGATCGCCAGCCTCGTGGCCGTGCTGGTCGTTCACCTTCTTGAAGAAATCGAGGTCCACCATGGACAGGCTGAGCTTGGTGTCCAGCCGCTGTGCGCGGGCGATCTCGCGCATCAGGGTCTGATCCAGACCACGGCGGTTGAGTGCCCCGGTAAGGGCGTCCTCGTTGAGCAACTGGCGCGTCTCGGCCAGTTCCTCCTGCATGGAGGAAAGGGCGCGACGAGTTTCCACCAGGTCCTTGTGGCTCGCTTCGACGGTGTTCTGAATGCCCCCCGCCTGCATGACAACGGTGGACAACAAACGCAGGATCTCGTTCTTGTCGCGACTGGCCTTGAGACTGGTGACATTGCCCGACAAGTCCTTGTTCTTCTCGCCGATGTCCTTGGCCAGCGTCGCCGTCTTGTCGGTCACCTCCTGCAGCATCTGACGCAGCATGCTCATCATCTCGGCGACGAATTCCTTGCCAGGCAGCGCGTGCTCCTCGGCGGCCGCCGCGGCAGGCGGGGCCGGATCGGCGGCGGCGATCTTCTGCGGGCGAGGCAGGCCGGATAGTTCGTAGTAATAGCGCTCGTAATTTTCCGGCGTAGCGGGCTCCCCGGTCTCCTTGAGCCGTTGCATCACGGTCATGCCGATGACGTTGGGGGTCTGCGCCATGTGTAAGCGGGGATGTGAGGGTATTCTGGAAGCCATTATCGGCGAAGTGGCGACATTCTTTAACCCATCGGATAATCGCGCGGCTACATCACATTCGACGCCATGCACATCCATATCCTGGGAATCTGCGGCACCTTCATGGGGGGGCTCGCGCTGATCGCGCGACAAGCCGGCCACACCGTCACCGGCTGCGACGCCAATGTCTATCCGCCCATGAGCACACAGCTGGAAAGCCAGGGCATCCGACTGATCGAGGGCTTCGGCGCCGAGCAAGTCGACCTCGCGCCCGATCTCTTCGTGGTCGGCAACGTGGTGGCGCGCGGCAGGCAGCCCCTGATGGAGGAAATCCTCAACCGCGGCCTGCCCTACACCTCGGGCCCGCAGTGGCTGGCGGAGAACATGCTGCGCGACAAGTGGGTGCTGGCGGTGGCCGGCACCCACGGCAAGACCAGCACGACTTCCATGCTGGCCTGGATCCTGGAGGACGGTGGCCTCGACCCGGGCTTCCTGATCGGCGGCGTGCCCATGAACTTCGGCGTCTCCGCGCGGCTTACCGACAGTCCCTTCTTCGTCATCGAGGCGGACGAGTACGACACCGCCTTCTTCGACAAGCGTTCCAAGTTCGTGCACTACCGGCCACGGACGGCGGTACTCAACAACCTGGAATACGATCACGCCGACATCTTCCCCGATCTGGCGGCCATCGAGACGCAATTCCACCATCTGGTGCGTACCGTGCCTGGCAACGGCCTGCTCGTCGCCAACGGTGGCGACCACAACGTCCTGCGCGTATTGGGGCGCGGCTGCTGGACGCCGGTGGAATACTTCGGCGGGCCCGGGTTTGGCTGGAAGGCCGTTGCCGTGGACGCCGAGTCCTTCGACGTCAGCCTTGATGACCGCCGCATCGGCCGCGTCACCTGGAACCTGCAGGGCGAGCACAACCGCCTCAACGCCCTGGCGGCCATCGCCGCCGCCCGCCACGCCGGTGTGCCCGCCGCCGGCGCAGTCGACGCCCTGAGCCGTTTCGTCAACGTGAAGCGGCGCATGGAGGTGCGGGGTGTCGCGGCCGGGGTCACCGTTTACGACGATTTCGCGCATCATCCCACTGCCATCGCCACCACCCTGGCCGGCCTGCGCGCCAAGCTGGATGCCGGGGGGCGGCCGGCGCGCATCCTGGCGGTGCTGGAGCCGCGCTCCAACACCATGAAGCAGGGGGTGATGAAGGACGCCCTGCCCGCCAGCCTGGCCCAGGCCGACCGCGTGTTCTGCTACACCGGCGGCCTCGACTGGGACGCGGCGCTGGCCCTCGCCCCGTTGGGCGCCAAGGCCGCCACGCATGGCGATCTGGATTTCCTGGCGGAGGCAGTGGTCGCTGCCAGCCAGCCCGGCGACCACGTGCTTGTAATGTCCAACGGCGGCTTCGGCGGCATCCACGCCAAGCTGCTGGCGCGGCTGGCCGGCGCGTCGGGCTGACGGACATGGACGCGCCGGAGCTCGAGCGGATCCCGACCGAGGCCGGCTGCGAGCTCCGCTTGCGGGGCGCCTGGTGCATCGACCAGCTGCCACGGGTGGACGCTTTGCTGGTCGATCTCGAAGTGCCGCACGATAAGGAGGTGCGTGTCGATGCCGCCGGCCTGACGCGGCTGGACAGCGCCGGCGTGATGATCCTGGTGAACCGGCTGCGCGCCCAGGGCGTGGTCTGGTCGAACGTGCGCCTGGAGCATTTCAATTCCGCGCAGATGGCCCTCATCCACCTGGTCGCCGACCGCCTCGACGCGCGCCCGCGGCCGCCGCGCCGGCGTTACCGCTGGCGGGCCTTCGCCAGACAGTCCGGCCATGCGCTGGGTACCCGACTGTCGGGACAGGCCGCTTTCCTAGGACGCATCGCCGAGGCGCTATGGGACCTTGCCCGGCGCCCGCGCCTGTTGCGCCACCGCGAACTGGTCACGCAACTCCAGGCGGTGGGCCTGGCGGCGTTGCCCATCATCATGCTGATGACCTTCCTCATCGGCGTGGTCTTCGCCTATCTTCTCGGTGTGCAGGTGCAGAAGGTCGGCGCCAACATCTTCGTGGTGGACGGCATCGGCCTGGCGGTGGCGCGCGAGCTCTCGCCGATGCTCACCGCCATCCTCATCGCCGGCCGCTCCGGGGCGGCCTTCACCGCCCAGATCGGCGCCATGAAGGTGACCGAGGAAATCGACGCCATCTCCACCATGGGGCTGTCCCCCATCCAGGTTTTGGTGTTGCCGCGCCTGCTCGCCATCGTCCTCGTCCTGCCCCTGCTCACCTTCGTCGGCGACGTCATGGGCATCCTCGGCGGCGCCGTGGTGGCGGCCAGCCAACTGGACGTCACCTATCACACCTTCTTCCAGCGCCTGCAGGCGGAACTTCCGGTCGCCACCGTGCTGTTCGGCCTCTACAAGGCGCCGGTGTTCGCCGCCGCCATCGCCTTCATCGCCTGCCGCAACGGCTTCGCGGTGACCCGCGACGCGCGCAGCGTCGGCGCCTACACCACCGCCACGGTGGTGCAGAGCCTGGTGGCGGTGATCCTCATCAACGCCGCCTTCGCCGTGCTCAACCCGGACATCCCGCGATGAACGAGGCCGTCCTGCGCGCCGACTGCGTGCGCACCCGTCTGGGCGGCGAGTGGCTGCACCGGGGAGTCAGCTTTGCGGTGCCGCGCGGCCAGGTGGTCGGCCTGATCGGTGCCAGCGGCACCGGCAAAAGCGTGCTACTGCGGGAATGCATCGGCCTCTTGCGTCCCGACGAAGGCCGCGTGCACCTGTTCGGCGAGGATCTGTGGTCGCTGCCGCTGCGCCGTCTCAACCAGGTGCGGCGCCGCTTCGGCGTGCTGTTCCAGGAAGGCGCCCTGTTTTCCTCGCTGAGCGTGGCAGAGAACGTGGCCATTCCCCTGCGCGAGCACACCGACCTGCCGGCGCGCTTGCGCGACGAACTGGTGGCCATGAAGATTCGTCTGGTCGGCCTGCCCATGGAGGCGGCGCACAAGCGGCCCAGCGCGCTGTCCGGCGGCATGAAGAAGCGCGCCGCCCTGGCCCGCGCCCTGGTCATGGAACCGGAACTGCTGTTCCTCGACGAGCCGACCTCCGGCCTCGATCCCATCAGTGCGCGCGAGTTCGACCATCTTTTGCGTGTACTGTGCGACAGTCTGGGGCTGACGGCGCTGATCGCCACGCACGACCTGGACACGCTGTGGGGCATGGTGGACCGCGTCATCGTGCTCTACGGCGGCCAGGTCGTCGCCGACGGGCCGGTGCCCGAGGTGGCGGCCGGCGAGCATGAATGGATACGATCCTATTTCGCCGCTCATGTGAAGGAGAGGGGCTAGTGTCTCATCCCATAAGTTTTGCTATGTTCGACGCGCCCCGCATCGCCGATTGCTTTGTCGCTCATCCTCGCCATAGCTACGGCTATGGCTGCGGTTCGCTTCGCGCACTCGGCGCGCGGATGCGCGTCTCGGCATGTTCGCAAACTCATGGGGTGAGACACTAGATGGAATCCGAAGCGAGATACGCCCTGGTCGGCGCCGGCCTGCTGATCCTGCTGCTGCTGCTGGGCGGCGCGCTGTATTGGCTGCGTGGTGGCGACGGCCCCGAGGTGCGGCGCTACGTGGTGTATTTCCAGAACCAGTCCCTGGAAGGCCTGCAACTCAACAGCCCGGTGCGCATGCAGGGCATCAAGGTGGGCAAGGTGGCCGATTACGTCATCCTGCCCAACCAGGCCAAGACCGTGCGCGTGCTGCTCGAGGTGGACGCCCGCACGCCGGTGCTGGAGGGCGTGCAGGCGGTGGTGGCGCGCAACCTGGTCACCGGCTTGGCGGCGGTCAGCCTGAACAATCCCGGCGACGGCGGCACGCCGCTGCGCGCGGTGCCGGCCGGCGAAAAATATCCGGTGATCGGCGAGGGCGAGCCGGACATGGCGCGCTTCGCCCGCACCGTCGAAGGACTGGGCCAGTCCGGGCAAGAAACGTTGGAACGCTTCAATCGTCTGCTCTCGGATGAGAACCAGCGCGCGATTTCGACCAGTCTCGGCGAATTCGCCGCCTTGAGCGGTGAACTGCGCCGCGACGTCGGCGCCTTGACGCCGGAACTGGTCGCCACCCTGGAGGCCTCGCGCCGCGCCGCGCAGAAGCTGGAGGTGCTGGGCGACGAGCTGGGACCTGTCGTGCGCGAGGGCGGCCAGGCCGTGCAACGCGCCGGGCAACGCCTGGACAGCCTGGCCGGCGAGGCGGAAGCCACCCTGAAGACCACCCGCGCCACCCTGGGCAGCCTCGATGCGGGCCTGCGCGACCTGCGCATGGATCTGCGCCTGAGCGCCGACCTCGGCCTGCAGGAAATCCAGCACACCGCCCAGGCCTTGCGCGCCGCCGGCGAGTCGTTGCAGACCACCAGCCGCGATTTCGCCGACCCCGGCCGCATCCTGTTCGGCCCCAACAAGGGCGAACTCGGCCCCGGCGAGCGATAGGGAGATTCAGCATGCGCGTCTACCGTTGCGTCCTGCTCGCCGCGCTCGCGGCCGGTCTGTTGTCGGCCTGCGCCAACCTGGGCGGCCGCCCGCAACCCGTCAGCCACTTCGTCCTGGAAATCCCGACTGCGGCCAACGCGCAACCAAGTGAAAGCCGTGCCGGCGTGCTGCTGCTGCGCGACACCGAGACGCCAGGGTTGTTCCAGAGCGTGCGCCTGGTCTACAGCCGCGTTCCCGGCACCCTGGCCTATTACCAATATGCGCGCTGGAGCGACGCGCCGTCGCGCAGCCTGAACGCGCGGCTGCGCCAGCGCCTCAACGACACCGGCCCGTTCGCGGCGGTGGTGCCGCTGGGCGCCGGGGTGCGCGCGGAATACCAGCTCAATACCCGCCTGCGCGAGTTTTTCCACGATGCCGCGCATGCCCCCGGCGTCGCCCGTGTCGTTCTGGAGGCCGAGCTGGTGCGGCGCGAGGACGGCCGCCTGCTCGCCCGCGAACTGTTCCGCGCCGAGGCGCCCGCCGCCAGCCACGACGCGGCCGGCGCGGCGGCGGCGCTGGGCGCGGCCAGCGGCCGCCTGGTCGACCAGATGGCGACGTGGCTGGCGCGGGTGCGGCCGGCGGATGCCCGGTAAAATGGACGCCTCCGTCCGCGCGTTCGCCTCCCATGCTCCTCTACATCCATGGCTTCAATAGCTCCTCCCGCTCCGGCAAGGCCAGCGAAATGGCCGCCTGGATGGCCGATCGGGGGCTGGCCGAGGCCTACGCCTGTCCCGATCTGCCGCACCGCCCGGCCGCGGCCATCCGCCTGCTGGAGGACGTGATCGCCGCCAGTCGCGGTCCGGCCAAGCTGATCGGCAGCTCCCTCGGCGGCTTCTACGCCACCTGGCTGGCGGAGCGGCATGGCCTCAAGGCGGTGCTCATCAATCCCTGCGTGGCCTGCGACGTCAAGCTCGCGGACTATGTCGGGCAGACCCAGCGCAACTGGCACAGCGGCGAGGAGTACACCTTCAGCGCGCAACACGCCGCCGAACTGGACGCCCTGCGCGTGCCGGCCATCAGCCGTCCCGAACGCTACCTGCTGCTGGCGGAAACCGGCGACGAGGTACTCGACTACCGCGAGGCGCAGGCCTACTACGCCGGCGCCCGCCAGGAGATATTCCCCGGCGGCGACCACGGTTTCACCCGCTTCGCCGACTGCCTGCCGGCCATCCTGGCGTTCTGACCATGTATCTACTGTACGAGGAAGACGGCGACATCAAGGCCGGCACCATCCTGGCCGACAACGACGCCTCGCTGCAGGTGGAGTCGCAGCACGGCAAGCGCGCCAAGGTCAAGGCGGCGCACGTGCTGCTGCGCTACGCCGCGCCGGCGCCGGGGGAAGTCATGGAGCAGGCGCGCGCCGGCCGCGAGGCCATCGACCTGGACTTCCTCTGGGAAGTGGCCGGCGAGGCCGAGTTCGCCTTCGACGAGCTGGCGCGCGAGTACCACGGCCGTACCCCCACGGCGCCCGAGTCCACCGCCATCCTGCTGGCCCTGCATGGCGCGCCGATCTTCTTTCATCGCAAGGGCAAGGGCCGCTACCGCGCGGCGCCGGCGGACGTTCTGGCGGCGGCCAAGGCGGCGGTCGAGCGCAAGGCGCGCGAAGCCGCCCTGCGTGCCGAGTGGACTGCCGAGCTGGTTGCCGGCCGCCTGCCCGAGGCCCTGCGCGGCAAGGTGTTCGAGCTGGCGCACAAGCCGGACAAAAACAGCCTCGAATACAAGGCCCTGGCCGATGCCTGCGCGGCCAGCGGGCTGTCGGCCGCGCGCCTGCTCGATCGCTGCGGCGCGATTCCCGACAGCCACGAGTTCCACCTGCAGGCTTTCCTGCTCAGCCACTTCCCGCGCGGCGCCGGATTCGCCGAACTGGCGCCGCCGCCGTCGCCGCCCGCGCTGCCGGCGGGCGACGCGCCCGCCTTCAGCATCGACGACGCGGCCACCACCGAGATCGACGACGCCTTCTCGGTCATCTTCCGTCCCGACGGCGGCGCCCGTGTCGGCATCCACATCGCCGCGCCGGCCCTGGGCATCGCTCCCGGCTCCGAGCTCGACCGCGTCGCCGCCACGCGTCTGTCCACGGTGTACATGCCGGGCGACAAGATCACCATGCTGCCGGAGGACCTGATCGCCCAGTACACCCTCGCCGAAAACCGCGACTGCCCGACGCTGTCGCTGTACGTCGAGGTTGCCCCGGACCATGCCATCCTTGGCCTGAGCACCCAGGCCGACGTGGTGCGCATCGCCGCCAACCTGCGCCATGAAACCCTCGAGCCGCTGTTCAACGAGGCCAGCATCGGCGCCGGCGGGCCGGACTATCCGTTCCGCCGGGAACTGGAATGGCTGTTCGGCTTCGCGCGCTCGCTCGAGGCCGCGCGCGGCAAGGCAGACCAGGCGCAGCGCAACGACTACGTCTTCAAGGTGGAGGACGAGCGGGTGGAGATCCTCACCCGCGTGCGCGGCAATCCCATCGACAAGCTGGTTTCGGAACTGATGATCCTGGCCAACAGCCGCTGGGGCGAGATGCTGGCCGATCAGGGCGTGGCCGGCGTCTACCGCGCGCAGACCGCCGGCAAGGTGCGCATGACGCTGAAGCCGGCGCCGCACGAGGGCCTGGGCGTGTCGCACTATGCCTGGAGCACCTCGCCCCTGCGTCGCTACGTGGACCTGCTCAACCAGCGCCAGATTCTCGCCGCCGCGCGCGGCGAGCCGCCGCCGCACGCCGGCAACGACACCCTGCTGTTCGCCGCGGTGCGCGATTTCGAACTGGCCTACGACGCCTACGCCGAATTCCAGCGCGGCATGGAACGCTACTGGTGCCTGCGCTGGCTGCGGCAGGAGTCGGTGACGGAGGCGGACGCCACGGTCTGGCGCGAGAACCTCATCCGCTTCGACACGCTGCCGCTGGTCGCCAGGCTCACCGGCGCCCCGACGCTGAATCCCGGCGACCGGGTGCGCGTCGCGGTGGAGAACATCGACCTGCTGGACATCGATCTGACATGTCGTTACATCAGTAGTGTGGTTGAAGGATAGAAAGGCCGATAGTTGTCGCTGATATGGCCAACCCTACCTGCTAGGCTTGCTGTTGGACTCTCAAAAGTCAAACAGGCATGGGATGTTTCATCCTCGTTCCTAGCCACAGCGATCGCCAATTTCGCCAATGCTTTGATGGTCTCGGCGATTCTCCACGTAACAGTAATCTTTGGCGTTTCGCATAAACCGGTTAACCCCAAGCTGTTCGAACCTGCCGGGCCGCCCCTGGAGGTGGTCCTGGTCAACGCCAGAACCGAGGCGAAGCCGCTCAAGGCCGATGTGCTGGCGCAGCACAACCTGGACGGCGGCGGCAACGTCGACGAGGATCGCCAGGCGAAATCGCCACTGCCCGCCTCGGAGCGGGAGCAGGCGATGAGCGCCGAGGCCGAGTTCAACACGCGCGTGCAGGCCCTCGAGCGGCAGACCCAGGCCTTGATGCAGCAGCTCAAGTCGGACTACGCCACGCCCGCGCAGCAGCCGGTGGTCGCGCCGGATCCGCGTCCGCCCTCGCCGGTGCCGGCACCCGCCGACCTGGTCGCGCGCAGCCTGGAGATGGCCAGGCTGCAGGCGCGCATCGACCAGAACATGGACGAGTACCAGAAGCGGCCGCGCCGCTTGTTCGTCGGTGCCCGCGCGCAGGAATTCACCTTCGCGCAGTACGTCGAGGACTGGCGGCTGAAGGTGGAGCGGGTGGGCAACATGAACTATCCCGAGGCCGCCAAGCGCAACCGCCTCTACGGCACCCTGGTGCTGACCGTGAACATCCATGACGACGGCAGCCTGGAGTCCGTCCAGATCGAGCGTTCCTCCGGCTCGAAGATCCTCGACCAGGCCGCCATCAACATCGTCGAGATGGCCGCCCCCTACGCCCGTTTCCCGGAAGCCATGCGCAAGAAGGTGGACATCCTCGGCATTACCCGCAGCTGGTCGTTCACCCGTTCCGATCAACTGACGAGTCAGTAACCTGACTTATGCTGGGATAACGGCCATGTCCTTGAGAAGGCATGGCCGTTCCCCTCACCCCCAACCCCTCTCCCGCTTGCGGGCGAGGGGAGCTTCGAGAAGTCGCTACGCGACTTTCACGTTTACAGGGCTGATCGAATAAAATCAGCGTTTTCTAATATTCATCCGAGGACCCGCCATGCACACCGGCACCACGCTCACCCAGTTCATCATCGAGGAACAACGCCACATCGCCGGCGCCACCGGTGATTTCACCGCCCTGCTGAACGACCTGGTCACCGCCATCAAGGTCATCTCCAACACCGTCAACAAGGGCGCCCTGGTCGGTGTGATGGGTGCGCTGGACAGCCAGAACGTGCAGGGCGAGACGCAGAAGAAGCTGGACGTGATCACCAACGACATCATGATCCGCACCAACGAGTGGGCCGGCCACCTGGCGGGCATGGCCTCGGAGGAGATGGACGAGGTCTACCCCATTCCGCACCGCTATCCCCTGGGCAAGTACCTGCTGGTGTTCGACCCGCTCGACGGCTCCAGCAACGTCGACATCAACATTTCCGTGGGCACCATCTTCAGCATCCTGCGCGCGCCGGTGCCGAACCGCGCCGCAGCCGAAGCCGACTTCCTGCAGCCCGGCGTCAAGCAGGTGTGCGCCGGCTACGCCCTGTACGGCTCCTCCACCATGCTGGTGCTGACCATGGGTCACGGCGTCAACGGCTTCACCCTGGACCGGGAAGTGGGCGAGTTCATCCTCACCCATCCGGACATGAAGATTCCCGCCGACACCAAGGAATTCGCCATCAACGCCTCCAACCAGCGCTTCTGGGAACCGCCCGTGCAGCGTTACGTCGAGGAATGCCTGCAAGGCAAGGAAGGCCCGCGCGGCCGCGACTTCAATATGCGCTGGGTCGCCTCCATGGTGGCCGAGGTGCACCGCATCCTCACCCGTGGCGGCATCTTCATGTACCCGCGCGACACCAAGGACCCGGGCAAGCCCGGCAAGCTGCGTCTGATGTACGAAGCCAACCCGATGAGCTTCATTGTCGAGCAGGCGGGAGGAGCCTCATCGACGGGTTATGAGCGGATTCTGGATATCGCGCCGGAGGGACTGCACCAGAGGGTGCCGGTGATTCTGGGGTCGAAGAACGAGGTGGAGGTGGTGGTGGGGTATCACAGAGGTTGAAGCTGCTGCGCTGTCAAATAACAAAGGGGCGCAGAAGCGCCCCTTGCCATACCCGTTCTGCTTGCGCTTACTGATAGAGCGAGCGGAAGTAGGCGAGAACCTGGGCGGCCGTCCAGGACGTGCTTGGATTGATTGGGTAGGTGCCACCATTGATGGTGGCGTTGAACATGGCCACTACCTGGGCGGTGGAGAGTGGAAAGTTGGGGGCAAACTGGATTGCATTGAGGTATGAGGCGATGGCCGCACGCCCCAGATCGATATTGGTGGGTGGGTTGTTGTTAGCTACTGTATTGGCGAGAACTTCTTGGAATGTTGCCACAGTCGAATTACTGGTATTCGGGGCGACCAATCTTTGGTTATTGTTTCTTTTCCAGTAGGTGTCGGTAAACCCCTTCGCAGTGAACAGGGTGTTCTTCTGTACAAGGGAGGTGACCGTGCCTGGCCAATTGGTCAGATCCCGCCAGTATTCCGGAGATTTCCCAAGAGAACTGCAAATGCCCTGCACATGGGTGGAGACATTCCCGGAAAGCTGCCCAGAAATCGTGCAGTTGTGCGGCGCGGCCCCCAGCACCGGCCTGCTCAGCAGGGTACCCATGACGATGGGCGCGGCCAGACCGCCCTGGGTGAAGCGGCGGCGTCGTTCGTCCACCTGGGGGCGAACTTCGGGGGTGTTGGGGTCTTGAGGTGCGTTCATGGCGTGATTCCTTCACGGGATTGCCCAATATTGAAGCAATTTATATGCCATGGGTGTCGTTTCCTGAGGAAACAACAGCTTACCAGCATCCCGTCATGGCAGGTGTAAAGAATTCCGACGACCGGGCGTCAGTCTTGTGGGGGGTCTCGTCTTAGGGCCTGATGCAGCAGATGGGGAACGAGCAGGCGCCAGGGCATGCGCAGGTAGTGGCCGCGCACGAACAGCAGGAACAAGGCTGCGCCCGTGCCCGGTTGGCGGCAATTGGTGTGCGCGGAGGCCAGGCCGCGGTCGAACAGCGCGCGCATGAGGGGGCGTTGCCAGACCGGGGGCCGCGCCGGGCAAGTGGCGAGAATTTCTTCCGGGACGGGGGTGGAGAGCCAGCGGCGGCAGCAGTCCAGGGCGTAGTAGAGCGGCCGGCCAAGATTCAGCTCGGCGGCGCGGGACAGCAGTTGCGGCCAGAACCTTACCGAGGCGAAAGCGCGCAGGAGGGCGTCCAGGTCCACCAGGTCGCGCAGGCCGTGGCCCCATTCCCCTTCGTGGAACAGGTGGCAGGCGGAATGCAGCACCAGTTCGGTGTCGGCGGGGACGTACAGACCGGGCATGTTCGGCAGCGGACGGGCGCCGGCCAGGACCGGTCCGGCCTGGGTGGGGATGCGCGAGGTCTCCGGCAACAGGTTGTGGTGCACGTCGAGGACGGTGCCGCGACGCAGGTGGATCATCGGCGGCAGTTCGTGCATCCAGCGCCGGTAGTAGCGCTGGTCGTATTCGCTTTTCCCCGAGGCGTGCCAGCCGGCCAGCATCAGGGCGCCCTCGGCGCGGCCCAGTTGTGCTTTGGGCACCAGCAGGTCGATGTCGCCGAACAGGCGGCCGGGCGCGGGCGGCAGATCGGCCAGGGCGTAGGCCGCGCCCTTGAGCAAGAGCACGGGGCAGTCCAGCCCGGCCAGGGCCTTGGCCACCCGGCGCGCTTCCCAGCGCACGGCCTGACGCTGCTTGGCGGCGACGGTGCGGGCGGCGGCGAGATGGGGGCGCACGGGGGCGGGAATGCGCGCATCCAGGGCCTCGGCCTGCACGGCCAGGCGGGAGAGCAGGCCGGCGCTGCCGGCCTGTCGCAGCAGCCGGTCCCATTCGCCAAGATCCAGGTCGGCCATGCGCGCGGGCTCGCGCAGAACGCCCAGCAGGGGTTGGCAGCGCTCCGCCCCGTTCATGACGTGGCAAGCTCCGCGAACACCCGCACGGCATCCTCCAGCCGGGAATACTCGAAATCGTGGCAGGCGCAGGCGTCCATCAGCGCTGCGTTGAGATCGAAACCGAGGCCGCCCAGCAGGCTGTAGTTGAAGGCGTGGCTGGCGGTGTGCAGGAAGGCCTCGGCGCGGGAATGCGGGGAGAGGCGGGCTTCCGCGCCCTCCCGCCAGCGCGGGAAGATGACCCAGGCCGGGCGCGCCTTCACGGCGACGCGGGCGACGCTGTCCGGGGTCGGGCGCAGATGGGCGACGGTGCCCTTGTGGGTGTCGTGGGCGGGCGCGCCGATCACCGCATCCGGAAAGTGCTGCTGGATCACGTCGATGGAGGCGTTCTTCAGGCTCACCGGCCGCCCCAGGCCGACCAGCAGGCCGTCGTCGCGGTCGATCAGGGCGATTTCGTCGGACAGCAGGCGCCAGCCCGACAGCATCAGCGCGGCGGTGAGGGTGCTCTTGCCAGCGCCGGGGTCGCCGGGCATGACCAGGGCGCGGCCGTTTTGCTCCAGCACGGCTGCGTGCAGCATCAGGTAGTGGTGGGCGTGGCCGGCAACGCACCAGTTCATGCCCCATTCCAGCAGGGCGAAGGCATGGTTGGCGGGTAGGGGCTTGAACGGGGAATGGCCGTCGTACCAGAAATTGATCTGGGGTTTCAGCCAGCGGCGGATGCCCGTGGGCGGACCGACGCGCACATGGAAGTCGCAGAATGCGCCGTCCCCCAGGGGGAAGTCCGCGTACAGCCGCCGCAGGCCGTCGGCGACCTGGGGCAAGGGACTGTGCATGCGCATGGCAAAGGGGCCGGTGCGCAGCACCAGGGCATTGTCCGCCAGGCGGTCGCGCAATTCGCGCGCGGACAACTCGCCCAGCTTCACGCCAGCGGCTCCGCGAATTCGAGGCGCTCCAGTTCCGCCAGGATTGCGACCAGGGCAACGCCGGCTTCGTCCGATCCACAGGCGGCAGCCTCGGCCAGTGCCGCGGCCAACGTGGCCTCGTCCGCGGGGCTCCGCATCAGGCACAACAAGACTAGGGCAGCGGGCGCGGAGAGGCGATGGGTGTCGCCGGCGCCGCCGTGGAAGAACACGTCCTCGTCTTCCCAGTCCCGGTGGCGCGGATCGGCCTCCGGGGGAACGCGCCAGGTGCGTGGAGAGGAAGAACTCATGGGTGGGTCGCGGCGAAGGATGCGCGCCAGTGTATCAGGCCGGTCCCGCGGCCAGGCGGCCCAGGCTGACCCGGTCCAGGCCGGCGAGGTCGGTCAGGGTGTGGATTTCCTCTAAGTCATGGCGAGCCATCAGGTCAGCGACCGCCCGCGCCTGGTCGAATCCATGTTCCAACAGAAGCCAACCCCCTGGTAGCAGATACGTGGCGGCGGCCGCGACGATGGCGCGCATGGCGGCGAGTCCGTCCGCGCCCGCGGCCAGTGCGTGGGGCGGCTCGAAACGCGGGTCCTCGCGTTGCATGTGGGGATCCGCAGCAGCGATGTAGGGCGGGTTGCCGACGATCATGTCGAAATTTTTTACACTCAGGTCGGCATACCAGTCGCTCAAGATCCAGGTGATCCGGTCAGCACCCAGGCGGCGCGCGTTTTCCCGGGCCACGGCGAGGGCTTGGGCGGAGGCGTCGAGGGCGGTGACTTCGGCCAGCGGCCGTTCCAGCGCCAGGCTGATGGCGATGCAGCCGCTGCCGGTGCCGAGGTCGAGCACGCGCGCGGGGCGGTCCGGCGGCAGGCGGTCCAGGGCGGCTTCCACCAGCAATTCGGTTTCCGGGCGGGGAATGAGCACGTCGGGCGTGACGCGGAAGACACGGCCGTAGAACTCGCGCTCGCCCAGGATGTAGGCGACGGGCTCGCCGCCGGCGCGGCGGGCGAGCAGTGCTGCGATGGCCTCGGTCTGGGCCGGGCTGAGCGTGTCGCGGTCGTGGGCGATGAGCCAGGCACGCTCGACGCCGAGGGCGCGGGCGATGAGGATTTGCGCTTCCAGGCGGGCTTCGCGGCGGTCTAGGCCTAGAGCGGCTTGCAGGCGCGCGGTTGCGTCCAACAGAAGTGCTCCTACGGCGTGAGCGTTCCGGGCTTCACCCCCACCCCCACTCTCCCCCCTCGAGGGGGAGGGCGAAAAACTCGCGTCACGCCTCAACTTTCCTCCGCCAGCGTCGCCAACTGCTCCGCCTGGTGTTCGGCGGTAAGGGCGTTGATCAACTCGTCCAGCTCGCCTTCCATGACGAAGTTCAGCTTGTACAGGGTCAGGTTGATGCGGTGGTCGGTGACCCGGCCCTGCGGGAAGTTGTAGGTGCGGATGCGGTCGGAGCGGTCGCCGCTGCCGATCAGGCTCTTGCGCGTACTGGCTTCCTTGGCCTGGGCTTCGCGGTCGCGCTGGTCCTTCAGGCGGGCGGCCAGGACCGACAGGGCCTGGGCCTTGTTGCGGTGCTGCGAGCGGTCGTCCTGGCATTCCACCACCAGGCCGCTGGGCAGGTGGGTGATGCGCACCGCCGAGTCGGTCTTGTTGATGTGCTGGCCGCCGGCGCCGGAGGCGCGGAAGGTGTCGATGCGCAGGTCGGCGGGGTTGATGTCGATCTCGCCGGCCTCGGCGGCTTCGGGCATCACCGCGACGGTGCAGGCGGAGGTGTGGATGCGGCCCTGGGCCTCGGTTTCCGGCACGCGCTGGACGCGGTGGCCGCCGGATTCGAACTTGAGTTTGGAATAGGCGCCCTGGCCGACGATACGGGCGATGATTTCCTTGTAGCCGCCCACCTCGCCCTCGCTTTCGGAAACCACTTCGACCTTCCAGCGCTGGCGTTCGGCGTAGCGCGCATACATGCGGAACAGGTCGCCGGCGAACAGGGCGGATTCGTTGCCGCCGGTGCCGGCGCGGATTTCCAGGAAGATGTTGCGTTCGTCGTTGGGGTCCCTGGGCAGCAGCAGGATTTGCAAGCGGGCATCCAGTTCGGCCAAGCGGGCCTGCGCCGCTTCGATTTCCTCGTGGGCGAACTCCTTCATGTCCGCATCGGAGAGCAGGCTTTCGGCGGTGGCCAGGTCGGCGCGGGCCAACTTCCAGGCGCGGAAATGCTCCACCACCGGGGTGATGTCGGCGTGCTCCTGGTTGAGCTTGCGATACTGGGCCAGGTCCTGCGTGGCGCGCTCGTCGGCCAGCAGGCGGTCGAGTTCCTCCAGGCGCAGGGCGAGCTGTTCGAGCTTGGCTTGCAGGGAGGGTTTCATAGGTGGAGCAGGTCGCTCGTAGCGGGTAGTTGGTGGCTTTTATTGCGCGCCGTAGGCGCGGAAACAATTAGCTACGAGCTACCGGCTACGGACTACCAGCTACGTATCCCCATGCAGGTTATAGAGCCGAGAGACCAGCCGGGCCAGTTCTTCCCGCTCGCTTTCGCTGGCGGAATTGAGGGCGTGGCTGGGGTCGTGCAGCAGCTTGTTCATCAGTCCGCGGCTCAGCGCCTCCAGCACGGCCTGGGGGTCGTCGCCCTTATGCAGGGCCTTGTGCGCCTTTTCCAGTTCGTGGCGACGCAGGCGCTCGCCGTGGTCGCGCAGGCTGCGGATCACCGGCACCGCCTGGCGGGTGTCGATCCAGTGCATGAACTCGTGCACGCGGGCGGCGATGATGGCCTCGGCCTGGGTCACCGCCGAGGCGCGACTGTCCTGGCCAGCGCGCACCACCTCGCCGAGGTCGTCGACGGTGTAAAGGAAGACGTCATCCAGCTCGCCCACCTCGGTTTCGATGTCGCGGGGTACGGCCAGGTCCACCATGAACATGGGCCGGTGCTTGCGCGCCTTGACCGCCCGTTCCACCAGGCCCAGGCCGACGATGGGCAGGGGGCTGGCGGTGGAAGTGACGAGGATGTCGAACTCGGGCAGCAGTTCGGGCAGGTTGGTCAGCGCCGCCGACTCGCCGCCAAACTTGTTGGCCAGATCGCGGGCGCGCTCGATGGTCCGGTTCACCACCATCAGCCGGCGCGGATTGCGGGCGGCGAAGTGGGTGGCGACCAGTTCCACCATTTCGCCGGCGCCGATGAACAGCACGGCCTGGTCGGAAATCGAGGGGAAGATGCGTTCCGCCAGGGTGACGGCGGCGGCGGACATGGACACGGTGCTGGCGCCGATCTCGGTGGCGGTGCGCACTTCCTTGGCCACCGAGAAGGTGCGCTGGAACAGTTTGTTGAGCAGCAGGCCCAGGGTGCCGGCGTCGTGGGCCTTCTCCGCCGCCTGCTTCATCTGGCCCAGGATCTGGGTTTCGCCCAGGACCATGGAATCCAGGCCGGAGGCGACGCGGAAGGCGTGGTTGGCGGCCTGCTGATGCGGCAGCAGGTAGAGGTAGGGCTTCACGTCGCGGGGCGGCAGGCCGTGGAAATTGGCCAGCCACTCGGCGACGCCCTCGGGTTCCTGGGTGTTGCAGTAGATCTCGGTGCGGTTGCAGGTGGACAGGATCGCCGCCTCGCGCGCGATGCGGCGGGCACCGGTCACGTCCGCCAGGGCCCTGGGCAGGATGTCGGGCGGAAAGGCCACCCGCTCCCGGATGGCGACCGGGGCGGTATGGTGGTTCACGCCGCAGGCAAAAAGCTGCATTCCGCTGTCAAATCAAGGAATTGAGGGCGCGCATTGTACCCCGAAGCCGCCCGCGTGGCCTTGCCCGCAGGCAAAAGGCTTCACAACGGCGCGGCGGCGTACGTCACGCTCAAGCAGTGGCTTTCCCCGGCCGGGATGGAGACCACGTTTTCCAGGGCGTTGGCGGATTCCACGCAGACCATGCGCCGCCAGCCATCGGGGCCGAAGTCGCCCATCTTGTCGGCCTTCTCTGCCCAGGGCGTCCACACCACGGTGGAACGGCTGCCGGACTTGGCGATGACGATGCGGCGCTTGAGGCGGGCATCGACGATCTCGCAGGTGGCTTCGGTGTCCACGTAGACGCGGTCCACTTCGCCGCTGAACGTGACCGGGCCGGCCTGGGTATGGCGGGTGGAGCCGGCCACCTTGTCGAGATAGCCGGTTTTTTCCAGGCCGGTGACCTGGATCTCGGCGATGTCGCCGATGTGGAAATAGGTGTGCAAGGCCTCGCCGATGGTGACTGCTTCCGTGTCCAGGTTGGTGGTGACCAGGTCCAGCCTGAGGCGGTTGCCGACGGTGACGGTGAGTTCCAGGCGGGTGGCGTGTGGCCACTGGGCGTGGGTCTGCTCGTTGGGCATGAGCATCAGGGTCAGCCGGGTTTCGCCGGAGTCCAGCGCGGCGCTGGCGGTGACCTGCCACATCACGGTACGGGCGAAGCCGTGGCCGGGGAAACCGCTTTGCGTGGCATGCGGGCCGAACCAGGGCCAGCACACCGGGGCGCCGCCGCGGATGGACTTGCCCGGCGCGAACTTGGCGTAGTCGGACAGCCAGACCACCGGCTCGGCCTGATCCTTGGGCCGGAAGGTGGTGACGTGGGCGCCCTGCAGGCAGACATAGGCGGTGCCCTGGGCGTTGTCGATCTCGGCGAAGGTGAGGCCGCCGGGGCCTTCGATGAATTTGAGCTGGTCGGCGATGCCAAAGCGGGTATTGAGGTCGGCGAGGGTCATGCCAGGGTCTCCCGGGGAGTGGAAAGGAAGGAAATCCGCATCACGCGGCGAAGAAAACGATCCAGTTGGCGGCAATCATGGCCAGGGCCGGCAACCTGAAGAGCGGAGCGGTGAGTTTCAAATAGCAGACGAGGTAGAACATCGTGGCGATGAAGTTGAAGGGCAGCCAGCTCAGGGTCTTGACCCAGGGGCCGGCGGCCGGGTCGGCGGCGACGTCCCACATGCCCCAGACGAACAGCCCGTTGACCAGCATGCCGACCAGCAGGAAGCCGAGCCAGTTTACGAAGCGCGGCGCATCCGCGCGGGTTTCCTGGCCGGCGTCTGGATGCTCGGGGTCCGGGGCGTTCATGGGTGTGGCTGCCCAGTGGTCACCGAGCCTGGAGGTTCCGGCCTTTGCAAAGGCTTCTCCCGCGTATGCCGATGATAGGTTTGCGTAGCGGCTTCCCCCCTTTGGAAAAGGGGGGCCAGGGGGGATTTCAGAGCCAGGTCGTCAGGACAGCGCCGCAAAATCCCCCTCATTCCCCCTTTTTCAAAGGGGGATGTGCGCTCAGTGGCCGGGTTGTCCATGGAGTAAATGTCTAAGTCAGTGCCATTCGGAGCAGGGCGTATTTCAACAAGGCTGGCGCGAACCGGAGCCCGGCCTTGCTGCCCATTACCGCAAAAGTCGCGACAGCGGCTCTCGAAGCTTCAGGTGGTTTCAACCCTTCCGTTCCACCTGCGACACATCCCGCACCGCGCCGTGGGCGGCGGAGGTGGTCAAGGCGGCATACGCGCGCAGGGCGGCGGAGACGGCGCGATCGCGCTTGACCGGCTTCCAGGCCTCGGCGCCGCGGGCGTCCATGGCGGCGCGCCGCTTGCCAAGTTCGTCGTCGCTCACCACCACACGGATGCTGCGGTTGGGGATGTCGATCTCGATGACGTCGCCCTCCCGCACCAGGCCGATGGCGCCGCCCTCCGCCGCTTCCGGCGAGACGTGGCCGATGGAGAGGCCGGAGGTGCCGCCGGAGAAGCGGCCGTCAGTGATGAGGGCGCAGGACTTGCCCAGGCCCTTGGATTTCAGGTAGCTGGTGGGATAGAGCATTTCCTGCATGCCGGGGCCGCCGCGCGGGCCTTCATAGCGGATCACCAGCACGTCGCCTTCCTTGATACGGTCCGCCAGGATGGCTTCCACCGCCGCATCCTGACTTTCGAAGATGCGCGCGGGACCGGTGAACTTGAGGATGCTGGCGTCCACGCCGGCAGTCTTGACGATGCAGCCGTCCTCGGCCAGGTTGCCGTAGAGCACGGCCAGGCCGCCGTCCTGGGAGTAGGCATGGGCCTTGTCGCGGATGCAGCCGGCGCCCCGGTCCAGGTCCAGTTCCGGATAACGGCGCTCCTGGCTGAACGCCACCTGGGTCGGCACGCCGCCCGGCGCCGCCTTGTAGAACTCGAACACCGACACGTCGTGCGCCTGCATCACGTCCCACACCTGCAGGGCGCCGCCCATGGTCTTGCTGTGCACCGTGTGGCATTCGCGGTGGATTAGCCCGGCCCGGTCGAGTTCGCCGAGGATGGCCATGACGCCGCCGGCCCGGTGCACGTCCTCCATGTGGTAGAGCTGGGTGGAAGGCGCCACCTTGGCCAGGTTGGGCACCTTGCGCGAGAGCCGGTCGATGTCCGCCATGGTGAAGTCCACGCCCGCTTCGCGCGCCGCCGCCAGCAGGTGCAGCACGGTGTTGGTGGAGCCGCCCATGGCGATGTCCAGGCACATGGCGTTCTCGAAGGCCTGGAAATTGGCGATGGCGCGGGGCAGCACGGAGGCGTCGTCACCCTCGTAATAGCGCTTCGCCAGCTCCACGGCGAGCCGCCCGGCGCGCAGGAACAGCGCCTTGCGGTCGGCGTGGGTGGCCAGCAGCGAGCCGTTGCCGGGCAGGGCGAGGCCCAGGGCTTCGGTCAGGCAGTTCATGGAATTGGCGGTGAACATGCCTGAGCAGGAACCGCAGGTCGGGCAGGCGGAGCGCTCGACGGCTTCCACTTCCTCGTCGGAACACTTGCTGTCGGCGGCCTGCACCATGGCGTCGACCAGGTCCAGCTTGATGGTCTTGTTGTTCCAGACGACCTTGCCCGCTTCCATCGGCCCGCCCGACACGAACACGGCCGGGATGTTGAGGCGCAGGGCGGCCATCAGCATGCCGGGGGTGATCTTGTCGCAGTTGGAGATGCACACCAGGGCGTCCGCGCAGTGCGCGTTGACCATGTATTCCACGGAATCGGCGATGACCTCGCGGCTGGGCAGGGAGTACAGCATGCCGCCGTGGCCCATGGCGATGCCGTCGTCGACGGCGATGGTGTTGAATTCCTTGGCGACGCCGCCGGCCGCCTCGATCTCGCGCGCCACCAGTTGGCCCAGGTCCTTCAGGTGCACGTGGCCGGGCACGAACTGGGTGAAGGAATTGGCCACGGCGATGATGGGCTTGTCGAAATCGCCATCCTTCATGCCGGTGGCCCGCCACAGGGCGCGGGCGCCGGCCATGTTGCGGCCGTGGGTGGTGGTGCGGGAGCGGTACTGGGGCATGGGGGAAAACCTCGGCTGGCTATAATCCAGGGCATTTTATCCCAGGCATGCCGTTATGCTCGTCCATCCCCAGTTCGATCCCATCGCCATCGCCCTCGGTCCCCTCGCCGTGCGCTGGTATGGGTTGATGTACGTGCTGGCCTTTGCCGCCTTCATTCTGCTCGGCCGCCGGCGCGCTCGTGCCTATCCGGAGCGGGGCTGGAAAGCCGCCGAACTGGACGATCTCCTGTTCTGGGGTGTCATCGGCGTGGTCGTGGGCGGCCGCCTCGGCCAGGTGCTGTTCTACGATCCGGCCTATTACCTGGCCAATCCCGCCGAAATCCTGGCGGTCTGGAGGGGGGGCATGTCCTTCCACGGCGGCCTCCTCGGCGTGCTGCTGGCGCTGGCCTGGCACGCGCGCAAGACTGGCCGGTCGTTTCTGGAAGTGGGCGATTTCGTCGCCCCCCTGATTCCCCTGGGCCTCATGCTCGGACGCATCGGCAACTTCATCAATGGCGAACTGTGGGGCCGCCCGGCCGACCCCACCCTGCCCTGGGCCATGGTCTTCCCCCAGGTCGACGCCCTGCCGCGACATCCTTCCCAGATCTACCAGGCCGGGCTGGAGGGCCTGCTGCTGTTCGTCATCCTCTGGCTGTACACCCGCGCGCCGCGTCCCGTGGGCGCCGCCTCGGGCCTTTTTCTGGTTGGCTACGGCGGCTTCCGCTTCCTCGCCGAGTATTTCCGCGACCCGGACCCCGGCATCTTCGGCCATTCCGACGTGGTCAGCATGGGCCAGTGGTTGTCCCTGCCCATGATCCTGGCCGGCCTCTGGCTATGGACCCGCGCCCGCCAGCGCGCACCCGTCTAGGAGCCCCCCGGGCTTTTCGCTATACTGCGCGCCGGATTCAAGTCAGGGCCGATAGCTCAGCTGGGAGAGCGCCGCGTTCGCAATGCGGAGGTCGAGGGTTCGATCCCCTTTCGGTCCACCAATACTGAAGCCCCAACTGTTATCAGTTGGGGCTTTTTCTTGTCTGATCGCGCCAGTTCCTGCGTGTTGTTGGGGGTTCCTGCGGAAGCCTGCGGACTTCGCCTACCGCCCGAATTGGCCGATCCGGGCCACATTCCACTCTCTCCTGGCCATTCCTCGCTCCGGCCTCGCTCCCTGGAACCGGCCCGAAGTCCGCAAAGACCGTCAGTCAGCGCCATACAGATCAAAGGGTTACGCGCGGACGAATCAAGCGGTTGGATTGCAGCATTGGCGGCCAAGCGAACAGCGCTATTATTGAAAGGTGTTTACATAACAGTTTGAGTGTCCTATGACACCAGTCTCCACCGTCTACTATCTGCCAGGTCATGGAGGACAACTTTCCAGCGGGCTTGGCCAAGGCCTAATGGAAAGAGGCTTTGCTGTAGCTGGCCGTGAGACACGGGGCGGCTTCAAGGATCTAGGGTTTTTGGATCAGGTAGCTGTTGTGGCGGATGACCTAAAAAACAACTTCTGGTCAGAGGACGCTTACATCGTCGCCAATTCTTATGGTGGCTATCTTTTCTTGCATGCTCAAGCAGGATTACCGCCTTATCCTGGCAAGGTGCTATTGCTGTCACCCATCATTGGTGGATTCAGTGACGAAGCCACCATGAGGGTATTTTCACCCCCATACGAGAATCGTCTCTTAGAAATTGCACAGGCAGGTAAGTATCCACGCCCAATCAATGCGACAGTTCATACTGGGTCAGAGGATTGGCAAAGTCACCCAGACGCGGTGAAACATTTTTTTGGGTTCTTGAATATTCAAGTCACCGTTGCCGATGGACGCGGTCATATGCTCGGCAAGGACTATGTTGGCAACCTTCTGGACATGTGGCTACCCGCGAAATGCACAAAATGAAGTCCTCGTGGAAAGCGATCGAACTTATTCTGGCTACCTTGAGTGGCTTCGCGCTTGATTATTCTTGCCCGTAACTCATCGTGGTCTTCAAGGGGTGAGACTCCGCTCTAAATAGGCAGCCTGCCAAACACCTATACTCCCACCGCCTGATTTTTCTAAAAAACACACCAACTTTTCGTAGCCAGGCCAGCATGGGCGACGGTAGTAGTCTCTGCGTCCGTACCCACCATAGAGCAACAAGTCCGGCACGCCCGCAGGATTCTGAGTGACTGTCCTTGCAAAGATTTGCGCTGGATCCTCAAAATTAGTCCAGTTGCCTCCAAATCCGTGTCCGGGCTGAATAACGGCTACAGCGGCAGGCAACATATTGTTTGCAACATATAGTGCTTGAAAAGCTGCGACCCCATCGGCGCATAGATACAAGAGACTAAAGCGATACGGACCATGACAAGCCGGAACATCATTACGCCGCTGTAGAACCACCCACAAGCAGAATGGCTTTCGAATCTGCTCTCGGTGCCGGGATGGGTCTCCGTCGGCAGATGTTAGAAATGAAGGACGCCATCCACGCGGTGCCAACTCCTGTTGCGCTACTTCACGCTTCGCAACCAAGTCATATCCCCGAAATCCTGGACTGATCAATGCTGATTCGAAGTCTTCTCTACCTCGGCCATAGTCAACATAAATAAAGCTTACGAAGTTGCCAACGAGATGTCTAACCGGGTCACCGTCGAAACCGGACGATGGGTAGTACAAAGAGTCGCGAAGGATTCCATCAAGCGGAAACACTTTTTCCTGAATGGTCGTTGGGTCGATGCGCGACAGCCAATTTGGCTCAGCAATTAGGGAGAGTTGCTCAATCATATGGTCATTAGTCTATTGTCCGAACCAGTTAGCAGAAGAACTTCAGAATTGATATGTCGGTCAAAGTTATCTGTATCGAGAGGTTACGATATACAAAATCTTTGAGCATCAATTTTCCTCCAAGATTTTTAACCGATACCGCTGCTCATCCCATAGCGCTGGCGGATCGACCGCCAGATCAAACAGCGTGACGTGGTTCGGCAGTGCGTCGTCCAGGATGGCCGCTACGATGTCGGGCGCCAGCGTCGTCAGGTTGACCATGCGGCTGACGTAGCTGTTGTCGATGCCTTCCCGCGTGGCGATCTCCTTCAAGGACTTCGCCTCTCCTGACTCCAGCATCGCCAGCCAGCGGTGGCCCCTGGCCAGCGCCAGTTGGATTGAGGTTGGTGCTACGTCCCAAGGTCTAACCGGCGCGGTTTCGCCGTTTGGCAAGGTGACCAACTTGCGGCCACTGCGGCGCTTGATCTGGATCGGCACGGACAGGGTCAGCCTGCCGTCGCTGGTCTGCAGGATGTCCGGCTCGCCGGTCTTCTGGATGCGGATGTCGCTCATGCCAGTGCATCCACTTGTTGCTCGACCGGCTCGGGGCGCAGTTCCAGCACCAGGCGTTCGATGCCGTTGGCGCGCAGTCGCACTTCGAGGTCGTTGGGTGACACGATGACTTTCTCCACCAGCAACTTCACGATCCGGGCCTGTTCTGCCGGGAACAGCTGATCCCAAATCGCGTCGAGCCGGGTCATGGCCACGGTGATCTTGGCCTCGTCCAAGGTCGGATCGAGCTTGATCGCCTGCGGCAACATCTCTCCCAGGAGATTCGGGGCACGCAGGATCGCGCGCAATTGGTCGAGCACCGCCGACTCGAGTTCAGCGGCGGGAAGACGCGGAAGACCCGAGGCTCCCGCGTGCTCCTTGGCGTCGCGCTGAGGCACGTAGTACCGGTACCGACGGCCATTCTTCTTGGTCGTGTGCCACGGCGACAGTGCCCGGCCATCGTTGCCGAACACGATGCCCTTGAGCAGATAGGGAACCTTGGCTCGCGTCGTGTTACCTCGCACCCGGCCATTCGTCTCCAGGATCGCGTGTGCGCTGTCCCACAGTTCGCGGCTGATGATGGGCGGGTGCTCCGCCTGATACCACAGGTCCTTGTGCCGCAACTCGCCAAGGTACGTCCGGTTGCTGAGGAGTTTGTAGATGTGGCCCTTGTCGATCGGCCTGCCCTCGCGGGTCTTGCCGTCTTGCGTGGTCCACGCCTTCGACGTCACGCCATCCAGTTTCAGTTCCTTGACCAGTGCGGTGCTGGAGCCGAGTTCAACGAAGCGCTGGAAGATGTGCCGGATCAGTTTGGCCTCGCGTTCGTTGGGCACCAGTCGGCGGTTCTCGACGTCGTAGCCCAGCGGTGGCACGCCGCCCATCCACATGCCCTTGCGCTTGCTGGCTGCGATCTTGTCGCGGATGCGTTCGCCGGTGACCTCGCGTTCGAACTGGGCGAAGGACAGCAGGATGTTCAGCATCAACCGGCCCATCGAGGTGGTCGTGTTGAACTGCTGGGTGACCGACACGAACGACACGCCGTAGCGCTCGAACACTTCGACCATCTTGGAAAAATCCGCGAGGCTGCGTGTCAGGCGGTCGATCTTGTAGATGACGACCACGTCGATCTTGCCGGCCTCAATGTCCACCATCATTCGGCGCAGCGCCGGGCGTTCCATGTTGCCGCCCGAGAAGGCGGGATCGTCGTAGTCGTCAGCGACTGGAATCCAGCCTTCGGCGCGTTGGCTGGCAATGTAGGCATGACCGGCATCGCGCTGGGCGTCGATGGAGTTGTATTCCTGGTCGAGCCCCTCGTCGGTAGATTTGCGCGTATAGACCGCGCAGCGCATGCGGCGCTTCAAGACTTCGCTCATCGTCCACCTCGCTTCTTGGTGGACGGCTTGGTCGTGGCATTGGATGGCGGCCTGAGCCCAAAGAACAACGGTCCCGACCAACGCATGCCGGTGATCTCTCGGGCGATCATCGAGAGGCTCGGGAACATGCGTCCCTGGAAGTCATACTGGCCGTCGGCGGTGGCGATCACGCGGTACTCCACGCCTTTGTATTCCCGGACCAGCACCGTGCCTGCGGCCGGACGGTAATCGCGGTCGCGTTTTTTCACCTTGCCGGTTTCGACCAGAGATTCGATGCGACGCTGATTGCGATCCAGCAGGTTGGCGTCGACCTTGCGGAACTCCAGCTCCTGCAGCCGGTAGGCAATCCGGCGTTCGAGGAACTGACGGTTGTGGGTGGGCGTGTCGCCACCGACGAGCTTCTGCCAAAGCGCCCGGATCTCTGCCATCGGCATCTCGGGCAGCCTGGCGATCTGCGCCGCCACCGATGGCGGCGTGGAAAATGATGGTGTTTGCGTGCTCATTTCGACTCCGTAGTTGTCTTGTTGACGGGGTCCGTATGAACGCGCTGGTTGCCAGAGAAGCCAAGCTCAAACCCGCTCGCTTCGGCCCTGTTTGCGGACTGCTCTATGCCGGTGATACGCATGCGTGCCAGGCCGTTGGCCAGCAATGACGCGATCTCGTGGCGACGCTGCTCCGGCGTCATCCGCTCCGGTGGTAGATGGTTGATTTGATGCATCGGTGGGGGTCCTCTCGGTCAAACTCACATGCAGTGAAATTGTCCGGATGGACTGCCGCCGACACCATGAGGGAGTTTCGGAGTCGTGCGAACCGATGCGGGTTTCTGCGAAAAGCAGGTCCCTTTTAGTTCGCCAGATGACGGGCGAGGATGGTCTTCATCAACGAATTGCCGGGCTGGGTGCTGGCGAGCATGTCCCGGATCTGCTCGTTGATCTGCTGGGCTGGAACACCTGCGTTCCCTGCCGCCTGCGTGACTGCCGAATAAGCATCGAGCACATCAGTGCCGGTGATCTCATAGCCGTGTCCAAGAGAGATCCAGCGCAACGCGGCCAAGCCAGCTGCGAGCGCGAATGCTGGCTGCTTCTCGGCGTAGTCACGGGCGGCGCGCGTCAGCGTGCGTGGATCGGTCGGGCTGCGCGTGCCCAGCTCGATCGCCACATCAAACAGGCCCGCATCCTTGGCAGCGGCGAACCACTTGCCCTCGGCGCCAGGCGTGCTGGCCACCAGGTCGCGCAGGATCTCTTCCGGCTGCTTGTGGGCATACTTCTTGGCAATGGCGCGAAACGTCGCCAGGTTCGTGGTGCCCTGATTCGCCTCGATGGCATAGCGGCGGTAGGCCTCGTCGAGCAAACCGGAGGACAACAGGATCTCTTCGCAGGCCTGGGCGATCTGCCAGCCAGGATCATTGAGACCGCGCGATTCCTCGGCGTAGCGGATCGCCTCCGCCTTCTTGCCCATCGCTGCCAATGCCTTCGCACCCCAGCGCCGATCGTGCCACCACTTGAATGGGGCCTTGTCGATCAGCGCCAGTAGTTCCTGGTGGCGGCCTGCGGCGTACAAGGATGCCAGACAGGCACTGGTGCCCTTGAAGAATCCATGCCCCGATGCCTTCGGGATCCACACGCTTTCAACGACAGGCATGAACTCGTCGGCCCAGTGCGATGCCAGCTCCGGGGTCACGGACAGTTCGCCCCAGTAGTCGCCGAGCAGTTCGATGTAGGGCATCTCGTCGTCCTGCAGCGCCTGCCACAAGCGCTCGAGCCAGCGTTGCCGCAGCTTCGGCTCGACGTCGGCCTTGATGATGATGGGCACCAGGGTATCGATGGCCTTGTTGACCGCCGAACCCAGTGCGCCCGATGAACTGTCCACCTGTTCCAGCGCCGGGGAGAGTTTTTCCAGCAGGGTAATGGCACCTTCAGCCGCGAGCACAGGCTCCTTGCGAGCGACCTGCTTGATCTCCGATACGGCCTCCTTGATCCGCTGCACCGGTGTGTCGGACCGCCAGCCAAATGCATGACGGCGGAAACGGGGGGCGAATTGCCACTTCTGCGCGCTCATGATCGATCTACCATTGGCTATCGCACCGGGTACTGGCCGTTGCGGATGAAACGGTCGTAGGTGTCTTCCTCCGGTTCCTCATCGTCGTGCCGCGCTTCCTGCCACTCGGCCTCCGGCAGCAATAGCAGTGTCAGCGTGTAGTCGTATTGACGCGCGACGCGCGTCATCTCCGTGACCGGCATGCTGTCGGGTTCGCGGGCAAACCAGGACTGGGCACGCCCCGTTCGAGTGTCGGCAATATCAAAAGCGTTGTAGCTGTGCGCCAGCGCATCGTGCGGCAGCTCGATGGTGTTCTTGCGCGTCGCGAAGTAGGCGCCGGACCTGAGGGCCGCCTTGTTCGACTTGGCCCAGAGCATGTGATCGTCGCGGCTGGCCACGAGCACCGCTCGCTTGGGGGCGATCTCGGTCCAGCGCAAGGCGGCGGCCGTCAGCGATACCCCATAACGGTCGGCGCAGTGGCCCAGCAGATCGAAGCTGATCGGCTGGCCGTCGACCTGGCGCCGGAAGTCGTCCAGCGGCATGAGCAGGGTCGAAGCAAACAAGTCCGCCTCTGCCTCGATGTCGCGCTCATTGTTGTTCCCCGTCTCGATTTCATCGTCGCCACATTCGAACAGGTCCTGCTGATGGCGGTGCAGGATGTAGTGACCGAACTCATGCGCAATCGTGAAGCGCTTGCGACCCTCCGACGAGGTAGCGCTGTTGTAGAGGATCAGCCACTTCGATCTAGCCTTGTTGGCTTTTAGCAGACCATCGAATCCGTCCATGGCTTCGCCCTGGACCATGTCGATCGGTGAGTCTACAAAGCACTGGCGGGAATACTCCAGCGCCAGTTCGTCAACCTTGACCGGAAAGCGATCCGCACCGAGAACCGCTTTGAGCATGGACGAGATGCGGTTGGCCTCGGCCATGGGCTTTTTCGCGTCCGTCATCCATCTTCCCAAGCTTCGAGGATCTTGCGGATCTTTTTCTTGTCCGGCTCGGACATGTTTTTGTACTTGCGAAAGAAGGCCTCATCGAGCACTTCCTCGTCCGGGGTGGTTGCCGACACGGTCAGCAAAAACTCTGTGGTGACCTCAAGGACGGCGGCAATCTTGCCGATCTTCTCGGCCGATGGCTTTGGATCGTCTTTGTTTTCCAGTTCCCAGATGTAGCTCTTGCTGGAGTCGGTCAGTTCGGCCAACTGTTCCAGACTGAGCCTCTTTTGCTTTCGCAATGCGCGGATCTTGTCCCCCAGGGGCGATGGCACCGGTACTTCCTCATTTGTTGGCTTCAATCCGAAAATAATACCACTACGCCGAACGATTTCGTACCTGCTTGACAAACCCCTAACCGCTCCGCAACAATCTGAATCGTTCGGTACACCGAACGCAATCGGTCTGCACACCCCAACAAGAAGAAGGGGCCGTTGAGGCTGATACCAAGCCGATCCAAACCTTTGAGGGGTATGTAGATGAACGATGCAGAAAACCTGAGCAAGCTCCTGGGCCACCTGCCGCCGGCGGTGTTCCGTGAATTCATGGTGGATGAATTCGGTCTGGCCATGCCGGATGTGGACGCCAAGAAGCCCAAGAAAGAACAGCGTGAACAGATGGAGGCCGTGCTGTCCGCCCTTGGGGTGAGTGAGCGGCAGCGGATCGAGGAAGTGGCCGAACGGATCGTGCTGTTGTCGGACGGCGCTGGCCAGGACGTCATCGACGGCTTCAAGGACGACATCTTCGATGACGTCGCCCGGAAAACCTTCGCCGCGATTCCGAACCAGTACGAGCGGGCGCTATGGCTGCACATCCATGAACCTGTGATCTTCGAGGAAGCCCTCAACGCCCGACAGGCGAGGGTGTCCGGAATTTTGTGTAAACGGGTTATGGTTTAGAGGTTGTTCATCCGATCTTCGAACTGGATAGTAAAGCGAGTCAGCGCCGCCTTCCAATCCCGAATCGGCATGGTCCATTTC
>VGVT01000005.1 GCA_016873935.1 Betaproteobacteria bacterium | reverse complement strand
TCCTCGGCCGCCTCGACCGGGTTGGACAGCGGCAGACGCCCAAGCCAGGACTCGACTTGCTTGGGTTTCGTCTCCACGTTTATATTCCGGGCCGATTCGCGGGCCGGCAGGGCGTATCTCGGCAGTATGGACATTCCTTCACTCCTCGGGCCGGATTCTACTTTTGCCCCGCGGCGGCGCATAGGCGTTTGCCTGGACAGGATTGAAATCTTCTCGTTTGCGCCTCGGCTGAACTTCGCCGTCTTCTTCGACTCCATTTCCGACCCCTATCCGGAGCCCGCCATGATCCGTCGTCTTGTCCTCGTCGCCCTGCTCTACCTGCTGGCCTTCCCGGCGCTCGCCTTCACCCTGGTGGACAGCAAGGGCAAGAGCCACAGCCTTGCGCAATACAAGGGCAAATGGGTGCTGGTGAATTTCTGGGCAACCTGGTGTCCACCCTGTCTGGAGGAGATTCCCGATCTGGTTGCCCTGCACGAGGACAAGAAGAACAATCTGGTGGTACTCGGCATCGCCCTCGATTACAAGGATCCCAAGCAGGTCCTGCAATACGCCGAGCAGATGATGGTCAGCTACCCGATCATTCTCGGTGACAAGAGCATGGCCGCACAGATCGGTTCCGTGCCCGGTTTGCCGACCACCTACCTGTACAACCCGGAAGGCAAGATGGTGGCGTACAACGTCGGCGCGCTGAAGCGGGAGGCGGTGGAGAAGTACATCTCCAGGAAAAAGTGACGACCCGCGCACTCGCGCGCGGCTGTCATGTTTTGTCCTGGCCGCGTGCTTGCGGCCAGGACAAGTCTGCCGGGTATCTCCGCGGCGGCCCTCAGGCCGCCTTCAGGTAGCGTTCCTTGGCGGCGCGCGCCTCGCGGGCTTCCTCGGGACTGTAGGCCTTGCCGGACCACAGCATGTTGTAGGCCACCTCCTCGTTGCCGTTCTCGCACAGCTCCAGCACCTTGGCGAACAGGGGCTGGAAGGTTTCGGATCGGTGGCTCTTCTCGTGGTCGTCGAAGGACTGCCAGAAGGTGACGATGAGCGCTTCGCGCCCTTTCAATGGGTTGTCGACCGGCTGGCCGATGGTCGAACCCTCATTCGAGACCTGACCGGAGTTCATGGCCACGAAGCCGCCCACGAAGCCGGTGTCGGAGTGGTAGGTCTTTACGTTCTCGCACAGTTCCGCCACGCGCATTTCCAGGTCGTCGGTGCTGTATTCGGGACGCAGGATGACGCGGTTGATGGTGACGACGCCGTCGCTGTTGAAGCCGTTGATGAGAGTGGACATGGTGAACTCCTCAAGTAAATAAGCAAATACTGATATAACGGGGCCAATGAAAGGCGCTGATGTCGGCGCCTGGACAATACCTTAGTGAAATAGTCAGATAAATACAACTGCGATAGCCATAGGGTTTATTTATTTCCCTTGCCTCGCCTGGTATTCCCTCGTCCAATCATTGACATAGCCGGGGGTCGCCGGGATAATCCGCGCCTCATTTCTGCCGTGGTGATGTAGCTCAGACGGTTAGAGCGGTGGATTCATAACCCACAGGTCGGCAGTTCGATTCTGCCCATCACCACCACCTTCTCCCTCCTCCCCCCTCGGCAATTCCCGCGCATGGCCCGCAAAGTCTTCATCCGCACCTTCGGTTGCCAGATGAACGAGTACGACTCCGACAAGATGGCCGATGTGCTGGCCGCCGGGGAAGGCTTTGAGCAGACAGACCGCCCCGAGGAGGCCGACGTCATCCTCTTCAACACCTGCTCGGTGCGGGAGAAGGCCCAGGAAAAGGTGTTCACCGACCTGGGCATGGTGCGCCACCTCAAGCAGAAGAATCCGGACCTGATCATCGGCGTGGGCGGCTGCGTCGCCAGCCAGGAGGGGGCCGCCATCGTGCGGCGCGCGCCCTACGTGGATCTTGTCTTCGGCCCACAAACCCTGCACCGCCTGCCGCGCATGATGGAGCGCAGGCGGAGTACCGGGCGTCCCCAGGTGGACATCGAATTCCCCGAGGTCGAGAAGTTCGACCACCTACCGCCCGCCCGCGTCGAGGGCCCCACCGCCTTCGTCTCGGTGATGGAAGGCTGCTCCAAGTACTGCACCTTCTGCGTCGTGCCCTATACCCGCGGCGAGGAGGTTTCGCGTCCCCTCGCCGACGTGCTGGCGGAAGTGGCGCATCTCGCCGCGGCAGGGGTGCGCGAGGTGACCCTGTTGGGCCAGAACGTGAACGCCTATCGCGGCGCCATGGAGGGTACGGCGCAGTCGGGTGAAGTCGCCGATTTCGCGCTGTTGCTGGAGCTGGTGCACGACATCCCCGGCATCGAACGCATCCGCTTCACCACCTCGCACCCGCGCGAGTTCACGCCGCGCCTGGTGGAGGCGTATGCCCGTCTGCCCAAGCTCGCATCCTACCTGCACCTGCCGGTGCAGTCCGGTTCCGACCGCATCCTCGCGGCCATGAAGCGTGGCTATACGGCGCTGGAATACAAGAGCCTGATCCGCCGCATCCAGGCGGCGCGACCCGGCATCAGCATCGCTTCGGATTTCATCGTCGGCTTTCCCGGTGAGACCGAAGCGGACTTCGAGGCCACCCTGAAGCTCATCGCCGACGTCGGCTTCGACGCTTCCTTCAGCTTCGTCTACAGTGCCCGGCCCGGCACGCCGGCCGCCGGCCTGGCCGACGATACCCCGCAGGACGAGAAGATGCGGCGTCTGTACCGTCTGCAGGACTTGATCAACGCCCAGGCCGCCGCCCTCGGCGCGGCCATGGTGGGCTCGGTGCAGCGGGTGCTGGTGGAGGGGCCGTCGAAGAAGGATCCGAACGAGCTCATGGGCCGCACCGAGAACAACCGCATCGTCAATTTCCCCGCGCCCCCGCGCCTGATCGGACAGTTCGCCGAGGTCACCATCACCCAGGCCAACCCGCATTCCCTGCGCGGCGAAGTGCGCATCGCCGCTTGAGATGAGCGAAACCGTCAGCTTCCACGATGCCGAGAACAGCCGCCTGGCCAACCTGTGCGGCGTGCTGGACGAGAACCTGCGCCAGATCGAGACGGCGCTGAACGTCAGCATCGCCCGCCGCGGCGAGGTCTTCCAGGTGGAAGGCGACAAGGCCGCCGAGGCGGCACGGCTGCTCAAGGATTTCTACCAGCGGGCGCGCAAGCCGCTGGACATCGACGACGTCCAGCTTGCCCTGGTGGAGGTCGCCCACAAGCCGCCGCCGGGCCAGGGAGGTTCTCCCGAAGAAGACAACATCCCGGTGCTGATGACCCGGCGCGCCGGTCTGCACGGCCGCACCGCACGGCAGAACGCCTACATCCGCCAGATCCAGGAATACGACATCACCTTCGGCATCGGTCCGGCCGGCACCGGCAAGACCTATCTCGCCGTGGCGGGGGCGGTGGACGCCCTGGAACGTGACTTGGTCAAGCGCATCGTCCTGGTGCGGCCGGCGGTGGAGGCGGGGGAGCGGCTGGGTTTCCTGCCTGGCGACCTGGTGCAGAAGGTGGACCCCTACCTGCGTCCGCTCTACGACGCACTGTGGGACCTGATGGGTTTCGACAAGGCCAACCGCGCCTTCGAGCGACAGATGATCGAGGTGGCGCCGCTCGCCTTCATGCGCGGCCGCACGCTGAACCACGCCTTCATCATCCTCGACGAAGCGCAGAACACCACGCCGGAGCAGATGAAGATGTTCCTCACCCGCATCGGTTTCGGCTCCCGCGCCGTCGTCACCGGCGACGTCACCCAGATCGACCTGCAGCGCCATCAGAAGAGCGGCCTCATCGAGGCCAGAGAAGTGCTGAAGGAAGTGCGCGGCATTGCCTTTACCGAATTCCGCAACGACGACGTGGTGCGCCATCCCCTGGTGGCCCGCATCATCGACGCCTATGACGCCTACCAAGCCAAGTCTTGATCTCGCCATCCAGTTCGCGGTGAAGGCGGAACTCCCCGGCCGCGCCGACTTCCGCCGCTGGGCGAAGGCCGCCCTCAAAGGCGAGGTGGCCGCCGCCCTGCGCATCGTCGATGCACAGGAGGGTCGGGCCCTGAACCGGGACTACCGGGGCAAGGACTACGCCACCAACGTGCTCACCTTCGAGTACGGCCCGGACCCGGAAACCGGCGCGCTCACCGGCGATATCGTGCTGTGCGCCACGGTGGTGGAGAAGGAGGCGAAGGAACAGGGCAAGTCCCTCGTCGCCCATTACGCCCACCTTACGATCCATGGCATGCTGCATCTCCAGGGCTACGACCACGAGACCGGCAAGGCGGAGGCGATCGCCATGGAAGCCGTGGAAAGCTTTATCATGCAGGCGTTGGGATTTCCCGACCCTTATCAATAACTTATGAACGACGACAGTAGTCCGCGACCGAGTCTCATCGAACGTCTCACCTCCTGGCTCTCCCGCGAGCCCGACAACCGCGAGGAGTTGCTCGAACTCCTCCACGCCGCCTACGCCAACAACCTTCTGGATGCCGACGCCCTGTCCATGATCGAGGGGGTCATGCAGGTGTCCGAGATGCAGGCGCGCGAAATCATGATTCCCCGCGCGCAGATGGACGTGGTCGACATCAAGGAATCGCCCGAGAAGTTGCTGCCCTACGTCATCGAAACTGCCCACTCGCGCTTTCCCGCCGTGGACGGTGAGCGTGACCACGTCGTCGGCATCCTGCTGGCCAAGGATCTGCTGCGGTTCTGTAACGGCGAGGAGGTCAACCTGCGCGAGCAGTTGCGGCCGGCGGTGTTCATTCCCGAATCCAAGCGGCTGAACGTGCTGTTGCGCGATTTCCGCGCCTCGCGCAACCACATCGCCATCGTCGTTGACGAATACGGCGGTGTCGCCGGCCTGGTCACCATCGAGGATGTGCTCGAGCAGATCGTCGGCGACATCGAGGATGAGTACGACTACGACGAGGCCGAGGCCAACATTCTGGCCGAGGCCGAGGCCGAGGGCGTGTTCCGCGTCAAGGCGCAGACGGAGATCGCTGATTTCAACCAGGTCCTGGGCGCGAGCTTCGCCGACGACGAGTTTGACACCGTCGGCGGCCTGGTTGCCAATGCCTTCGGGCGCCTGCCCAAGCGCGGCGAAAGCGTGGAGATTGGCGACTTCCGCTTCCTGGTGTTACGCGCCGACAGCCGGCGACTGCACACCCTGAGCGTGAGCCGTCTGCCACAGGCCAGCCTGTTGTGATGGCCCCGGACCGACGCTGGAAACCGGTCCTGCTGTTTCTCCTCCTGCTGGCTTTGTTTCCCGCCATAGCGAGCGTTGCCACCTGGATGCGGGGCGAAGCCATGGCGTTTTGGGACTGGCTGGGGGTGCTCGCGTTCCCTCTGCTGGCCTGGCTGTGGCTCAGGTATTTCTCCATCCTGGGGTGCCGGGAAAGCTGCCTGCCGCCTGATCGGGAACGAAAGTGAATACTCACCTTGCCAGACCGCGCGCAGGCCGCTAACTTAGCGCCCACTTGTTTTCGCCGGAGGCCTCCCCATCTGCCTCCGGCTGCCATCTTCCTGGATTGACCATGACCGCCTGGACCGATTTCCTCGCCTCCCGGGGCGCACGTTTCGAACACGGCGGGGTTGCCGACTTCGGCGATCCCAAGGCTGAACTCGCCGCCGCCGCCAGCGCTGATGTGCTGACCGATCTGTCCCATTTCGGCTTGATCGGTTTTTCCGGCGAGGACGCCGAGACCTTCCTGCACGGCCAGATCACCAACGACCTGCGCGCGCTGACTGACGGTAAGGCGATATTTGCCGGCTACCTTTCCGCGAAAGGCCGCATGCTGGCCAATTTCCTGGTCATGCGGCGGGCCGGCGAACTGCTGGTGATGTTGCCCGAATCCCTGCGAGAGGGCATCCAGAAACGCCTGTCCATGTTTGTCCTGCGCAGCCAGGTCAAGGCGCGCGATGCGGGTGGGGAATGGGTGCGGCTCGGGGTGAACGGTCCCGCGGCCGCGGCACGGGTGGCGGAGGTCCTCGGCCGGGACGCGCCCGTCGGCATCATGAGCATGGCCCAGTCCGCAGCCGCTTTCGCGCTGTGCCTGGGCGATGCGCGTTATGACCTGTTCGTCGCCCCGGATCGGGCCGCCGCCGTCTGGGAGCAACTCGCTACCCGCGCCCGGCCGGTGGGCGCCCCGGTATGGGACTGGCTGATGGTGCGGGCCGGTGTGCCGGTGGTGTTGCCGCCCACCCAGGACCACTTCGTGCCTCAGATGGCCAACATGGAAATCCTCGGCGGCATCAGCTTCAACAAGGGCTGCTACCCCGGCCAGGAAATCGTCGCCCGCAGCCAGTACCTGGGCAAGGTCAAGCGCCGCCTGTATCTCGCCCATGTGGATGCCGAGGCGCGGCCCGGCGACGAACTGTTCGCGCCCGAGCCCGCCGACCAGGCCGCCGGCCTCATCGCCAACGCCGCCCCCGCCCCCGGTGGCGGCTGGGACGTGCTGGCGGTGGCCCTGAGCCCCAGCGTGGAAGCTGGCGATATCCGCCTGAAGAGCCGGGATGGCGCCCGCCTCAGCTTCGCACCCCTGCCTTATCCCGTTGCCTGAGCGCCGCGACTATTACGTCTGGTACCGGGTCGCCAGCGCCGACCGGGACACGGAAGCCGCCGTGCGCGGCATGATGGCGCGTTTGGCCTGTCGCTCCGGCGTTGTCGGCGTCCTCGGCAGGAAGGCGGACGAGCCGCGCCTGTGGATGGAAGTCTACGCGGGCGTCACCGATGCCGCGGCTTTCGAGCGGCGGCTTGCCCAGGTTGTCGACGAATTCGACGTGGAGATGTTTCTCGACGGTCCGCGCCGTACCGAGTGCTTCCTCGCCGATGCGCCCGTTCTCGCCGCTTGCGCGGTCGAATCCTGAACTTCCCATGCGCAAACCCGGCGAACGCAAGATCCAGATCCTGCAAACCCTGGCGGGCATGCTGGAGACGCCCCAGGCGGAAAAGATCACCACGGCGGCGCTCGCTGCCCGCGTCGAGGTCTCGGAAGCGGCGCTCTACCGCCACTTCGCCAGCAAGGCGCAGATGTACGAGGGCCTCATCGAGTTCATCGAACAGACCCTGTTCGGCCTCATCAACCGCATCCTCGCCGAGGAGCCGCGCGGCCTCCTGCAGGCGCAGGCCATGCTCCAGCTGCTGCTCGGCTTCGCGGAGAAGAACCGCGGCATGACGCGCGTGCTCATCGGCGAGGCGCTGGTGAACGAGCACGAACGCCTGCAGGCGCGCGTCAACCAGTTGCTGGAGCGGGTGGAAGCCAGTCTCAAGCAATCGCTGCGTATCGCCGTCAGCCAGGGCGAAGTCGCCTCCGCGCTGGAGCCGGCGGCGGCCGCGAATCTCCTGCTGTGCTGGGTGCTGGGGCGCTGGCAGCTGTTCGTGAAAAGCGGTTTCCGGCAACCGCCGATGCAGCGCTGGGACAGCCAATGGGCGCTGTTGCGGCAGGGGCTGGGCGCGGCCGCCTGACCCGGGTTAACCGCCTACTTGTATTGCCGCCATTCGGCGGGGGTTTCGTCGTGATCGCCGTGCGGATGCTTGTTCCAGGCCTCCATGTGGGCCTGGTAATTCTTCGTGCGATGCTCGGGCTTCACCATGTTTTCGCGCTGCACCCGCTCGCTGTAGTAAGCCAGGGAACGCCGGATGCGGATGAGCAGGGTGGATTCCAGATGGAAACCCTGGTCAGAGAGAGCGGTCTCGATGTCCTGCAGGGTGTACTCGGCCACGCAATATTCGAGCAGCAACGTGCGCGGGCCGGTCGGGCTGGCGGCAAGCCCTGGCAGTCCGCTGAGCAGGGCCAGGGCGCGCTCCACCTGGCCGGGCGGCGTGGGATGGAAGACGATCTCGCGGCGCTTCTGGATGTCGCAGGGAGACGTCATGCCATCCCTCTCTAGTCCTTGCCCGCTTTCAGCAACGATAGTCCCTTCAGCAGGATGAGGGCCTGGTTGAACTGGTAGTCGTTCTTGCTCACCACCTCGCCCGGTTCCGGACGAGCGCTACCATCCTTCTTCACACCGGGCTTGTCGGCCTTGCCTTCGGCGGGTTTGGCTGACGGTGTGTCGCCCTGGCCGTTGGACAGATGCTTGTCCAGATCCGCCTCGCGCACCTCCAGTTTGGCGCCGTCGGTGGGGGAGATGGTGGCTTCTTCGACGACGATGTCGGGAACGATGCCCTTGGCCTGGATGCTGCGGCCGTTCGGGGTGTAATAGCGCGCCGTGGTGAGCTTGATGGCGGTGCCGTTGTTGAGCGGCAGGATGGTCTGCACAGAGCCCTTGCCGAAGGTCTGTGTGCCCACCACCAGGGCGCGCCGGTGGTCCTGCAGGGCGCCGGCGACGATTTCCGAGGCGGAGGCGGAGCCGCCGTTGACCAGCACGACCACGGGCACGGTCTTGACCCAGGCCGGCAGGCTCTTGAGGTAATCGCTCTCGGTGGGGCGCAGATAGTTCTCGCGGTTGTTGGTGAGGCGCATTTTTGCGTCCTCGGTGCGGCCGTCGGTGTAGACCACCAGTTCACCCGACTTGAGGAAGGCGCCGGCCACCCCCACGGCGGTATTGAGCAGGCCGCCCGGGTCGTTGCGCAGGTCGAGCACCAGACCCTTGAGGGCGGCGCCCTTGTTCTGTTCCTGCAACTCCTTCAGCGCCCCGACCAGGTTCTCGCCGGTATGCTCCTGGAACTGGGAGATACGCACATAGCCGAAATCGGGTTCGACGAGTTTGTGCCGCACGCTGCGGATCTTGATGACGGCGCGCGTCAGGGTGATGGTCAGGGGCTTGGCCTCGCCCTTGCGCACCACGGTCAGGGTGATGTCGGTGCCGGGCTTGCCGCGCATCTTCTTGACCGCGTCGCCCAGGGTCAGGCCCTTCACCGGAGTGTCGTCGAGCTTGATGATGAGGTCGCCGCTCTTGATGCCGGCCTTAAAGGCGGGGGTGTCATCGATCGGCGCCACCACCTTGACGAAGCCGTCCTCCATGCCCACCTCGATGCCCAGTCCGCCGAACTCGCCCTGGGTGCCGACCTGGAGTTCCTTGAAGGCTTCGCTGTCCAGGTAGGCGGAATGGGGGTCCAGACCCGAGAGCATGCCGTTGATGGCCTCGGTGATGAGCTTCTTGTCCTCCACCGTCTCGACATAGTCGCTCTTGATCTTGCCGAAGATCTCGCTGAACGCGCGCAGATCCTCGATGGGCAGCGGCTGCGGCTCGCGGTTGGCGACCGCCGAATAGTTCAGGGTCAGCCCGGCGCCCAGCAGGATGCCGACAGCGACCAGACCGATTTGTTTGAATTTGCTTGTCATACCGCCTCTAGATGCCGCGGATTGCTCCGAGTTCAACGGACCCAGGTGAGAGGGTCGAAAGGTTTGCCCTGGTGGCGTAGTTCGAAATAGAGGCCGGGTTCATCCTGCCCCCCCGTGGCGCCCACCGCGGCCACCACATCGCCCGCACGCACGGACTCGCCCGGCTGTTTATACAAGCTTTCATTATTACTGTATAGGCTGAGGTAGCCGGCGCCATGATCGACGATGAGCAGGTTGCCGAAGCCGCGCAGCCAGTCGGCGAAGGCGACCTGGCCGCTGCCCACGGCGCGTACCTCCTGGCCCTGGCGCGCGCGGATGAACAGCCCTTTCCAGGCGGGGCCGCCGCCCTCGCGGCCCTGCCCGAACTTGTGGCGGATTTCCCCGGCCACCGGCAAGGCCAGCCTGCCGCGCAGGCGCGCGAAATCCAGGCCGGCGAGACTCGCATCCGCCACGCGTTCCACCTTCTGGCCGGGCTTGGTGGCGGCGGCTGGGCGGGCGGGCGTGATTTTCGCCAGCCGGGCGATGAGGGTGGCCAGGCGTTTTTCGTCGCGCGCCAGGGTGTCGATTTCCCTGCGCTGCTTGCGAATCTGCTCGGAGAGTTTGTAGAGCACCTGCTGGCGCTCGCCCTTCTCTGCCTCCAGGGTCTTGCGTTGCGCCACCTTATCCTGCTGCACCCGTGTCAGGTCATCGTTCTGCTGCCGGGTTTTCTCGTGCAGGCCGCGCAAGCGGGCGAGGGACTCGCGATGCGCGCGGATGAGATCCGCCCGGGCGCGGCCAATGTAGCCGTAATACTCGAGATTACGCGCCACCTCGGACGGGTTCTGGCCGTTCAGCAAGAGTTTCATGGCGTCGCCGCCACCTTGCATGTAGCGTTCACGCAGGAGTTCGGCGAGGCGTTTCTGCTGCTCGGCGATCTCAGTCTGGGTCGAGCGGGTGTCCTCGTTGAGCTGCTGCAGATCGCGGGAAAGCCGGCGTTTGCGCAGTTCCAGATCACGCAGGCCACGGTTGACGTCGGAGATGCGTCGTTCGGATTTCTTGAGCGCGTCGGAGACCTCGGAACGGTCCTCGCGGGCTTGCTCCATTTCTTCCTGCAGGGCCTGGATGCGGCCGCGCAGTTCCTTCAGCTCCTGCTGTTTGCCGCTGTCCGGGGAGGCCACCGCCGCCGACGCGAACAGGGCCATCAGCGAAACCAGCAGAGCGCGCACGGGTACAGCCGGACCGGTCAGTCCGGTGAATGCCTGAAGTGGATGAGTGGGTGGCCGCTCATTTCCGGCGGCTGTGGCAGGCCCATCATCCTCAGCAGGGTGGGGGCGATGTCTTCCAGGGCGCCACTGTCCTGCATGTCGGCGGCGCGGCCGATGTAGACGAAGGGCACCAGATTGGTGGTGTGCGCCGTGTGGGGCTGCTTGGTGAGCGGATCCAGCATGGTTTCCGCATTGCCATGGTCGGCGGTGATCAGCACTTCCCCGCCCGTCGACTGCATGGCCTCGACCGCCCGGCCGATGCAGACGTCCACCGCTTCCACCGCCTGGATGGCGGCCTCCAGGATGCCGGTGTGGCCGACCATGTCGGTATTGGCGAAGTTGCAGATGATGGCGTCGTATTTACGGCTGAGTATGGCCTCGACCAGCTTGTCGGTGACCTCGAAGGCGCTCATTTCCGGCTTCAGGTCATAGGTGGCGACCGGCGGCGACTTCACCATGATGCGGTCTTCGCCCGTATAGACGGTTTCCTCGCCGCCGTTGAAGAAATAGGTGACGTGCGGGTATTTCTCGGTTTCGGCGATGCGCAACTGGCGCAGGCCGAGGTTGGCGATGTATTCGCCGAAGCCGTTGCGCACCCGGTCCGGCGGGAAGGCCACCGGCAGGTCGAATTCCTCGCTGTAGCTGGTGAGCGTGCAGTAGCGACAGAGTTGCGGCACATATTCCCGCTCGAACTCCGCGAAGTCCGGGGCCGTGAAGGCCCGCGTCAACTGGCGCGCGCGGTCGGAACGGAAGTTCATGAACACCACGGCGTCGCCGTCGCGCATGCGCGGAGGCGCCTCGCCGGCCGGCGTGATGACGGTGGGTTTGACGAATTCGTCGGTCTCGCCGCGGGCATAGGCCATTTCCAGGCCGAGATTGGCGGAAGGCGCGCTGAACTCGGCGCGGCCCAGGGTCAACAGATCATAGGCGAGCTTGACCCGCGGCCAGCGGCGGTCGCGATCCATGGCGTAGTAGCGGCCGACGATGGAGGCGATGCGGCCCACGCCGAGGCCGTCGACCTTGTCCTGCAAACAACGCAGGTAAGCTTCCGCGCTTTTCGGCGGCGTATCCCGACCGTCCAGGAAGGCGTGCACGTACACATTGCGCAGACCGGCCTGCGCCGCCATGCCGAGCATGGCGTGGATGTGATTCTCATGGCTGTGCACGCCGCCGTCGGACAACAGGCCGAAAAGGTGCAGGGTGGAGTCGCGCCGCTTGACCTGATCGATGACGTCCAGCAGCGTCATGTTGCCGGCGAAATGACCTTCCTGGATGGCGCGGTCGATGCGCGTGAATTCCTGGTACACCACGCGACCCGCGCCGATGTTGAGGTGTCCGACCTCGGAGTTGCCCATTTGTCCGGCGGGCAGGCCGACCGCTGCTTCCGAGGCCTGGATCAGGGTATGCGGATAGGTGTTCCACAACCGGTCCAAGTTCGGCTTGCGGGCCAGGGCGATGGCGTTGTGGTGGTCAGGTTCGCGGCAGCCGAAGCCGTCCAGAATGAGGAGCAGAACGGGCTTGACGGCGGGATGATTCGGCATCGGTCTATTTTATCTTTATTCAGGACGTAAATTTCGCTCGGTATTTTAGTATATTTGAATACTGGAGGGGTATACTGGCGCGAGCGGATCGTGGCGCTAGGAGCCCGGCCGCCGGCCACTGGCACAACATTATCTGGCAGTACGGAGACAGCATGACCGAGTCCATTGAACTCATCGACAAGGACGAACACATCGAGCAGGCGTCGCGGGCCCTCAAGGCCATGTCGCACCCCCTGCGGCTGAAGATACTCTGCGTGCTCGGGGACAAGGAGGTGAGCGTGCAGGACATCGTCGAGAATGTCGGCACCTCCCAGAGCAACATCTCACAGCACCTCGCCATCCTGCGCGACAAGGGGGTACTGCGTACGCGCAAGGACGCGAACCGTGTCTATTACCGCGTGGGTGACACCCGTACCCTGCAACTCATAGGCATGATGCGCGACGTCTTCTGTGCCTTTGCCAAATAAGCCGTTGCTTTACAAGTATTAGCTCCCGAGTGCCGGCGCACGCAAGGTGCGCCGGAGGTGCCCTGTCGGTATCGGATGAGCAGCCGGAGACAGGCTCCCCCGCGGCTAGCCTTCGCATGTTGCGGATTTTTCCCCTGAAGCGAGGCTTTACAATATCCAGTGGCACTTATCTTGCCATAAGTTATTTTTATCTATAATATTGGCGTTCTCTAATACTTCAGCGTCGCACCCCCGGGTCGGCATGCAAGAGGTGTGACATGTGGATTGCACGATTGATCGGCAACATGCTCGCTGTCAGCCTGGCCCTGGCCTGGGGCGTGGCGGCGGCGGAGACCCTGACTCTGCGTCGGGCGGCCGAGGCCGCGCTGGCCGGTAACCCCGACATGGCGGCAAGCCAGGCGCGGGTGGCGCAGGCCGAGGCGGGGTCGCGTCAGGCGGACGGCGCGCGGCTGCCGCGTGTCGCCGTCTCCCTGAACGCCACCCATACCAACGACCCCCTCGCCGCTTTCGGCCTGAAGCTGGGACAAGAACGCATCGGCGCGGCGGATTTCAATCCGATCATCAGGCTGAACGACCCCTCCTCCATAAACAATCTCAATACCCGAGTCGAGGTTACCGCGCCTGTCTACAGCGGCGGCCAGATCAGCGCTCGTCAGGATGAGGCCCGCGCCTATGCCCGCGCCGCCCGCGACGGCGACCTGGCGGCGCGGCAGAGCGTGCTGCTGGACGTGTTGGAGGCCTACCATGGCGTGCATCTGGCCCGCGCCAACCTGCGCGTCAGCGAACAGGCGCAGGCGGCCGCGACGGAATACGCGCGCGCCGCCGCCAATCTGCACAAGCAGGGCATGGCGGTGCGCAGCGACGTGCTGTCGGCGCGGGTCAACCTGGAAAACGCCCGGCTGCGCGTCAGCGAAGCGCGGCGCCATGAGGCCACCGCCCTGGACCGTCTGAAGCTGCTGATGGGTCGCACTCTCGCCGACTCGGTCGAGGTGGGCGACGAGGCGCGGCTGAAGTTGCCCGAGGGTGGCATGGAGTCCTTGCGCGAGCAGGCCCTGGCCACGCATCCCGGGCTGCGCGCCTTGCGCGCCCAGGTCGAGGCGGCGCAATCCGCGACGTTGGCGGCGCGCGGCGCCAAACTGCCGCAGGTCAACGTTATGGCGCGACAGGACTGGAACGACAACACGCTCGGTTTCGATGCTTCGTCCTATACCCTCGGTGGCAGCGTCTCCTGGAACCTGTTCGACGGCGGCTATAACAATGCGGCCATCGACCGTGCCCAGGCCGCTCGCATGGAGCAGGCCGCCCGCCTGCGCCAGGCCGAGGATGGTGTCGTCTTCCGCCTGACCGAGGCACGCCGTCGCGCGCTGGAGGCCGAAGAGCGGCTGGCGGCGCGCGAGGAGGCGGCGAGGGAGGCCGAGGAGGTGCAGCGCCTCACCAAGCTGCGCTACGAGAACGGCGTCACCACCCTGGTCGACCTGCTTTCCGCGCAGACCCTGCTCGACCGGGCCCGCGCCGACCTGGCCAGCGCACGCTTCGACCTTTCGGTGAGCCGCGGTCAGGTGCTGCACGCCGCCGGCCTGCTGGATTTGGACCAACTTTGATGGGGATCGGACCATGTTGAAACAATTGCCCATTTCCCTTTTTTTCGTCGCGCTCCTCACCGGCTGCGGCAGTCAGGACCCGGCCTCCGGCCAGGCCGCCGCGCCGCGCGTCGTGCCGGTGGAAACCGCGCCGGCGGCGCTCGTCCGCGTCACCGCGCATCAGCCCACGCCCGCCACCCTGGTGGCGGAACAGCAGGTGCAAGTGGCTTCCCGCCTGATGGGCTACATCCGTTCCATCGACGTGGTGGAAGGACAGAGCGTGGCGGTCGGACAGCGCCTGTTCAGCGTCGACCCCGTCGATCTGCAGGGCCAGGTGCAGCAGTCCCGCGCCGGCGTCAAGCAGGCCGAGGACGCGCTGGCCGACGCCAGCCTGGAGTACAAGCGCTTCGAGGCCCTGTACAAGGAAGAGGCGGTCACCCGCCAGCAGTTCGAAAAGATGAAACTGCAGCACGACATCGCCGAATCCCGCCTGAGCCAGGCCCGCGCCGGGCTCGACACCGCCACCGGCCAGTTGCGCTACGCCAGCGTCACCTCGCCCATCGCCGGCGTGGTCACGCGCAAGCTGGCGCATGCGGGCGATCTGGCGGCGCCCGGACGTCCGGTGCTGGTGGTGGAGAATCCCGGCCGCCTGCAGGTGGAAACCCAGGTGCCAGAACCGGTGCTGGGCGGCCTGAAAGCCGGCGCGCAGATTCTGGTCGAGGTGGAGGGCCAGGAGCGCCCGCTGTCTGCCCGCCTGGCGCGCGTGTCGCCCGCCGCCGATCCGGTCACCCGCACCTTCCTGGTCAAGCTCGACATCGACGGCGCCGGCCTGAAGAGCGGCCTGTTCGCGCGCGCCCTGTTCCCTGCCGGCGAACGCGAGGTGCTGACGGTGCCGGCCGCCGCCCTGGTGCGTCGGGCCGGCATCGAGGGTGTGTTCGTGGTCGGCGCCGACGGCATCGCGCGTTTCCGCATGGTGCGCACCGGTGCCCGCCAGGATGGCGCGGTCGAGGTGCAGGCCGGTCTGTCCGCCGGCGAGCGCGTGGTCACCGGCGGCGCCCTGGAGCAGCTCGAATCCGGCGACAAGGCCGGCGCCTGAGCGTCCGACAAGAGGGAAACGCGCCATGTCCACGAACGGTTCGCAGATCAATATCGCCGGCAAGCTGGCCGACACCTTCCTCGAATCGAAGATCACCCCCCTGGTCATCCTCGCCCTGTTTCTGTTGGGTGTGTTGGCGTTGGGCCTGACGCCGCGCGAGTACAACCCGCAGATCGTGGTGCCGGCGGCCAACATCGTCGTCACCAAGCCGGGCGCCTCCGCCGAGGAGGTCGACAACCTGATCGTCAAGCCCTTGCAGGCGATCATGCACGCACAGTCCGGTGTCGACCACAGCTACGGCTACGCCGCCAACGACTATGGCGTCGTCACTGTGCAGTTCGAGGTGGGCGAGGATCAGGAACAGAGCCTGGTGAAGCTGTACAACCAGCTCGTGCAGAACATGGATCGCATCCCGCCCGGCGCCAATGAACCCATCGTCAAGCCGATCAACGTCGACGACGTGCCCATCCTGACCATCACGCTGAGTTCGCGCGTGCATGACGACCGGGTACTGCGCGAGGTCGGCGCGCGCCTGCTGGAACACCTGCGCAACGCGCCGGGCGTGTCGTTCACGCAGCTCATCGGCGGCCGCGCGCCGGCCCTCAACGTGTGGATCGACCCGCAGCGCGTGGCCGGCGCCGGACTCAGCCTCGACCGCGTCGACCAGGCCCTGCGCGGCGCCAACGTGTCGGCGCCGCTGGGCGCGCTGACGCGCGACAACCGCGCCACGCCGCTGCGCCTGGACGGCTTCCTGGGCAGTCCCGAGGAGGTGGGCGCCATCGTCGTCGGTGTCTCCCAGGGCCGCCCGGTCTATCTGCGCGACATCGCGCGCGTCGAGCAGGGCGGCGCCGAGGTGGAAGAGGCGACCTGGATCGGTTTCGGTCCGGCCGCCGGCAGGGCCGCGCGCGCCGGCAGCTCGGCGGCGGTCACCCTGGCCATCGCCAAGAAGGCCGGTACCAATGCGGTCGACGTCGCCGCCGCCGTGCAGGCGAAGTTGGACGATCTCAAGCGCCAGGCGATCCCCGACGGGATCGAGGTCACCATCACCCGCGACGACGGCGAGCGCGCCAACGCCGCCGTCAACCTGCTGGTCGAACACCTCGGCATCGCCATCTTCACGGTCATCCTGCTGATGTGGTGGTTCCTCGGCTGGCGCGAGGCGGGCATCGTCACCCTGACCATCCCCCTCATCCTGTTCATCGTCCTCGCGGTCGGCCTGATGCTGGGCCAGACCATCAACCGCATCACCCTGTTCGCGCTGATCCTCGCCCTGGGCCTGCTGGTGGACGACTCCATCGTCGTCATCGAGAACATCCACCGCCACCTGCACCACGGCAAGGTGAAGATGGAGGAGTTCGGCAAGACCCTGGTGAGCGCCACCAACGAGATCGGCAACCCCACCAACGTCGCCACCCTGGCGGTGATCCTGGCCTTCATCCCGATGGCCTTCGTCACCGGCATGATGGGCCCCTTCATGCGCCCCATCCCCATCAACGTGCCGGTGGCCATGCTGGCCTCGTTGCTCATCGCCTACTCGGTGGTGCCCTGGGCGGCGCGCCGGGCGCTGCGCGGCAAGGCCCTGCGCGAGATGGAGAAGCGTGAAACCCTGGAGGACCATGGCCATGCCCAGGAGGACCCGCTGCGCCGCATGTATCTGGCGGTGGCGCGGCCGCTGATGGACAGCGCGGCCAAGCGCAACCTGTTCTTCCTGGTGGTGGTGATCCTGCTGATCGGCGCCATGCTCATGCCCGCCTGGCAGTTCGTCCGCCCGTCCGGCATGAACGGCCCGCTGTCGCCGCTGGGTGTCGAGCTGAAGATGCTGCCCAACGACAACACCAACACCATGCTGCTGCAGGTCGACATGCCGGCCGGCACCGCGCTCGCCGCTACCGACGGCGTCGCCCGCGCGGTCGGCGAGACGCTGTCGCGCCACCCGGAGGTGGCCGATTTCCAGGCTTTCGTCGGTATGGCGGCGCCCATCGACTTCGCCGCCCTGGTGCGCGGCGACATGCTCAAACGCGGCGAGAACCTGGCGCAGATCCGCGTCAATCTGAGCGACAAGCACCACCGTTCACTGTCCTCGCACGATATCGCCGACCAGTTCGACTCGGCCTTGAAGGACGTGCGCGCGGCATATCCGGAGGCGCGCATCAAGATCTATGAAACGCCGCCCGGCCCGCCGGTACCCTCGCAAGTCTTGGCTGAGTTGTACGGACCCGACTACGACGCCCTGCGTGCCGCCGCCGGCGAGGTACGCGCCGCCTTCAAGCAAATCCACGGCCTGACCAACGTCGACGACAGCGTCACCGCCGACGTCCAGGGTTACCGCGTGCGCGTCGACGCCGAGAAGGCCATGCTCGCCGGGGTCGCTCCGGCGCAGGTAGCCAAGTTGCTGCGCGACTATGTGTCCGGCTTCAAGATCGGCACCCTGCACGCGGTCGACGCGCGCGAGCCGATCGACATCAGCGTGCGCCTGCCGCGCGAGCTACGCGCCGACCCGGCCGGCCTGCTCAGCCTGCGCGTCGCCAACGCGCAGGGCGCGCAGATCCCGCTGTCCGCCCTCGCCACGGTGGAGCGGGAAACGGAGGCGAAGCCGATCCACGCGCGCGACCTGCACGCCAATGTCATGGTCGGCGGCGAGATGCTGAAATCCAGCCCGGTCTACGCGGTGCTCGCGCTTGATCAGATGCTGGACGGCAAGCCCCTGCCCGGCGGCGTCACCTTCACCACCGGCAACCTCGGCTTCACCGAGGCGCAGCCGAAGGATGTGGTGGACTACACGCTGCTGTGGGGCGGCGAGATGCGCCTCACCCTGGACGTGTTCCGCGACCTGGGTTCGGCCTTCATCGTCGCCCTGGTGCTGATCTACCTGACGCTCACCGCCTACTACAAATCGTTCATGCTGCCGATCATCGTCATGGGCGCCATTCCGCTCACCCTGGTCGGCGTCTTCCCCGGCCACTGGGCGATGGGCCAGGCCTTCACCGCCACCTCGATGATCGGCGTCATCGCCCTGGCCGGCGTGGTGGTGCGCAACTCCCTGCTGCTGATCGACTTCATCCTCGATTACCGCCGCCAGGGCTACTCGCTGGAAGAGGCTGTGATGGAGGCCGGCGCCGTGCGCTTCCGCCCCATCCTGCTCACCGCGCTGGCGATCATCGCCGCCTCGGCGATCATGGTTACCGACCCGGTGTTCGGCGGCCTCGCCGTATCGCTGATCTTCGGCACCTTCGCCTCGACGGCGCTGACCCTGGTGGTGATCCCCTTGTTGTACCTGCTGTGGCAGCGCCGCCAGCCATCCGCCTCCGCTTGACCCCCACCCTCAACCGACCTGTAAGGAGCTTCCCATGAGCATCGAGAACATTGTCCGCATCGTCGCCGGTTTCTTCATCCTGCTGTCGCTGGCCCTCGCCCACATGATGGGCCAGGCCGACCTGACGCAGGTGAGCTGGATGTGGTTCACCGCCTTCGTCGGCCTCAATCTGTTTCAGTCCGGTTTCACCAACTTCTGTCCGCTGGTCAATATCCTCAAGAAGATGGGCTTCAAGGAAGCCGGCGCCTCCTGCAACTGAGGTTAGAATCGCGGCCTCACTTTCTTGCCGCCGTAGCCCATGGAATTCGTACTGCAAAACATCTGGCTCATTCTGCTGGTCGTGATCTCGGGCTTCATGCTGTTCGGCGGTGGCCTGTTCGGACGCCTGTCCGGCATCAAGCAGGTCGGTCCACAGGAGGCCGTGCTCCTGTTCAACCACGAGGATGCCCTGGTGCTGGACGTGCGCGAACAGTCCGAATGGTCCGACGGCCATATCGCCAAGGCCAAGCACGTGCCCCTCGGCCAGTTGAAGAACCGCATGGCCGATCTGGACAAGTTCAAGGACAAGCCCATCGTCGCCGTATGCCGCAGCGGCAACCGCTCCCGGCATGCCTGCGGCCTGCTGCGCAAGGCCGGCTTCGAGAACGTGCACAACCTGGCCGGCGGCATGCAGGCCTGGGAACAGGCCGGACTGCCGAGAGAAAAGTAGTTTTGCGAGTGGGTAGCTCGTGGCGGGTAGCTGGTAGCTTTTTCTTGCGCGCCTTCGGCGCGGAAAACTCAGGCTACCAGCTACCAGCTACCGGCTACGATCTACGAGCTACCCGCTCAATTCGAAAGGACCCCGAATGCCCCCCGTGAAGATGTACTGCACCGCTGTTTGCCCCTACTGCATCATGGCGGAGAAGTTGTTGAACAAGAAGGGCGTCAGCCAGATCGAGAAGATCCGCATCGACCTCGATCCGGCCCAGCGTGACGAGATGATCCGCATCACCGGTCGCCGCACGGTCCCGCAGATTTACATTGGCGAGCGCCACGTCGGCGGCTTCGACGACATTTCCGCGCTGGATGCGGCGGGCGAACTGGATCCCCTGCTGGCCGCCTGAGCCTCACGGCGCTTGAATTCGCGGCGGCGCGTCGCCATTTGGGCTCAAGCATCTTGATGCACGGAGCCCGACCATGGAACTCGTCTGTCCCCACTGCGGCGCGGTCAACCGCGTGCCCGACGATCGCCTGAAGCAGCAACCGAAATGCGGCAGATGCGGCGCCGGAGTGCTGCCCGCCCATCCCGTCGAACTCATTGCCGCGAACTTCGACAAGTTCATCGCCAGAAACGAACTGCCAGTACTGGTGGATTTCTGGGCGCCCTGGTGCGGCCCCTGCAAGATGTTCGCCCCCACCTTCGCGCAGATGGCCGGCCAGTACCTGGGCCGGGTGCGCTTCGCCAAGGTGAACACGGAGGCGGAACCGGGGCTGGCCGGCCGCCACGGCATCCGCAGCATCCCCACGCTGGCCCTGTTCAAGGGCGGGCAGGAAGTGGACCGGGTGGCTGGCGCGCTGCCGCCGCAACAGTTGCAGGCCTGGCTGGCGCGGTATTGAAGCGGTCCGCGAAGCCGTAATGGTGAGAGGCTATAATTCCCGGCCTTCTTCCCCAACCCGGATCCCGTCATGACCGATCAGCAACCGCAACAACAAGCACTGCCCGTCTTCCAGATCGAGAAGATCTACGTCAAGGATCTCTCCGTCGAGGTGCCCAACGCGCCCGCCATCTTCCTGGAAAGGGACCAGCCGCAGATCGACATGCAGCTCAACACCCAGAGCGCGCCCGTGGATACCGCCAACGGCATCTACCAGACCATCCTGACTCTGACCATCAACGCCAAGATCAAGGACAAGGCCGCCTTCCTGGTCGAACTGCAACAGGCCGGCATCTTCCGCATCCAGAACGTGCCACAGGAGGCGATGGAGCCGGCCCTCGGCATCGGTTGCCCCAACATCCTCTTCCCCTACGCCCGCGAGGCGGTGTCCGACGCCGTGCTGAAGGCCGGATTCCCGCCGCTGATGCTGCAACCCGTGAATTTCGAGGTGATGTACATGCAGCAGCAGCAGGCCCTGCAGCAGCAGCAAACGCAGCAGCCGAACTGATCCCGCGCCGGGCATGGTCCGCATGAGTCCAGCACGCGGCAACGAGCGGGTGGCCCGATGAGCATCGCCGTGCTCGGCGCCGGCGCCTGGGGCACCGGCCTGGCCATCCGCCTGGCCGGGCACAATGCGGTGAGGCTGTGGACGCGTTCCGCCGAGCACGCGGCGGCGATGTCGCGTGACCGCGAGAACCATCGCTATCTGCCGGGCTTCGCCCTGCCCGCGGGCCTGGCGCCGACCGCCGAGCTGGCCGCTGCGCTGGCGGACGCCGACCTGATCGTCGCCGCCGTGCCCAGCAACGGCTTCCGTTCCCTGCTCCTTGAGTTGCGCCGTTGCGGCGCGCGGCAGCCCCTGGTGTGGCTGTGCAAGGGCCTGGAGACCGGCACGCGCAAGCTGCCGCACGCGGTGCTGGCGGAAACCTGGCCCGAGCATCCGCCGGCCGCCGTGCTGTCGGGGCCCAGCTTCGCCAAGGAAGTGGCGCAGGGCCTGCCCGCCGCGCTCAGCGTGGCCAGCGACGACGCGGATTTCGCCCGGCAGGTCGCGCGCCGGCTGCACGATTCCCGCCTGCGCCTGTATTCCGGCAGCGACGTGGTGGGCGTGGAACTGGGCGGCGCGGTGAAGAACGTCATCGCCATTGCCGCCGGAATTTCCGACGGCCTCGGCTTCGGCTACAACGCCCGCGCCGCCCTGATCACGCGCGGTCTGGCCGAGCTGACCCGGCTTGGCATGAGGCTGGGCGGACGCCCGGAAACCTTCATGGGCCTGTCCGGCATGGGCGATCTCATCCTCACCAGCACCGGCGACCTCTCGCGCAACCGGCAACTGGGCTTGCGCCTGGCCGCCGGCGAAAGCCTGGAAGGCGCCCTGCGCGAACTCGGGCACGTGGCCGAGGGCGCCACCACCGCCGTCGAGGTGGACGCCCTGGCGCGTGAATTGGGCGTCGACCTGCCCATCACCGAGGCGGTGGCGCGGGTGCTCGGCCAGGAACTGCCGCCGCGCGAGGCGGTGGCCGCCCTGCTCGCGCGCGACCTCAAGGACGAAGGCGCCTGACGCGGCCGGGCAGCCGGCCACGCCGCCCATGCCCGCACAGTCCGCACCGAGTCCGTTCGCGGCACGTCACGCCCGCTGGGCGGAACTGCATGCCCGCTTCGGCCCAGCCCGCGCCTATCCCTACGCCTGGCGCCTGCCCGAGCTGGCGCGGGGCGACGGGCGGCGCGCCAGCGTTCGCGCGGCGCTGGCCCTGAGCCTGACGCTTTACGGTCTGGGACGTTTCCCGGAAGCCCTGCGCAATCTGCCGCCTGATCCATTTCTGGAGGAGGATGACGCCGAGCTGGCGGCCGCCGTCGACGATCTGCGCCGCCGCTGTCTCTGGTGGATGGGCGAGGAAATCGCGCCGCCGCCCGGCAGCGACCAGGCTCCTGCCGCGATGCTGCGGCGTGTCTATTTCCACTTTCTCGGCGACCGGCCGCTGCCGCCGGAGGACGCTGCCTGGCAGGCGTCCCTGGCCGCGGACGACTTCCATGGCGCGTGGCTGACTCTGTTGCGGCACTGGTCGCGCCTGCGCGTCGGCCAGCCGGCGTCCGCCAGTGACGCCCATGTCGCGCTTGCCGGGTTGCGCCGCCAGGCGCCGGCCGAGGCGGCGCACGCCGCGGCGGTTTACGCCGAAGCCGCGTTCCACCGCGCGCCCGCCCTGTCCCTGGTCTGGCTGGAGGAGGCCCTGGAACAGGGCGAACGTTTCGGCCAACATCACCTCAAGGCCCGCCTGCTCCACCTCAAGGCCCGCGCTCTCGAGGCCGGCGGCGCCCTGCGCGAGGCCGACCGTTTTCATGCCCTGGGGCGCGAGTGGGCGGCGCGTCAGGGGGCTTGGCGGGTGCTGCGCGACATGGCACTATGATGCACTGCACAAATTTCCCTGCCTGCCATGTCGCCCCTGCCGGAAACCCTGACCACGCGCCTGTCCTCCCTGCTGCGCCGGGCGCCGGTGACCTGTCCGCCGGACACGCCGATTCGCGCCGCGCTGGGCATGATGCGCCGCGACAAGGTGGGCTCGATCCTGCTGGTGGACGCCGACGGGCGGCCGGCCGGAGTCTTCACCCTCAACGACCTGCGCGACCGTGTGGCGGCGGAGGAATGCGATCTCGACCGGCCCATGAGCACGGTGATGACGCCCAACCCGTTCTGCCTGGATGGCGACGCCACCGCCCTGGAAGCCGCCCTGGCCATGGCGCAGCGCCTGATTCACCACGTGGTGGTGACTTCGGCCGAAGGCGGCATTCTCGGCGTGGTCTCGGAGAAGGACCTGTTCGCCCTGCAACGCCTGGGGGTCGGCCACATCGCCGCGACCCTGGCCGAGGCCGAAAACCTGGATGCGTTGGTGGGCGCCGCCGCCGACATCCGCCGGCTGGCCCGCATGTTCATGGCCCAGGGCCTGGAGGCCGAGCAGCTCACCCGCCTGGTTTCCGAACTCAATGACCAGCTCGCCCAGCGCATCCTTTATCTGGCCTTCGCCGACACCGGCCTGGAGGACGTCTCCTGGTGCTGGCTGGCGCTGGGCTCGGAAGGACGCTTCGAGCAGACCCTGCTCACCGATCAGGACAACGGCCTGATCTTCGTCCCGCCCGCGGGGACCGATGCCGAGTCCCTGCGCGAGCGCCTGCTGCCGGTGGCGCGGCGCGTCAACGAATGGCTGGCGGCCTGCGGTTTCCCGCTGTGCAAGGGCGAGATCATGGCCGGCAACCCCAAGTGGTGCCTGTCCCTGGAGGAGTGGCAGAACACCTTCTCCGACTGGCTGTTCCGCGGCGACGCGCCGGTGTTGCTGAACGCCAGCATCTTCTTCGACTTCCGCCCCCTCGCCGGTGATACCAGCCTGGCCGTCACTTTGCGCGAATGGCTCAACGAAAAGATCAAGGGCAACCGCCGCTTCCTCAAGCAGATGACCCTGAACGCCCTGGGCAACCGCCCGCCGCTGGGGCTGGTACGTGATTTCGTCACCGATGGCGAGGGCGAGGCCGCCGGCACCCTCGATTTGAAGATCAACGGTGCCACCCTGTTCGTCGACGCGGCGCGTATCTTCGCCCTCGCCGCCGGCAGCGCCGAGACCACCACCGCCGGCCGCCTGCGCGCCGCCGCTGCGGCCTGGAAGCTGGACGAGGCGGAGGTGGGCGGCTGGATCGTCGCCTTCCACCTCATCCAGGGCCTGCGCCTGCGCCTGCACCTGCAGCAATTGGCGCAGGACCAGCCGCTCGGCAACCGGGTCAACCCGGACGACCTGTCGACCCTGGACCGCACCTTCCTCAAGGAATCCCTGCGCCAGGCGAAGAAGCTGCATGGCAGGCTGGAGAGTTACTTCCAGTTCTGAACCCGGGGACTGGGTGCTCAGCCCGGTTCCCCGCCTTCCGCCGCGCCGTGGTGCGGGAAGCGGATGGTGAAGCGGCAGCCGGTGCCGTCGCGGCCCTCCTCCAGCAGCACGACGGCGCCGTGCCGCCTGGCGACTTCCTGCACGATGGCCAGGCCGAGGCCGCTGCCGGACTGTTCGGTGCCGGGCATGCGGTGGAAACGCTCGAACACCTGGCTGCGTTGTTCGGCCGGGATGCCGGGACCGTCGTCCTCCACCTCCAGCCAGGCGCAGTCGCCGTAACCCACGCGCACCGTGATGTGGCCGCCGGCGGGGGTGTAGCGAATGGCGTTGTCGAGCAGGTTGTCGAGCAGGTCGCGCAGGCTGGGTTCATGGCCGCGCACGGGAAGCTGCATGTCGATGCCCTCGAAACCCAGGTCGACGCCCTGGCGCAGGGCCTCGGGCGCCCAGTGGGCGGCGGTGTCCTGCGCCACCCGGCGCAGGTCGAGCACATGCATGGGCGCGCCGGGGCGGGCGCCCGGCTCGTTGCGGGCCAGGGTGAGGAGCTGGTTGACCAGGTGGCTGCAACGTTGCGCGCTGTCACAGATGCGTTCGAGGGCGTCGCGCACCGGTTCCGCCACCGGTTCGCGCCGGGCCAGTTCGGCGCGCGCCTTGAGACCGGCGAAGGGGGTGCGCAACTGATGCGCGGCGTCGGCGACGAAGCGACGTTGCGCTTCCATCATCGTCTTCAGCCGCTCGATGAGGGCGTTCACTTCCAGGATGAGCGGACGCACCTCGTCCGGCGCGCGGGTCTCGTCCAGCGGTTGCGGGTCGTCGCGCGGACGCGCCGCCACCTCGCGGCGCAGCCGCTCCAGGGGTTCGAAGCCGCGCTTGAGGCCGATCCACACGGCGATGCCGGCGATGACGATGAACATGAACTGGGGAATGACGATGTTGCCCAGGATGCTGCGTCCCAGGCTCTGGCGGGCATCGATGGGCTCCGCCGCCTGCGCCAGCAGGGCGTCGCCGCCGGCGACCGCGAAGCGGAAGGTGACCAGGCGCAGCTTGCGGCCCTGGTACTGGGTGTCGCGCCATTGCGGGGCCTGGATCTGGTAGTCGAGGGGACGCGGTTTCGGCAGACGGCCGATGCCGACGATGCCGTTGCCCGCCATGTCGTGCAGGGAGAAGCGGAAATCTTCCGCCTGGCCGGGGAACAGCCGGTAGGTCGCCGCCAGGTCGTCGCCGGGCGCGAGGAGGTGACGGCTGGCCAGCAGGCGCGCGCGTTCCAGCAGGACCAGGTCGTAGGGTTTGTTGGCCAGGGTCACCGCCGCCATGTAGCCGGTCACCGTGGAAAACAGCAGTAGCAGGAACAGCGGGGTGAACAGCCAGTTGACCAGTTGCTGGCGCAGCGACAGGGTGTCGTCGTGCTCCGCCGCAGGGGTGCGCGGGGACTCGGCGGTCATGCCGGGCGCGGAAGGGAGCAGGCCCGGTTCTTGTTCAGCCACCCGTCACCGGCGGAAACAGAGCCACCTCGTCGCCCTCGCGCAGCGCGGTGCCGGCGGCGGCGATGTCCTGGTTCACCGCCATGCGGAAGTTGCGGCCGGGCGCCAGAACCTCGGCCCAGGCGCCGCCGCGCGCGCGCAGGGCGGCGAGCAGATCGTCGAGGGTGGGCGCGTCGCCGTCCAGGGCCAGGGTCTCCCGGTCCAGGCCGAGCGTCTCGCGCAGGCGGGCGAAGTAGAGAACGCGGATCTGCATGATGTCGATTCCTCGGAGACGGCTAGGTTAGCAGTTTGCCGGCCCGGTCGGCGTTCAGCTTCGCACCCAGGCCAGGATGAAGGCGGCGATGCCGGCATCGTCCCGCAGCGGCAGATAGGGCAAGGCGCCGCCGGGGTCGCGGTCCGCCGCCACCGCGATCACCCGCGCATCGCCCGGATGCAGCCAAGGCTGGGCGTTGGCCTCGCGCCAGACCTCGATCTTGGGCAGCTCGGCGTGGCGGAAACCTTCCACCAGCACCAGGTCGCAGGGCGAGAGGCGGGCGACGTGCTCGGCGAGGCCGGGTTCCGGCGCGCCCCGCAACTCGTTCACCAGCATCCAGCGGTGCGGCGAGGTGAGCAGCACCTCGTGCGCTCCGGCCTGGCGGTGGCGCCAGGAGTCCTTGCCGGGGGTATCCACCGCGAAATCGTGATGGCTCTGCTTGATGACGGATACGCGCAAGCCGGCCGCCGCCAGGCGGGGCAGCAGGCGCTCGATCAGGGTGGTCTTGCCGGCGCCGCTGTAGCCGGCGAATCCCAATGTTTTCATGGCGTTCGTATGCAGGAATGCGGGGTAGGTCGACGGTGGGGCGCGGCTAGGCATGTCACCGGTTCATGATCCAGATCAAGGCGAGTCGATGCCGACTTGTCGAAGATCAAGACCCGTGCTTCACTGGTCGCGGGCAATCGTCGACATTCTGCCGCGCGAAGTTCGCCGAGAAAACCTCCCGCCGAGAAAACCCATGCACACCCTGGTTGACCGCTTCGGACGACGCATCGAGTACCTCCGGCTATCCGTCACGGATCGCTGCGACCTGCGCTGCGCCTACTGCATCCCGGAAGGCTTCAAGGGCTTCGAGGAGCCCGAACACTGGCTCGACTTCGACGAGATCGAACGGCTCATGCGCCTGTTCGCCGGGCTGGGCCTGAAGCGCCTGCGCCTGACCGGTGGCGAGCCCCTGCTACGGCGGGACATCGTCGGGCTGAGCCGGCGGCTGGCCGCCATCCCTGGCATCGAGGACCTGTCCATTTCCACCAACGCCACCCAGCTCGCCGAGATGGCGACGGACTTGAAGGCCGCTGGCGTCACCCGCCTCAACGTCAGCCTCGATTCGCTGCGCGCCGAGGGCGTGGAAAGGATCAACGGCCGGCCGGTGCTGGATAAAATCCTCGCCGGCCTGGAAGCCGGCCGCGCGGCGGGCTTCAATCCCATCAAGGTCAACATGGTGGCGATGCGGGAAAACGCCGACGAGATCGACGACATCGTCGCCTACTGCATGGACAAGGGCTTCGTGCTGCGCCTCATCGAGGTCATGCCGATGGGCGACACCGCCCGCAAGATGGGCTACGTCGATCTGCAACCGGTGAAGGCGCAACTCAAGCAACGCTTCGGACTGGTCGACACGGTCATGCCCGGCGGCGGCCCGGCCCGTTACCTGGGTACCCCGGACGGACGCTTCAGCGTCGGCTTCATCACTCCCATTTCCCAGCATTTCTGCGAGACCTGCAACCGGGTGCGACTCACCGTCGACGGCGTGCTGCACCTGTGCCTGGGTCAGGAGGAGCGCATGGACTTCCGCGCCCTCATGCGCGCCGGCGCCAGCGACGCGGACCTGGTGGACGCAATCCGCCGGGCCATCGACCTCAAGCCGGAACGCCACGAGTTCACCGAAGCGCCGCAAAAGCTGGTGCGCTTCATGAACATGACCGGCGGCTGAAGCCGGCCGCCGTCAACCCGCCAGTTTCCTGGCGCGTAGCCTCGGCAGCCGCTCCGGCCGCCAGTTTCGTTTCGCCCAATCCCAGAATTCCGCCGGGGATCCGATCTCCGGCACCGGCGCCTGGCCCAGGAAGCGCGCCGCCGCGAGCAAGGCGGGTAGCGGATCGGCAGCCTCGATGGGCGCCGCCAGCGTCTGCTTGGAGAGCTTGTCACCCGCCGCGTCAAGCACCACCGGCAGATGCAGGTACACCGGCGTGGGATAGCCCAGCGCCCGCTGCAACACGATCTGGCGCGGTGTCGAGGCGAGCAGGTCGGCACCACGCACGACGTGGGTGATGCCCCGTTCGGCATCGTCGACCACCACCGCCAACTGGTAGGTGAACACCCCGTCCGCCCGCTTCAGCACGCAATCGCCGCACTCCCGCGCGATGTCGCAGGCCACCCGGCCGAGCAGCCGGTCGTCGAATTCCACGCGCGTCTCCGGCACCCGCAAGCGCCAGGCCGGTTCCCGCGCCGGGTCGCCCCGCCAGCCAAGCGCCCGGCAGGTGCCGGGATAGACCGGCCCGTCGACGCCGCGCCGCGCCACCTCGGCAATCTCCTTGCGGCTGCAATGGCAGCCATAGACCAGGCCGAGGGCGTCCAGGCGGTCCAGAGCCGCCTGATACGCCGCGCCGCGTCTGCTCTGGGATTCCACCGGCCCGTCCCACTCGAAACCGAAGGCGTCGAGGCCGCGCAGGATCGCCTCGGTGGCGCCGGCCACCACCCGCGGCGGGTCGACGTCCTCGATGCGCAGCAACCATTCGCCGGCATGGGCACGGGCATCCAAAAAGCTGCCCAGGGCCGCCACCAGGGAACCAAAATGCAGCGGTCCCGATGGGGTGGGCGCGAAGCGTCCGCGATAGGGCAACTCGTTCATGCGTGCAGGATAACCGGGGGCATCTCGCCCGCGCTTGCAGCGGCTATCTGGAGCCTGTCCTGACGTGAGGTGAAAGTGCGGGCCGCAGCGAAAAAACAGGCCGCCCTGATTCGTGGCGGCCTGTCCGGGTCAAGCAGGCGCGGATTGCGCCCGGATTACCTTCCTTCAGGAAGGAAGTACCCATCAATAGCGGTAGTGCTCGGCCTTGTACGGCCCCTGCACGGGCACGCCGATGTAGGCGGCCTGCTGCTCGGTGAGCACGGTGAGCTGGGCGTTGAGCTTCTTCAACTGCAAGCGCGCGACTTTCTCGTCCAGGTGCTTGGGCAGGGTGTAGACCCCTACCGGGTACTCGTTGGTCCGGGTGAACAGCTCGATCTGGGCGATGGTCTGGTTGGCGAAGCTGGAAGACATCACGTAGCTGGGGTGGCCCGTGGCGCAGCCCAGGTTCACCAGGCGGCCCTTGGCCAGCAGGATGATGCGCTTGCCGTCCGGGAAGATGATGTGGTCCACCTGGGGCTTGATCTCCTCCCACGGGTACTTCTCGATGGAGGCGACGTCGATCTCGTTGTCGAAGTGGCCGATGTTGCAGACGATGGCCTGGTCCTTCATGGCGGCCATGTGGTCGTGGGTGATGACGTGGTAGTTGCCGGTGGCGGTGACGAAGATGTCGGCCTTGTCGGCGGCGTATTCCATGGTCACCACGCGGTAGCCTTCCATGGCGGCCTGCAGGGCGCAGATGGGGTCCACTTCCGTGACCCAGACCTGGGCGGAGAGTGCGCGCAGGGCCTGGGCGGAGCCCTTGCCCACATCGCCGTAGCCGCACACCAGGGCGACCTTGCCGGCCACCATCACGTCGGTGGCGCGCTTGATGCCGTCCACCAGGGATTCGCGGCAGCCGTACAGGTTGTCGAACTTGGATTTGGTGACGGAGTCGTTGACGTTGATGCCGGGGAACTTGAGTTCGCCCCGCTCGTGCATCTGGTAGAGGCGGTGCACGCCGGTGGTGGTTTCCTCGGTGACGCCCTTGATGTGCTTGAGGCGGGTGGAATACCAGCTGGGATCGACGGCCAGCTTGGCCTTGATGGCGGCGTAGAGGATGGTCTCCTCCTCGCTGCCGGGCTTGGCCAGCACGCTGATGTCGGTCTCGGCGCGGGCGCCCAGATGCAGCAGCAAGGTGGCGTCGCCGCCGTCGTCCAGGATCATGTTGGAGTAACCGCCGTCCGGCCACTCGAAGATCTTGTGGGTGTAGTCCCAGTACTCGGTGAGGGATTCACCCTTCACGGCGTAGACCGGAATGCCATCGGCGGCGATGGCTGCGGCGGCGTGGTCCTGGGTCGAGAAGATGTTGCAAGAGGCCCAGCGCACTTCAGCGCCCAGGGCCGTCAGGGTCTCGATCAGCACGGCGGTCTGGATGGTCATGTGCAGGCTGCCGGTGATGCGGGCGCCCTTCAGCGGCTGGCCGGCCGCGTATTCCTCGCGGATGGCCATGAGGCCGGGCATCTCGGTCTCGGCGATGCGGATTTCCTTGCGGCCCCAGTCGGCCAGGGCCAGGTCGGCAACCTTGAAGTCGGTGAACGCGTTCATTGAACAACTCCTTGCATGAACGGGCGCGGTTCCTTCGGGGAACCCCGTCCGAGCCTGGCCCATGGGCATGGGTCGCAGCGCCCCTCGGCGGGGTTGGGGTCAATCAGAGACCGGCCTCGGCCTTGAGGATTTCCGCCTTGTTGGTGGCTTCCCAGGTGAATTCCGGCTCGTCGCGGCCGAAATGGCCGTAGGCGGCGGTCTTGCGGTAGATGGGGCGGAGCAGGTCGAGCATTTGCACGATGCCCTTCGGGCGCAGGTCGAAATGGGCCTTGACCAGGTCGGTCAGCTTCTCGTCGGCAATCCGGCCGGTGCCGTAGGTCTCCAGCATGATGGAGGTGGGCTGGGCGACGCCGATGGCGTAGCTCACCTGCACCAGGCACTTGCTGGCCAGGCCGGCGGCGACGATGTTCTTGGCCACGTAGCGGGCGGCGTAGGCGGCGGAGCGGTCCACCTTGGAAGGATCCTTGCCGGAGAAGGCGCCGCCGCCGTGCGGGGCCGCGCCACCGTAGGTGTCGACGATGATCTTGCGGCCGGTGAGGCCGGCATCACCGTGCGGGCCGCCGATCTCGAACACGCCGGTGGGGTTGACCAGATACTTGATGTCGCCCTTGACCAGTTCCTTGGGCAGCACAGGCTGGATGATGTCCTCGATGATGGCGTCGATGGCGGCCTGCTTCATGTGTTTGTTGCCGTCGATCGTTTCCGCCATTTCCGAGTGGTGCTGGGTGGACAGCACCACCGTGTCGATGCTGTGGGGCTTGCCGTCCACGTACTTCAGCGTGACCTGGGACTTGGCGTCCGGGCGCAGCCAGGGCAGGCGGCCGTCCTTGCGCAGCATGGCCTGGCGCTCCACCAGCCGGTGCGACAGGTAGATGGGCAGGGGCATCAGGGACGGCGTCTCGTCGCAGGCGTAGCCGAACATCAGGCCCTGGTCGCCGGCGCCCTGGTTCAGGTAGTCGTCGGAGGCGCGGTCCACGCCCTGGGCGATGTCCGCGCTCTGCTGGCCGTAGCAGACGTGCACCGAGCAGCCGTCGGCGTCGAAGCGCAGATGCGGGTCGGCGTAGCCGATGGAACGCACGGTTTCGCGGGCCACCTTGGCGTAGTTGACCTGGGCGTGCGTGGTGATCTCGCCCGCCAGCACCACCAGGCCGGTGGTGACCAGGGTTTCGGCGGCGACGCGGGCGGTGGGATCCTGGGCCAGGATGGCGTCGAGGATGGCGTCGGAAATCTGGTCGGCGACCTTGTCCGGATGGCCTTCGGAAACGGATTCCGAGGTGAAGAGGTAGTCCTTGCTCATGAATGGCTCCTGTACATGTTTTCCCAATCTTGACCGGCGAACCGGCTCCGGGGAACAGGAGCGGGACGCTTTAGCTGGATTTGTATCCCGCCCGCAATTTGTCTGAATGCATCGCTGCAATTAACTCGGCGGCAGGCGCATGCTAGCCTTGCGCGGGTTCGCTGGTCAACTTCACGCATCCGACCCTTCGCCCAACCCTCATGTTCCCTGGTGTCCACCCGCATCCCCCAGGTCGTTCCGGCGCGCCAGCCATGGCGCCCCGCCCGGAACCCATCGCGTGCCCATCCACCCGCATGAAGGACGGACAGGCATGAGGCGCGTCGGCATGTTCCTGCTGCGCCTTCTGCATGGTGTGCTGCCGCTGCCCGCCCTGGGCGCGCTGGGTTCCGCCCTGGGCTCCCTGCTCTATCATCTAGCTGTCTCCCGGCGCCACATCGCCGAAACCAACCTGGGCCTGTGCTTCCCGCAATGGTCCGAGGCCGAGCGCGAGCGGGTGCTCAAGGCGCATTTCCGCCTGCTGGGGCGGGCGTTCATGCAGGACACGGTGTCCTGGTGGGGCAGCCGTCACCAGGTGGAACGGCTCACCCGCCTGGAAGGGCTGGAACATTTCACGTCCCATCTGGGCAAGCCCGTGATCTGGCTGGCGCCGCATTTCGTCGGCCTGAATGTCGGCGGGGTGCGGGTGACCGCGGAATTCGCCCCCATCGTCTCCTTGTACGCGCGCATCAAGAACCCCCACCTCGACCGGGTCATGCTCCAGGCGCGCACCCGCTTTGGCCACGGTGGGCGGCATTCGGAGATGTATTCGCGGCGCGACGGCATCAAGCCGGTGATCCGCGCCATCCGCAAAGGGTTGCCTTTCTACTACCTGCCGGACATGGATTTCGGACCCAAGGACGCCATCTTCGTGCCCTTTTTCGGCGTGCCCGCCTGCACCGTGACCGGGCTGTCGCGGCTGGCCCGCGCCACCGGCGCGGTGGTGGTGCCCTGCGTCACGCGCCGCGAGGGCGCGGGCTGGGCCACCCGGTTCTATCCGGCCTGGGAGGATTTCCCGACGCAGGACGTGGAGGCCGATACCCGTCGCATGAATGCCTTCATCGAGGAACGGGTACGGGAAATGCCCGAGCAGTACTTCTGGCTGCACCGGCGCTTCAAGACCCAGCCGGAAGGCGCCAAGGGCGTGCTGTATGACGATTGAGATCGGCCCCCTGCGGCTGGACGAGGCGGAAGCCCTGGTGGAACTCGCCGGACGCGTCTGGCGCGCGCACTATCCGAGCATCATCAGCGCGGAGCAGATCGAGTACATGCTGGCCCAGCGCTACAAGCCAGGCCTGGTGCGGCAACTTCTGGCGCGCGGCGACCTCTGGCTGGCGGCGCGCGAGCAGGGAATCCTGGTCGGCTTCGCGCACGGTCACACCCTGGAACAGGGCGATTTCAAGCTCGACAAGCTGTACGTGGACACGGGCTGGCAACGCCGGGGCGTCGGCGGCGCACTCATCGCCGAGGTGGCGCGGCGCGCCCGCGAGCACGGCTTCACCCGTTTGGTGCTGCGCGTCAACCGGCAGAACCGGCAGGCCATCGAGGCCTACCTGAAACACGGTTTCACGGTCGCCACCCTCATCGTCGAGGATATAGGCGGGGGATATGTGATGGATGACTATGTGATGGTGAAGGGAATGGAACCGTCATGAATTCCGCCAGCCGTTCCCACGCATACCCCGGCGTCCGACTCGCGGCCGGTCGCACCTGCCGCCATGCGGCAGGCACTGCTCCCTGTTCGCGTCCGCGCATGTGATGGATGATTACGTCCTCGGCATGGATCTGCAGGCGGCCATGCCGGAACGGCGCTGACGCGCCCATGGAAGGAGAAGCGATGCGCTTTCAGAACCCCGCACCCGAAGACCTCAAGGCGCTGCTGCGCCGCGTGAAAACCATCGCCGTGGTCGGCCTCTCGCCAAAGCCCGATCGGCCCAGCTTCGGCGTGTCGCAGGCCATGCAGCGCTTCGGCTACCGCATCGTGCCGGTGCGCCCGGCGGTGGAGCAGGTGCTCGGCGAAAAGGCCTACGCGCGCCTGGCCGACATCCCCTTCCCGGTGGACCTGGTGAACGTCTTCCGGGAGTCCGCCGCCATCCCCGGCATCGTTGACGAATGCCTGGCCATCAACGCCCCGGCCCTCTGGATCCAGGAGGACATCGTCCACGAGGAGGCCGCCGAGAAAGCGCGCGAGGCGGGCCTGTGCGTGGTGATGGACCGCTGCATCTTCAAGGACTACGTGGCCTTGATGGGGTGACGGGCGTGGCACTGGAAACCTGGGAACTGCTGTCCTACGTCGTCACCGTGGTGGGCTTGCCCCTGGCCATCGGCGTTTTCCTGTTCGACCAGCGCAAGGAGCGGGAGAACGAGGAGGAGGCCACCTGGCAGCAGCTTTCCGACGCCTACATCGACTTCCTCGAAGTGGTGCTCGCCAATCCCGACCTGAAGCTGCGCAGCCAGACCTCCACGCCCGACCTCAGCGAAGAGCAGCGCGAGCGCATGTGGGTCATCTTCGACATGCTCATCTCGCTGTTCGAGCGCGCCTATCTCCTGGTCTGGGAGCCGGACATGAGCGAAAAGCAACTGCGTCGCTGGCACTCCTGGGAGGACTACATGCGCGAGTGGTGCCAGCGCGAGGAGTTTCGCGAACGCCTGCCCGAGCTGTTGCGCGGCGAGGACCCGGATTTCGCCCATTACATCCTGAGGCTGGCCCAGGAAGAGACGACAACGGGATAATCCCCGCATGAGACTTCCCTTCACCAAGATGCAGGGCGCCGGCAACGACTTTGTCGTGTTCGACGGCATCCGCCGACGCGTCGACCTGAGCCCGGAGCAGTACCGGGCCATCGCCGACCGCCATTTCGGCGTGGGCTGCGACCAGATCTTGCTGGTGGAAGCGCCCACCCGGCCCGACACCGACTTCCGCTACCGCATCTTCAACGCCGACGGTGGCGAGGTGCGGCAGTGCGGCAACGGCGCCCGTTGCTTCGTCCGCTTCGTGCGCGACAAGGGCCTCACGGAGAAGACCGAGATCCGCGTCGAAACCGCCTCCGGCATCATCGTGCCGAAGCTGGAGGACGACGGCCGCGTCACCGTCGACATGGGGCCGCCCCGTTTCGAGCCCGCCGACATCCCCTTCATCGCCGATGCCCGCGCCCTCACCTACGTCATCGACGTCGACGGCCCGCAGGGCATCGAGCCGGTGGAGATCTCCGCCCTGTCCATGGGCAACCCCCACGCCGTGCGGGTGGTGTGCAACCTGGATGACGCCCCCGTGCGCGAACTGGGCGCCAGGATCGAATGCCACCCCCGCTTCCCGCAGCGGGTAAACGTCGGCTTCATGCAGGTGCTGCACCGGCGCGCCGTCCGGCTGCGGGTGTTCGAGCGGGGCAGCGGCGAGACCCTGGCCTGCGGCACCGGCGCCTGCGCCGCCGTGGTGGCCGGCATCACGCGCGGGCTGCTGGACGATACCGTCAGCGTCCACACCCGCGGCGGCGACCTGTCTATTTCCTGGGCCGGTGCTACCCATTCCGTATTCCTCACCGGCCCGGCCGCCACCGTTTTCGAAGGCGAGATCGACCTATGAACATTTCCCCCGAACAGATCAGCGAATTCCTCAGGCTCAACCCGGATTTCTTCGTCGGCCACCCCGAGTTGCTGACCGACATCAGCGTGCCCCATCCCTACAGCGGCCAGGCCATTTCCCTGGGCGAGCGCCAGGTGCTGGCCCTGCGCGACAAGTCGCGCGGCCTCGAACTGAAACTGCGCGAGTTCATCCAGTTCGCCGAGGAGAACGACGCCATCGGCGACAAGTTGCACAAGCTGTCCCTGGGCCTGATGCGGGCGCGCAGCCTGGAGGCGGTGTTCCAGTCGCTGCACCTTTCCCTGTCGGAGAGCTTCGCCGTGCCGCACGCCACGCTGCGGGTATGGGCCGACAGCGCGCCGGACATGCCTGAATTCTCAGCGGTCAGCGCCGACGTCAAGGTGCTCATGACCGGCCTTACCCAGCCCCGTTGCGGGGCCGAGGTGCCGGACGAGGTGCGCGGCTGGTTCGGTGCCGTCGGCGGCAACCAGAAGTCCTTCGCCCTCGCGCCCCTGCGCGAGGACAACCTGAACGGCCTACTGGTGCTGGCCTCGGAGGACGCGAAACGCTTCTATCCGGAGATGGGCACCCTCTACCTGTCCTGGCTGGCCGAGCTGTCCGGCGCGGCCGTATCCCGGTTCCTCTAGCGATGGCCGACGAAGGCGTCCTCTCCCAGCCCGTCGCCGCCTTCCTCGCCCACCTGACGGCGCGCCACTACAGCCCCAATACCGTCGCCACCTACGCCTTCGACCTGCGCCACCTGCTGGAACGGGTGGGCGAACGGCCGCCGGCGCAACTCACCTCCCACGACATCCGCCGCGCCCTGGCCGGCCTGCACGGTGCGGGCCTGAAAGCCAAGACCCTGGCCCGCACCCTGTCCGCCTGGCGCAGCTTCTTCCATTACCTGGCCCGCCAGGGCACGGTGGAGGCCAACCCCTGCCTGGGCCTGCGTCCACCCAAGGGCGAGAAGAAGCTGCCCAACGCCCTCTCGGTGGACGAGATGGCACATCTGCTGGAGCGCCCGGGTGAGGGTGTCTGGTCCCGGCGCGACGCGGCCATGTTCGAGCTCATGTATTCCTCCGGCCTGCGCCGGGCGGAACTCATCGGACTCAACCTGGGGGACGTCGACCGCCAGGCGGCGGAAGTGAAGGTGACCGGCAAGGGCGCCAAGACCCGTGTGGTGCCGGTGGGCGGTCGGGCCCTGGCGGCCCTGGAAAGCTGGCTGGCGGTGCGCGATCCGGTGGCCCGCGACCCGGATGCCCTGTTCGTCGGCGCTCGTGGCGCCCGTATCTCTCCCAGTGTGCTGGGCATGGCCCTGAAGCACCTGGCCCAGCGTCAGGGCATCACCGCCCACGTGCATCCGCACGCCCTGCGCCACGCCTTCGCCAGCCACGTGCTGCAATCATCGGGGGATTTAAGGGCGGTGCAGGAGATGCTGGGCCACGCCAGCCTGTCCACCACCCAGGTTTACACCCATCTGGATTTTCAGCGCCTGGCCCAGGTGTATGACCAGGCGCATCCAAGGGCGAAGAAGAAGTGACGCTTACAGCTTGTACCCCACGTGCAGCGCCACCACGCCGGCGGTCATATTGAAGTAGTCCACTTTCCGGAAGCCGACGCTTTCCATCATGCCCTTCAGGGTTTCCTGGTCCGGGTGCATGCGGATGGATTCGGCGAGATAGCGGTAGCTTTCCGCGTCCTTGGTCACCGCCTGGCCCATGCGCGGCAGCATCTGGAAGGAGTAGAGGTCGTACAGGGGTTGCAGCGGCTTCCAGACCTTGGAGAACTCCAGCACCATGAGCTTGCCGCCCGGCTTCAGCACCCGGCGCATCTCGGCCAGGGCATCTTCCTTGTGCGTCATGTTGCGCAGGCCGAAGGCGACGGTGACCAGGTCGAAGTAGTCGCCGGGGAAGGGCAGTTTCTCCGCGTCACACTGCGCCACGGGCAGCATCAGGCCCTGGTCGAGCATGCGGTCCCGGCCCACGCCCAGCATGGAGCCGTTGATGTCGGTGAGCCAGACTTCGCCGGTGGGGCCGGTTTCCTCCGCCAGCAGGCGGGCGATGTCGCCGGTGCCGCCGGCGATGTCGAGCACCTTGTGGCCCGGGCGCAGGCGCGCGTGCAGGGCCAGGAAGCGCTTCCAGACGCGGTGCAGGCCCATGGACATGAGGTCGTTCATGACGTCGTAGCGGTTGGCCACGGAATGGAACACCTCGGCTACCTTGCGGGCCTTTTCTTCCTCGGCGACAGTCTTGAAGCCGAAGTGGGTTTGCTTGTCTTCGCTCACGGCGGGCTCGGTGTCGACGTCAATGCGGGCGGAAGCCCTCGGGGTTGCCGACACCTTCACCAAAGAAGTACTTCTCGGCCTGTTCCATCAGGTACTTGCGGTGCTGGGCGTCGGCAAGATTGAGGCGGTTCTCGTTGATGATCATGGTCTGCAGCTTGATCCAGCCCTGCCAGGCCTCCTTGGAGATGCCCTCGAACACCCGCTTGCCGAGTTCGCCGGGCAGGGGCGGGAAATCCAGGCCTTCGGCCTCGCGGCCGAGTTTCACGCATTGCACCATACGCGCCATGTGCTGCTCCTAAGTCTGTGAATCCAATGGGGGGAGATGGTAGCCGATGGGGGACTGGGGGTCACTCGCCGGCCAGTTGTTTCTCGATGCGCTTGGCGAACACCCGCATTTCCTTGGCGGCCTGGATGTCGCCCTTGGCCTCGGCCTTGTCGATGCCCTGGCGGTAGGTGTCGAGGGCTTCAGCCGCGGCGCCGGCCTCGGCCTGGGCCTTGCCCAGCAGCTTCCAGGCGGCGGAATAGCCGGGGTCGAAAGCGAGAGCGGCGCGGAGATGGGCGACGGCGTCGTCGGTCCGCCCCAGCTTCAGGCATTCGTTGCCCAGCGAGTAGCGCAACAGGGCGTTGTCCTTGCCTTGGGCGAGGAGTTTCTCGAAGGTTTCCAGGGCGCTCATGCGATGGCTTTCGGAAGGGATGGATTCAGCATGGGGACAAAGCCGCGAAAACCAAGTTCACCGGGCGCCCGCGAAACCATTCTGGCGCCAGGCCTCGTAGACCGCCACGGCGACGGAGTTGGAGAGATTCAGGCTGCGCTGGCCGGGCAACATGGGCAGGCGCAGGCGCCGATCCGGCGCGAACTCGTCGAGGACTTCGGCCGGCAGACCCCGCATTTCCGGGCCAAAAACGAAGACGTCGCCGGGCTGGAAGCGCGTCTGGCTGAAATCGGCGGAAGCCCTGGTGGTGAAGGCGAACAGGCGGCGGCCGGCGAGGGCGGCTTTCAGCTCGTTCCAGGTTTCGTACACCTTCATCTCGGCGTACTCGTGGTAATCCAGCCCGGCCCGGCGCATCTGCTTGTCGGAGAGCTCGAAGCCCAGGAGTTTCACCAGGTGCAGCCGGCAGCCGGTGTTGGCGGCGAGGCGGATGACGTTGCCCGTGTTGGGCGGGATTTCCGGCTGGTAGAGAACGATATCGAACATGGCCCGCCATTGTCGGCCATCCAGAGATGGGGCGACAGGGCTGGGAAGCGATCTAAGAGCCTATTTCAGTAGGGATCATGCCCCGCGTTGAGACCAGGAACGGATGGATGCAAGGCGCGACGCGCCGGCCATGGTCATTCCATGGCCAAGCGCCGCAACGCCGCAGACGCCGTTCCTGGCCTCAACCCGAAGGGCCGCTGGTGTGCGGGCGCATTGCCGCGTTGCGGGTGGCTTGTTTGGAACGACCAAACCGCGCCACCCGCGCCTTGCACTGCATCCCGCACACCCGCGGCGCGGGGCATGATTCCTACTGAAATAGGCTCTAGACTCAGGGCAACGTGATTTCGACTTGAATCCGGGGATGCCCCCCGGGTACCTTCCCGCCATGGTTCCCCATCTCACCACCGCCCTCACCGGCCCCCTGCGCGAACTGGAAAAGCATGTCATCGAGGCGCAGGCGGACATCGAGCACTGGTTCCGCCGGCAATGGATGGAGCACAACGCGCCCTTCTACAGTTCGGTGGACCTGCGCAATTCCGGTTTCAAGCTGGCGCCGGTGGACACCAACCTGTTCCCCGGCGGATTCAACAACCTGAATCCGGACTTCCTGCCCCTGGCGGTGCAGGCGGCCCAGGTGGCGGTGGAGAAGCTGTGCAGCGACGCGCGCCGCTTCCTCATCGTGCCGGAGAACCACACCCGCAACCTGTTCTACCTGCAGAACGTCGCGGCCCTCGCCGACATCATCCGCAAGATCGGCCTGACGGTGCGCTTCGGCAGCCTCATCCCCGGCCTGGAGGAACCCCTGGTGCTGGACCTGCCGGAAGGCGGCCAACTCACACTGGAACCCATCCGGCGCGAGGGCGACCGCATCAGGCTGGATCGCGCATCGGAGTCCGGGACAAGCTTCGACCCCTGCGCCATCCTCCTCAACAACGACCTGTCCGCCGGCGTGCCGGACATCCTCAAGGACCTGAACCCTGCCCAGGGCATGCTGCCGCCCCTGCACGCGGGCTGGGCCATCCGCCGCAAGTCCAGGCACTTCGCCGCCTACGACCAGGTCGCCCACGACTTCTGCGGCCTGCTCGGCATCGATCCCTGGTACATCAACCCCTACCACGCCAACTGCGGCGAGGTCGACTTCCAGGCGCGGGAAGGCGAGGAATGCCTGGCCTTCCACGTCGAGGAAGTGCTGAAGAAGATCCGCGCCAAGTACGCCGAGCACGGCATCGACCGCGAGCCCTTCGTCATCGTCAAGGCCGACGCCGGCACCTACGGCATGGGCATCATGACGGTGAAGTCGCCGGACGACGTGCGCGACCTCAACCGCAAGCAGCGCAACAAGATGGCGGTGGTGAAGGAGGGGCTGGCGGTGTCCGACGTGCTGGTGCAGGAGGGCGTGCACACCTTCGAGAGCATCCATGAAGCGGTGGCCGAGCCGGTGGTCTACATGATCGACCACTTCGTCATCGGCGGCTTCTACCGGGTGCACACCGGCCGCGGCGCCGACGAGAACCTGAATTCACCGGGCATGCACTTCGTACCGCTGGCCTTCGACACCAGTTGCAGCTACTGCGATTGCGGCGCGCGCCCGGATTCGCCGGTGAACCGCTTCTACACCTACGGCGTCATCGCCCGCCTTGCCGCCTTGGCCGCGGCCATCGAACTGGAGCGCACGGCGCCGTGAAGCTGCTGTTCGTCGCCGATCCCCTGGAGACCTTCAAGATCCACAAGGACTCCACCTACGCCATGATGCTGGAGGCGGCGGCGCGCGGGCATGAACTGTGGGCCATGGTCAGTGAGGACTTGGCCTGGCGGGGTGGAAGCGTTCTGGGCAAGGCCAACCCGATCCGTCTCAACATGGAACTCCCCCCTTTCGTAAAGGGGGGCGGGGGGGGATTTTCGGCGTTCACCCCATGCGAGCCGGGTGAAATCCCCCCTAACCCCCCTTTTTCAAAGGGGGGGACTGGTAACTGGTTTGCCCGGGGCGAGGCGGAATGGCGCGACCTGGCGGATTTCGACGCCGTCCTCATGCGCCGCGACCCGCCCTTCGATCAGGCCTACCTTTACGCCACCTGGCTGCTGGAGATGGCGGAGCGCCAGGGCGCCCGGGTGTTCAACCGGCCACAGGCCCTGCGCGACTGGAACGAGAAGCTGGCCATCGCCCGCTTTGCCGGGTTCATCGCGCCCACCCTGGTGAGCGGCGACGCCGGCCTGATCCGCGAATTCCTGGCCGAGCAGGGCGACATCGTGGTGAAGCCGTTGAACGCCATGGGCGGCGCAGGCATCTTCCGCCTGCGGCCCGGCGACCCGAACCTGGGCGCCATCCTGGAAAGCGTTACCCGTCGCGGCGCCGAAACCATCATGGCCCAGCGCTACCTGCCGGAGATCGCCCAGGGCGACAAGCGCATCCTGGTCATCGACGGCGAGGCCGTGCCCTATTGCCTGGCGCGCATCCCCAAGCAAGGCGAAACCCGCGGCAACCTGGCCGCCGGCGGCACCGGCGTGGCCCGGCCGCTGTCGGAGCGGGATTGGCAGATCGCCCGCGCGCTGGGCCCGGGATTGCAGGCCGCCGGCCTGCTGCTGGTGGGTCTGGACGTGATCGGCGACTGCCTCACCGAGGTCAACGTCACCAGCCCCACCTGCTTCCGGGAAATCACCGCGCAGACCGGTTTCAACGTGGCGGGGAGGTTCATGGATGCGCTGGAACGGCGTGTCCGGGAGGCGGCGTGAAGGGGCTGGGCCGGTTTTCGCGGAGCATCTTCGCGCTGATCCTGCTGGCCCTGCTCGCCGGCTGCGGTCCCGCCAGCCATCGCCAGCAGTCCTACGTCTTCGGCACCCTGGTGGAGGTGACCGTCTACGGCGAGGCCGAGGACAAGGCCCGACGCGTGACGGACCAGGTCTTGCGGGACTTCGATGCCATGCACCGGTCCCTGCATGCCTGGCAGCCGAGCGACCTGGAGCGGCTCAACGCTATCCTGGCTCAGGCCCGGCCCGGCACGCCGGCCCGGGCGGAAGTCGCACCGGAACTGGCGGCCATGCTGAAGGATGCCGCCGGCCTTGCCGAACTGGGGGAGGGGCTGTTCAACCCCGCCATCGGCAATTTGGTGCGGTTGTGGGGCTTTCATACCGACAGCTTCGAGCCACGCCTGCCCGACGCCAGGGCGATCGAGGAGCTGGTGCGGGCGAATCCGCGCATGACTGACCTGGTCATCGACGGCAGCCATGTCACCGGCACGAATCCCGCCGTGCGCCTGGACCTGGGCGGCTACGCCAAGGGCTACGCCCTGGACCGGGCGGCCGCGTACCTGCGCAGCCAGGGCGTGCACAACGCCCTCGTCAACATCGGCGGCAACATCCTCGCGCTGGGATCGAAGGGCGGCACGCCCTGGCTGGTCGGCATCCAGCATCCGCGCCGGGCCGGGGCGCTGGCCACCCTGGAGTTGAAGGACGGCGAGGCCATCGGCACTTCCGGTGACTACCAGCGCTACTTCGAGCTGGAAGGCCGGCGCTATTGCCACCTCATCGACCCGCGCAGCGGCCGGCCGGTCGAGCATACCCGCGCGCTCACCGTCGTCGCCCGCGGCGAGCGCGCCGGCACCCTCTCGGACGTGGCCAGCAAGCCGCTGTTCATCGCCGGCCCGCAAGACTGGCGGCGCCTGGCCGCGCGCCTGGGCATCGCAGAGGTTCTGCGCATCGACGCTACGGGTCAGGTCTGGGTGACGCGCGGGCTGAACGACCGCTTGTCCTGGGAAAAGGACCTTCCGCCCGCCACGCTTGTCGATTGAGCGCGCTTGGGGGTAGTTTCACCCTACCTGTTATGCCCAGGAACCCGACATCATGTATGCGTGGAAAAGCTATTTCGTCGTGCAGGCCGATTACCAGCACTGGGCCAACGAGGTCATGTTTTCCGCCCTCGACCATCTCCAGGCCGAGGTCCTCGCCAGCGACCAGGGCCTGTTTTTCCGCAGCATCCACCACACTGTCGACCACATCCTGGTGGTCAGCCAGTCCTGGCAGGCGCGCCTGCGGGGAGAGCATCTGGCGATCAACTACCGCATCCTCCACAACCCGGAGTGGCGCGAGCTGAAGACCGCCCTGCGCCGTGAAACGCGTCGCCTGCAAGGCTGGCTGGAAGCCCAGCCGGAGGAGTTCTTCGACGCGCAGATCCAGTTCCTGGGTGGCGACGGCAAGGCGCGGGCGATGTGGACGCGCGATGCCCTGACGCACCTGTTCACGCATTACGCGCATCATCGCGGCCAGGTGTCCGCGGTCGCCACGCGTCTGGGCGCACCCTGCCCGGAAATGGATTTCGTCCTCTACAAGCGCGAGATGGAGCGCCTGCTCAGCGAGCCGCGGCAGGCACCGCCAGCAGAGGCGTGATGAGGTCGTCCAGGCGGCCGGCGTGTACCTGGCCGGCCACCTTGTGGCGCAGCATGCCGTCGCGATCCACCACGAAGGACAGGGGCATCCGGTTCACCCCGCCGAAAGCGCTGGTGGTGGCCTGATCGGCCAGGGGCGCCGGAAAGGTGTAGCCCTCCGCGCGCATGAAGGCATCCACCTCGGCCTGGGATTTATCCAGGCTGTAGGCGACAATCGCGAAGCCCTTCTCCCGGTGTTGCCGGTAGAACCTCTCCATGGCCGGCATTTCATGGCGGCAGTAGGGGCACCAGGTGGCCCAGAAGTTCACCAGCACGACCTGTCCGCGCAGGGCGGACAGTTCGGGCAGGTCGGGGGCCGGCTGGCGCAACTCGTCAACGAAGGCCGGCGGGCGGAACCAGAGGTACACGATCAGGCCGATGAGGATGGCCGTGACCGGACTGGGGGTCAGTTTCTTGAGGAATTCCCGTGTCGTCATCGGATAAACCCAAACGCAGCATTCTTTCCATCAAACCTGATACGGGAGGGGAGAAGCAAGTTCCCGTCGATCGACCGCCGGTACGCGGCCGTCACCGCGCCCCCAAGCGTCCCAGCATGGCGGACAAGGTCGCGCAACCGGCGCCCGCCGCCAAGGCCGCGGCCGAGACTGAAGCAGCACCCCCGGTTCCGCGTCGGCGCGCCCGGCCCGCGCCTGCCGGCGAGCCCGTTCCCACGCGCGGGGCGCCGCGCGGCGAGCGGCCGCCGCGCACGGAGAAAGCCACGCGCCGTGCGGACAAGCCGCTGCCCCGCGCCGCCCGGCGGGAACATTTCTTCGCGCCCTGTCCCAAGGGCCTGGAAGCTGAGCTGCTGAAGGAGATCGTCGACCTGGGCGCCGACGAGGCCGTTCCCGCCGCTGGCGGCGTCGCCTTCCGCGGCGGCATGGCCCTGGGCTGGAAGGTGAATCTGTGGAGCCGGCTGGCCGTCCGCGTGCTGTGGCGGCTGACGGAGGGCCGCTACCGCATGGAGGACGACCTCTATCGCGACGCCCTCGGCGTGGATTGGCCGGACCTGTTCGATGTCTCCCGCACCCTGGCCGTCACCACCGTGGGCCGCAACAGCCCCCTGAAGAGCCTCAACTTCGTCAGCCTGAAGATCAAGGACGCGGTCTGCGACCGCTTCCGCGAAGCCACCGGCCAGCGGCCCAGCGTGGATACCCGCGAACCCGCCGTGCCCCTGGTGGCCTATCTCACCGACGAGCGCTATTCGATCTACGTGGATCTCTCCGGCGAGCCGCTCAACCGGCGCGGTTACCGGGTCCAGGCCGCCGCCGCGCCGCTGAACGAGAACCTGGCGGCGGGCCTCCTGAAGCTGGCCGGCTGGCGGCCGGGCATCCCCCTCTACGATCCCATGATGGGCGGCGGCACCCTGTTGCTGGAAGCGGGACTTATGGCCCTCAACATCGCCCCCGGCCTGAAGCGGCATTTCGCCTTCGAGAACCTGAAGAATTTCGACATGGTGGAATGGCAGCGCCTGCGCAAGGACGCCCAGGCCGCCATGGCGGAGCCGCATCCCCTGCCCATCTTCGGCTCCGACATCGACCCGCTCATGGTGCGCGCCGCCGGCCTCAACCTGAAGGCGGCGGGCCTGCTTGATTGCGTGCGCATCATGGAGGCCGACTTCCTCAACGTGAATCCGCCCACGCCGGGCGGCCTCATCGTCAGCAACCCGCCCTACGGCGTGCGCCTGTCGACCGAGGACATGGCCACGTTCTACCGGGACATCGGTAACAACCTGAAGCAGCATTTCCCGGGCTGGACCGCCTACCTGCTGTCCGCCGACCCGGAGCTTCCCAGGCAGATCGGCCTCAAGGCCAGCCGTCGTACGCCGCTCTTCAACGGGCCGCTGGAATGCCGGTTTTACGAATACAGGCTGGTCGCGGGCGGCAACCGGAGATAGACGGGCGCTAACAGGGAAAGGGCGGCACAAGCTGCCCTTGAAGAGGAAGTTGTCTGGCGCGCCCGGCGCGATTCGAACGCACGACCCCTGCCTTCGGAGGGCAGTACTCTATCCAGCTGAGCTACGGGCGCCACGGGGGCCGGAGAATAGCACAGGCCGCTTTCGGCTTGCAGGGGATAACCCTTATAATCACCCGATTTTTCAATCCAAGCCGCAGGGACCGCACCATGGCCGAGCACGTCGAAATGACCAAGACCACCCCGAAGGATTTTTTGTACGCCACCCTGGGCGGTCTGTTCGCGCCCGGTCTGGCGATCGTCCTCATCGTCCTGCTGTTGCTCGGCATCCAGGGCCGCATGGGGCAGCCGGATGCGGAGCCGCTGTCCGACCAGGCGGTGCGCGAACGCATCCAGTCCTTCGGCAAGTCCCTCGCCGTCGATCCCAACGCGCCCAAGGTCGAGCGCACCGGCGAACAGGTCTACATCGAGGTGTGCGCCGGCTGCCACGACTCCGGCGCGCTCGGCTCGCCCAAGCACAAGGAGCGCGCGGACTGGGGCAAGCGTCTGGCCGGCGGCTATGACACCCTGCTCACGCATGCCATCAAGGGTTTCAACAAGATGCCCGCGCGCGGCGGCGACCCCGATCTCAGCGATCTGGAAGTGGCGCGTGGCGTGGTCTACATGGCCAACGCGGTCGGCGCCAGTTTCGAGGCGACCCTGAAGAAGGAACCGGAACCCACCGCCGCCGAACTGGCGCGCGGCAAGGTGGTGTACGCCGACAACTGCGCGAGTTGCCACGACACCGGCGTCACCGGCGCGCAGAAACTCAGCGACGCCAAGGCCTGGGCCGCGCTGATCAAGGAAGGCAAGGAATACCTCTACGCCGCCGCCATCAACGGCAGCTTCGGCGGCCCGGCGAAGGGCGGCAACGAGAAGCTGTCCGACGCCGATACCCGGCTGGCGGTGGACTTCATGGTGGCGGAAGCCAAGAGCGCCATCGCGGCGGCGGCCGGCAAGTAGCTCCCCGTGCGGGCTCGATGAACGCGGCCCGCGGGCCGCGTTTTTATTTGGCGTGGCCGCCCAGCATCGCCTTCAGGGCCGACAGCTTTTTGCGGCCGTCTTCCCGGCTGGCCTGGCTTTCGCTCTGCGCGCCGGCCCGTTTCACCTCGGCCGGGTCCAGTTCCAGCAGGAAGCGGGAGGGCTCGCAGACGACGAGATCGCCGCCGCGCTTGCGCTTGCCGCACCAGGTGATGGTGAGCCCGCGGCGGGCGCGGGTGATGCCGACGTACATGAGCCGGCGTTCCTCTTCCAGCCGTGCGCCTTCCAGGCATTCCCGGTGCGGCAGGATCTCCTCCTCGACGCCCACCAGGAAGACGTGGGGGTATTCCAGGCCCTTCGCGGCGTGCAGGGTGGACAGGCGCACCGCGTCCGGCTCGGCTTCCTCGCGACCCTCCAGCAGGTTCATCAGGCTGACGGTCTGGGTGAGCTCGATCAGGCTGCGCTCCTCGTCCTCGCCCTTCTTCGCCAGCCAGTCGACGAAGTCGCGCACGTTCTCCCATTTTGTCCGAGCGGCGAGGTCATCCTCGCTGTCGTACAGCCATTCCTCGTAGCGGATTGCGGCCAGCAGTTCCTCGAGCAGGCGGCCGGCGGGTTCCTTCTCGGCGCGATCGGCGATGCGCTGGATGAAGGCGCAGAACTCCAGCAGCGGTTCCAGTTGCCGCGCCGGCAGCAGGGACTGCAAGCCGGCCTCGAATGCGGCGGCGAACAGGCTGACCTGGCGTTTTCCGGCCTGTTCCCCCAGTTTTTCCAGGGTGCCCGGCCCGATGCCGCGGCGCGGCGTGGTGGCGGCGCGGATGAAGGCGGGATCGTCGTCCGGGTTGGCGATCAGGCGCAGGTAGGCGGTGAGGTCCTTGATCTCGGCGCGGTCGAAGAAGGATTGGCCGCCGGAGATCTGGTAGGGCATCTTCGCTTCGCGCAGGGCCTCTTCGAACAACCGCGCCTGATGGTTGCCGCGATAGAGAATCGCGTAGTCGGCGAAGCGGGTGCGGTGCTCGAACTTGTGCGCGGAAATGCGCATGACCACGCTTTCCGCCTCGTTGCGGTCGTCGCGGCATTCCACCAGTTCGACCTGGTCGCCCAGGCCCAGCTCGCTCCACAGGTTCTTGTCGGAGAGCCGCGGATTGTTGCGGATGACGCTGTTGGCGGCGCGCAGGATGCGCTGGCTGGAGCGGTAGTTCTGCGTCAGCGGGATGATCTTCAGGCGCGGCCAGTCCTCTTGCAGCCGGCGCAGGTTCTCCACGTCGGCGCCGCGCCAGGCGTAGATGGCCTGGTCGTCGTCGCCGACGGCGGTGAAGCGGCCCATGGGTCCGGCCAGCAGTTTCAGGAACTCGTACTGGGCGCCATTGGTGTCCTGATACTCGTCGACCAGCAGGTAGCGCAGCCGGCCCTGCCAGGTGGCCAGCACCTCCGGATGTTCGCGGAAGAGGCCGACCGGCAGGCGGATGAGATCGTCGAAATCCATCGCCTGGTAGGCGCGCAGGGTGTCCTGGTAGGCCTGGTAGGCCGCCGCCGCCTGGCGCTCGCCCTCGTCGCCGGCGGCTTGCCGCGCGGCCGCGGGGTCGAGCAGGGCGTTCTTCCAATGCGAGATGAGGGCGGCGGCCTGGCGCAGGCCGGCCTTGTCCGGGTTCTTGAGGATGTCGGACAGGATCTGCTGGGTGTCGGTGGCGTCCAGCACCGAGAAACGTGGCTTGTAACCCAGCCTTCTGGCTTCGGCGCGGAGGATGGAAAGGCCCAGGGAGTGGAAGGTGGAAACGGTGAGGCCGCGCCCCCGCTTGCCCGGCAGCAGTTCGCCGACCCGCTCCCGCATCTCCCGCGCCGCCTTGTTGGTGAAGGTGATGGCGGCGATGTGGCGGGCTTCGATGCCGCACTGGTTCACCAGCCAGGCGATCTTGCGCGTGATCACCCGGGTCTTGCCCGAGCCCGCCCCGGCCAGCACCAGCAGGGGGCCATCCAGGTACTGCACGGCTTCGCGCTGCTGGGGGTTGAGGTCGTCGAGCATGGGTGTGCGGGTGGCAGGTAGCTTGTAGCGGGTAGAAGGTGGCTTGTAGCGAAATTCGGCGCCTCCGGCGCATGGTTCATGCTACCGGCTACCCGCTACAAACTACCCGCTGAAACACGAACGGCCCGCAATGCGGGCCGTTCGTGTTTCAAAACGAATCAGCGCAGGCCGGAGATGTACTCCGACACCGCCTTCATTTCCTGGTCCGTCATCTTGCGGGCGATGACCTGCATCATCTTGCCGCCGTCATTGGCGCGGTCGCCGCTGCGGAAGTTCTTCAACTGGGTCAGCACGTACTTGCTGTGCTGGCCGGCCAGACGCGGGAACATGGAGGGGATGCCGGCGCCGGCGGGGCCGTGGCAGGAGGCGCAGGCGGGCACGCCGCTGCCGGCGTTGCCGCCCTTGTAGATCTTCTGGCCTTCCGCCACCAGCGCCGCATCCTTGGCCAGACGCGGCTTCGGCTGCTGGGCGGCGTAGTAGGCGGCCAGATTGTGCATGTCGTCCTCGGACAGCTTGGTCACGTTGGGCGCCATGATGGCGTTCTTGCGCGCGCCCGACTTGAACTCGACGAGCTGCTTGAACAGGTACTCGGGGCTCTGGCCGGAAAGGTTGGGGTAGGCGGGCGAGGTGCTGTTGCCGTCGGCGCCGTGGCAGGCACCGCAGACATCGTTTACCAGTTTTTGCGCCTTGGCCGGGTCGCCCTTGGCGGTAGCGGCCTGCGCGGGGATGGCCCAGGAAGTCGCGGCGAACAGCAGGCCGGTCAACAGCGCGGAGGATTTCATGCAAGACTCCTTAAATCCAGGATGACAGCAAGGGAAAATCGCGGCATTTTAACGACCCGTTTGCTATAGTGCCAGCCTTTTGAGCAGGCTCCCCCACCGTCGGACTTCACCGCCATGCTCAACGCCAGTTTTCACATCACCGTCGCCAGCGTGCGCGACCTGCCCGCCGACAGCCTGGCCGAGGTCGCTTTCGCCGGACGTTCCAACGCCGGCAAGTCCAGCGCCATCAACACCCTGTGCAACCACAAGCGCCTGGCCTTCGTCAGCAAGATGCCCGGCCGCACCCAGCATCTGAACTTCTTCCGCGTGGAGACTGGCCGGTTCCTGGTGGATTTGCCTGGCTACGGCTTCGCCCGCGCGCCGAAAGACCAGAAGCACGTCTGGCAGGCCCTCATCGGCGGCTACCTGGCGGACCGGCCGCAACTGGCCGGGCTTGTTCTCATCATGGATTGCCGCCACCCGCTGACCGAACTGGATCGGTCCCTGCTGGAGTGGTTCCGGCCCGCCGGCAAGCCGGTGCACGTGCTGCTTTCCAAGTCCGACAAGCTGGCGCGCGGCGCCGGGCAGCAGACCTTGCGGCAGGTGCGCGCGAATCTCGCGGAAATGGGCCTCAACGCCACGGTGCAGTTGTTTTCCAGCCTCAAGCGCGACGGCGCCGAAGAGGCGGAGGCGATCCTGCGCGACTGGCTGGGGGTGCCCAAAAAAAACCCGGCTCAAGGGGAGGGAGCCGGGCAAATGTTGCCTTAATGTTGCATTAAGGCACCCGCTCAGGGAGGAGAAGCGGGAGACGAAGCGACTCGTCTGGGTAGATTGAGCCGACGCGCCGGGCATTGGTTCCCAAGCTTGAGTGAAAAACTCGGATAAGGGCGCTACATCGGGTTCGGCAGGCCGTGCCGCTTCCCGGAAAAACGGCAAAAATTCACCCTCGTCATTCCGGCGCAGGCCGGAATCCATAACAATCCAGGCCTCGCCCGCAACCCTCGCATGATGGAGACCGCTTTCATGTTCGATCTGTCCAGCTTTCCCCGCAAACGCATGCGGCGCATGCGCCGGGACGACTTTTCCCGCCGACTGATGCGCGAGCACGGCCTGACCGCCGCCGACCTGATCCTGCCGGTGTTCGTGCTGGACGGAGAGAACCGCATCGAAGACGTGGCGTCCATGCCCGGCGTCCAGCGCATGAGCCTGGACCGGCTTTATGTCGTGGCCGAGGAATGCCTGCGGCTTGGCGTGCCCGCCCTGGCCCTGTTCCCGGTGGTGGATGCCGAATTCAAGAGCCTGGACGCCGCCGAGGCCTACAACCCGAAAGGCCTGGTGCCGCGCGCCGTGGCCGGCCTGAAGGCGCGCTTCCCGGAACTGGGGGTGATCACCGACATTGCCCTGGACCCCTACACCAGCCACGGCCAGGACGGCCTCATCGATCCCAACGACCCGCGCGGCTACGTGCTCAACGACGAGACCATCGCCGTGCTCACGCGCCAGGCGGAATGCCATGCCCACGCCGGCGCCGACGTGGTCGCCCCGTCCGACATGATGGACGGCCGCATCCATGCCGTGCGCGATACCCTGGACGCCGCCGGCTTCATCCACACTCGCATCCTCGCCTATTCCGCCAAGTACGCCTCCAGCTTCTACGGCCCCTTCCGCGACGCGGTCGGCTCCGCCGCCAACCTGGGCAAGGGCAACAAGTACACCTACCAGATGGACCCGGCCAACTCCGACGAGGCGCTCTGGGAAGTGGGCCTGGACCTGCAGGAAGGCGCCGACATGGTGATGATCAAGCCGGGCATGCCCTACCTGGACATCGTCCGCCGCGTGAAGGAGACCTACCAGGCGCCCACCTTCGTCTACCAGGTCAGCGGCGAGTACGCCATGCTCAAGGCCGCCGCGCAGAACGGCTGGCTGGACGAGCAGGCCTGCGTGCTGGAAAGCCTGCTCGGCTTCAAGCGCGCCGGCGCCGACGCGGTGCTTACCTACTTCGCCCTGGATGCGGCGCGCTGGCTGGCCCGGGGCGAGGCCTGAGAGTCGGCATCCGGCGAATTACACCCTGACGGGTACAAGCGCCTGCGGCTGATCCAGCCCTCGCTTATAGCCCGCCCGCTTACAGGTAGCGGTTCCGTCGCTCGCGTTCCACCTGGATGATGTAGCGCTGGATCGCGGTTTCGATGCTCGGCGGCAGGTCGATGAATTCGCAGCCGGCGCGGTGGGTCAGGCGACCGTTCTTCAGAGTGACGTCGAAGGTGGTGCGCACCTCCAGGCTGAGGGCGAACTCCCCGGTGCCCGGCAGGGCGATGCGGCAGCCGTGGTAGACCTCGCCGGCAGTTCGAAGATGGAGGCCTCGTCCTCGATCAGGCGGTCATGCGGCACATAGCGGTGCAGGGCCCCCAAAGGTACGTAGCCGACGACGTCGATGCCCTGGGCCTCGCCCTGGTGGATCATTTCCTCGATTTTCGCCGCCCGGCTGCCGGCCCCTAGGATCAAGATCCGCTTCTTGAACAGTCCGGTCTTGTCCCATTCCATGAACAGCAGGCGGATCAGCAGGGCGCTGAATCCGACCATGGCCAGTCCGGCAAGCAATTCCATGTCTTCCGGAAACCAGCCGGGGGAGGCATGACTGCCTGGCAAGAGCACGGCGGCCGCCACCAGCAAGCCACCGGCAATGCGCAGCAGCAGGCTGGTCAGGCCTTTGGTCCATTCCCAGTCGTAGAGGCCGGCGGCTGAATGGATCAGGCTGAGGACGAGGGCGAACAGCCAGGGCTTGTACACCGCGGCGTGGGCTGCGGCGGCCTGGGCTAGCGCGTAGTGTTCGGCAATGAAGAAACCGATCGCCACAAAAAGCATGAACTCCGCCAGCGTGAGCACGAGCATGCTCACTGGGATGTAGTGGCGGAAGAAACGGATCATGGCGGACTGGGCTGGGTTTGCGGCAGAAACACATATCGGCGCCAGGCGCGCCGACTTTAACGTGATCCTGAAATCGCCGGCTGGATGCGGGCGTGCATCCCTACGGCGAAGCTTCGCCCTCCTCCACCAGTTTCTGCAGACGGGCCAGGGTGATACGCGCCCGCGCGCCGCCTGGCGCCGAGCGGAATTCGGTGGGCAGCAGGCGCACCCAGACATCGGCGGGTTCGGCGTACACCAGATAGGCCTGCCGTCCGGCCTGGTCGCGTACCTTGAATTCAATACCCTGGTTGAGCAGGAATTGTTCGAAGTCCTTGCTGTTTTCGGCGGCGATATCCAGTTCGATGAGGCTGTGTTCGGAGACCGCGCCGCTGGCGACCGCGCCGCTCAGCACCGGGTCGAATCGCTGGAACACCCGCATCACCGCCAGGGCCTGTGCGCGTAGTGCGGCCAGCGTGCCGGACAGCTCTTCCGGGGCATAGAGATCGCGGCGCAGCATGAGGGCCGCGTCCACTTCCTCGTTGCTGGGCATGCCGTGGCCGTCGGGCAGGCCGAGTTGTCGCGCGGCCTTGCGTTTCGCCAGGCCGTAGTCGCGGATACCGTGTTCCGCCAGAAAGCGCGCGGCCAGTTCGGCGATATAGGCGCGATCGCGCCTGGATCGGCCATCGCGGACCGGCATGTTCAGTGCAACGCGTCCAATGGGTTGGCGGGCGGTCGGGCGCCCGGCGCGTATTCCTCGAAGAAGAGCTCCGGCACACCGCCCTGCCCCGACGTCGAGGCTCCGGATTGCGCATCCACGTTGTGCTGCACCAGTCCGGCCGGCATGGCCTGGGGCATCTCCGGGGTGTCTTTGAGGACTTCGCCCATGTAGCGTACCCAGATCGGCAAGGCGGTGCCGCCGCCGGTCTCGCCGGAGCCCAGAGATCGGGGCTGGTCGTAGCCCATCCAGGCCACGGCGACGCGGGTCGCCTGGATGCCGGCGAACCAGGCGTCGCGGTGCTCATTGGAAGTGCCGGTTTTGCCGGCGAGGTCGCCACGTCCCAGCTTCAGGGCGCCGGTAGCGGTGCCGCGGCGGATCACGTCCTGCATCAGGCTGGCGGTGAGATAGGCGTTGCGCGGGTCGATGGCCGGACTGGCAGGCGGCGGCGTGAAGCTCTCCAGTACGCGGCCGTCCTTGTCGGTGACCTTCAGCAGATGCCAGGGCGTGACCCGCTGGCCGCCATTGGCGAACACCGCATAGGCGGCGGCCAGGGTGAGCGGGGTGACCTCGCCGGCACCCAGGGCCATGGTCATGTAGGGCGGAATGCGCGGCATGTCGAAGCCGAACTTGGCCACGTGCTCGTGCGCGTGTTGCACGCCGGCGGCCTGCAGCACTCGGATGGAAACCAGATTCTTCGATTTCGCCAGGGCGGCGCGCAGGGTCATCGGGCCTTCCATGGTGCCGTCGTAGTTCTTCGGTTCCCACTGCACGCCACCGGTTTCGGCGGGGTCCACGGCAATGGGCGCATCGTCGAACACGGTGGCCGGCGTGATGCCCCGCTCCAGGGCGGCGGAATAGATGAAGGGCTTGAAGCTGGAGCCCGCCTGCCGCCAGGCCTGGGTAACGTGGTTGAACTGGCTGCGCTTGAAGTCGAAGCCGCCGACCATGGCGCGGATCGCGCCATTCGCCGGGTCCAGGGCGATCAGGGCGACTTCCACCTGCGGCACGTAACTCAACTGCCAGGGCGCGTCCGGCTCGGCGCGCGCCACGCGCACGATGCTGCCGCGACCCAGGCGCTTGTCCCTGGCCAGTTTCGGCGAAATGAAACGCTCCGCGAACTTCAGTTCGCTGGCGCCCAGGTCGATGTCCTCGCCGCTGCGCAGGCGCACGCGCATACGTTGCTTGTCGAGGGAAAGGACCACTCCCGGCAGCAGGCCGTTGACTTCCTCGCGCTCGAGCAGGGCGTTCTCGATGGCCTTGTCGGCCAGGTCGGCATCGTCGGGCAACTTGATCTGTCCCTCCGGCCCGACATAGCCGCGGCGGCGATGGAACTCCAGGATGCCCAGGCGCGCGCCACTTACCGCCGCCTGCTGATCCACCCGGCGCAGGGTGGTGTAGACCTTCATGCCGCTGGAATAGATGCTTTCGCCGTACTTCTCGAACATGCGCTGGCGCACGAGTTCGGCCAGATGCGGGGCCTGTACCTCGTAGCTGAGGGGCGAGTACTTCAGCGGCAGACGCTGCTCACTGGCCTGCCGGTATTCGGCCTCGCCAATGTGTCCCAGACTGCGCATGCGCCCCAGCACATAAAGTTGGCGCGTTTTCGCGCGGGAGGGATTGACCACCGGGTTGTAGGCCGAGGGCGCCTTGGGCAGGCCAGCCAGCATGGCCGCCTCCGCCAGGTTGATCTTTGCCAGCGGTTTGCCGAAATAGATCTGGGCAGCGGCGGCGAAGCCATAGGCGCGCTGCCCCAGGTAGATATGGTTGAGATAGAGCTCGAAAATCTCGTCCTTGCTCAGCGTGTGCTCGATCTTGATGGCCAGCAGGGCCTCGTTGAGCTTGCGCGTAGCGGTTTTCTCGGCGCTCAGATAGAAATTTCGCGCTACCTGCATGGTGATGGTGGAAGCCCCCTCCTTGACCCGGCCGGATACCACGTTGGCCATGGCCGCGCGCAGGATGCCCAGGGTGTCGACACCGCCGTGCTGGTAGAAACGCTCGTCCTCGGCGGCGAGGATGGCCTGGCGCAGGAACACGGGGGCTTCATTTATTTTCACCACTGCCCTACGCTCTTCGCCAAATTCGCCGATAAGTGCACCATCCTCAGTCAGGATACGCAGGGGTTGCTTGGGCCTATAGTCCTTCAGTGCCTCCAGGCTGGGGAGTCTGGGATAGATCATCGCCGCCGCCAAAGCCACCACGGCGGTGATGGAAATGACCAGACTGGCCAGGATGGCCATCAGGGTGAGCGACCAGCGGGGCATTTAGGAGAATGCGATGATTGGATTAATTGGAAAAAATGTTGTAGATATTAATAAGTTGTTGCTAGGATTTAATCCAGATTATTAAATAAACGCCCAGATGGGCCGGCACGGAAGGGGAAGTGGTTTGAGATTCGAGCTCTTTGGCCGAGGTTCAAGAGCCACTCATCGGGGTTGATGTTAGCTCATCGGCCGTGAAAATGCTTGAGCTGGCAGATAGCGGCGGGGGCATGCGCCGCGTCGAGCGCTATGCCGTGGTGCCGTTGCCGAAGGAAGCCGTGCAGGAAGGCGCCATCTCCAAGCCTGAGGCGGTCGAGGCTGCGCTGCGCGAGGCCTGGAAGAACCTGAATTCGAGAACCAAGGACATTGTCCTGGCCTTGCCGGCATCCTCGGTCATTACCAAGAAGATCATGCTGCCGGGCGCCGCCACCGAGGCTGAAATCGAGACACAGATCAATGCCGAGGCGAACCAGGTCGCTTCCTTCCCCCTCGGCGACGTCAGCCTCGATTACCAGATACTCGGGCCGAACGCGAAGAATCCCACCGAGAACGATGCCCTGCTGGTGCTGGCTCGGCGCGAACGCGTGGAAGAACGGGTCGCCGTGGCGGAAGCCGCCGGCCTGCGCACCGCCATCATGGACGTGGACGCCTTCGCCACCCTGACCGCCTACGAGCAGATGGCGTTCCAGTTGCCCGACCAGGGCGCGGGGCAGGTGGTGGCGATCATCGACATCGGCGCCAGTTCGACGCGCGTCAACGTGTTGCTGGACAATCAGATGGTGTATCAACGCGAACACGCCCTGGGCGGCAATACCCTGACCAACGAGATCAGCCGGCGCTTCGACCTGCCCCTGGAAGAGGCCGAGGACGCCAAGCGCAAGGGACTGCTACCGGACAGCTACGAGGCCGAGGTGTTGCAGCCTTTCCTCGATTCCATCGCCCAGGAAATCGGGCGAGCCCTGCAACTGTTCTTCTCGGCAACGTCTTACCAGCGCGTCGACCATATCCTCCTCGCCGGGGGGTGCGCGTCCATCCCCGGCCTGGATGACGTGGTGCATGGCAAGGTGCAGACCAGCACGATGATCGCCAATCCCTTCGCGAAAATGGCGGTTTCCAGCAACGTGAAGGCCCGCCAACTGGCTGCGGAAGCTCCCGGCCTGTTTGTCGCCTGCGGCCTGGCTCTGCGGAGGTTCGATCCGACATGAACCCGATCCGCATCAACCTGCTTCCCCATCGCCAGATCAGAAAGGCGAAACAGCAGCGACTGTTCGCCATTTTCGCCATCGCGGCTCTCGGCGCCGGATTGGCGCTGGTGGCCCTGGGCCAGGCTTACCTGGTCGAGGCAAAGGCCGCCCAGGACCGACGTAACTCGTTCCTTCGCGAGGAAATCGCCAAGCTCGATCAGCAGATCGCCGAGATCGCGCAACTCAAGGAGAAGACCAACGATCTCCTGGCCCGCAAGCAGGCCGTCGAATCCCTGCAGTCCAACCGTGACGAGGCGGTGCGCCTGTTCGACGTGCTGGCCCGGCAGCTGCCCGAGGGCATGTACCTGAAGAGCGTCAAGCAGAGCGGTGAGATGGTGGCGCTTTCCGGTTTCGCCCAGTCCAGCGCGCGGGTATCCAGCTTCATGCGGGCACTGGAACAGACGGAACTGTTTGATGAGCCGACACTGGTGGAGGTGAAGGCGGCCATGGTGGGTAACCTGCGCGTCAACGAATTCGCGATGAACGTGAAAATCAGTAAGCAGGACGCGGCCACCGAGGCGAAAGCTTCTGGACATAAAGGCGCCAAGCCATGAACCTGTCCGATCTCAACAACCTGGATATGAAGGACATCGCCGCCTCGCCGGCGCCGGTGCGCGTGCTCATCCTCGTCCTGCTGTTCGCGGCGGTGCTCGCGGGAGGCTGGTTCCTGGTGTGGTCCGATGCCCTCAACAACCTCGAAAGCGCGCAACGCGAGGAACAGTCGCTGCGCGATACCTACACCGTGAAGAAGGGCCAGGCCGTGCACTACGAGGCCTACAAGCGGCGCCTAAGCGAGATCGAACAGTCGCTTGCCGCCCTGCTGCGCCAGTTGCCGGACCGCTCGCAGATGGATGCCTTGCTCACCGACATCAACCAGGTGGGCGTCGGCCGCGGCCTGGAATTCGAGTTGTTCCGTCCCGGCGCCGAGACCCTCGCCGATTTCTATGCCACTCTGCCGGTTGCCATCAAGGTATCCGGCGGCTACCACGACATCGGCTGGTTCACCAACGACCTCGCCAAACTGCCGCGCATCGTCACCCTGCACGACGTGGTGCTGACCCCGGGCAAGGATGCCAAGCTGAGCATGGAGGCGCGCATACAGACCTATCGTTATCTGGACGAGAAGGAGCTTGCCGAGGTCAAGAGACAGAAAATGGGAGCGGCGAAACCATGAAACAGGCATGGCTTCTTTATGCCCTGACAGGCATTTCCGTGATCCTGTTGGCCGGTTGCGCCCAGGACGAGCACGCAGACCTGCGCGCCTTCATGGCTCAGGCCGGCGCCGGTGGACAACAGGCCCTGGAACCCCTACCGCCGGTGCAGGTGCAGGAAATCTTCAGCTACGATGCGGCCGAGCAGCCTGACCCGTTCAGGCCACGTACCCTCAAGGCCTCCAAGTCAGGCGGGGCCTTCCAGCCGGATCTCAACCGCCCCCGGCAGCCCCTCGAGCAATTCCCGCTCGATGGACTGCGCATGGTGGGTACCCTCAACAAGGGCGGACAGACCTACGCCCTGATCCGTACTCCGGAAAACACGCTGTACCGGATCCGCAGGGGGGAGTACATGGGACAGAATTTCGGGCTCGTCGTTGCCATCAGCGATACGGGCCTCGAACTCAGGGAAACCGTCCAGGATGGCGCCGGCGACTGGACCGAAACCAAGGCCACGCTGGCCCTTCAGGAGTAAAGGCGATGAAAACGACGCGAATGTCCATGCAACGCATGCCCGGTTGGCGGGCCTGGTTGGCCGGTCTGGCCTGTCTTCTCGGCCTGCCCGCACTGGCCGGCGCAGAATGCCCTCAACGCCGTGTCTGTGTCGGTCGGCCAGAATGACACCCAGGTGGTCAAAATCGCCTTCACGGAGGCGCTGAACGAGGAGCCCATCACCTTTGCCACCAGCAACCCGCATCGTCTGGTGCTGGATTTCCCCAGCACGGGCAGTGGCGTGGGCCGCGCTCCGGTCAACCTGAACCTGGGCGTGATCCGCAACTACCAGGTGGTGCAGGCGGGGGATCGCACCCGCGTCGTCTTCAACCTCAACGGTCCCACCAGCCATGAGCTGCGCCGCGAAGGCAACACGCTGCTTGCGGTCTTGCGCGGTGCCGAGAAAGCGGCCAGCGCGCAGTCTGCCGCCGTCACCCCCACTGTCTTCCCCGAGGCAGGTACGGCGCGTGCCCACGGCATACGCGATGTGGAATTCCGCCGCGGCGATAACGGCGAGGCCCGTATCGTCGTGAGCCTCTCGGATCCGGGCGTGGGCATCGACATCCAGCAGAAGGGCAAGTCGGTGCAGGTGGATTTTCTTAATACATCGCTGCCCAAACCGTTACAGCGTCGCCTCGACGTGGCCGATTTCGCCACCCCCGCGCAACAGGTGGAGACCTTCGAACAGGGCAAGAACACCCGCATGCTGGTCACCCCGCGTGGCAAGTGGGACTACTCCGCGCACCAGGCTGGCAGTCAGTTCATCATGGAACTGCGCTCGCTGGAGGATCCCCGCGCTGCGAAAGCGGACAAGCCCGTCTATACCGGCGAGAAGCTGACCCTAAATTTCCAGAACGTCGAAGTCCGCGCGGTATTACAGGTCATTGCCGATTTCACCGGCCTGAACATCATCGCCAGCGACACGGTGGCCGGTAACGTCACCCTGCGGCTGAAGGACGTGCCCTGGGACCAGGCGCTCGACATCATCATGCGCGCCAAGGGCCTGGACAAGCGGGTGAGCGGCAACGTCATCTGGGTGGCGCCGCGCGATGAACTGATCGCCAAGGAAAAACTGGAACTGGAAGCCAGGAAGTCTGTGGCCGAACTGGAACCGCTGGTGACGCGCAGCTACCCCCTCAACTACCTGCGCGCCAATGACGCCGTCGCGGTAGTGACCGGCGATTCGCGCAGCATGTCCAGCAGCCAGGACGATGCGACCTGTTCGCCCAGTTCCACCGGAATCAAGGCGGATATAGTGACTGGAGGCAGCACCATGGGTGGCACCTCCACCACCGGCAGCGGCGGACGCTCTACGACCTCCAACGTCAACCGTGTTTTGTCCGAACGTGGCGGCGCCACTTTCGACCTCACCACAAACACCCTGATCGTCACCGACACCCCGAGTCGCCATGCCGCCGTTGAAGATGTGCTGAAGAACGTCGATGTGCCCACCCGCCAAGTCATGATCGAGGCACGCGTGGTGATCGCCGATGACAATTTCAACAAGGATCTGGGGGTGAGGTTGGGATTCACGAAGTCCAGAACTTCGGGGAACGTTACTGGCGATGCCGGTTTCGACGTTGACTTGCCGAGGGCGGGTATCGTAGGCGCGCCTCAATTTGAATTGAGTCTGGTTAACGCGGCCTCAAATTTCATCCTGGACCTGGAAATTCGCGCACTGGAAGTCAACAAGAAAGGAAAGGTGGTATCCAACCCCCGTGTGGTCACCACCAATCTCAAGCCCGCCGTCATCCTGCAGGGCACACAAATTCCTTACCTCAGCTCCAGCGCCAATACGGGTACGGAGACCGAGTTCAAGGACGCGCTGCTGTGCCTGTTGGTGGCGCCGCAGATACTCAACAACGATTCTGTCATCCTCAACGTCGAAGTGACCAAGGACGTGCCTGATACATCATTCACCCCGCCTGCCATCAACGTGCGTCGTGTCAAGACTCAGGTGCGGGTCAACAACGGCGACACTGCGATTCTGGGCGGTATCTTCGAACAGGAGACCGAACAGGGCGAAGAGAAGATGCCCATCTTGGGTGACCTGCCCATCCTCGGTCATTTGTTCAAGAGCCGCACACAAAGAGACGAGAAGCGGGAAATGCTGATCTTCCTGACTCCCCGCATCATCGACGAAGGTCTCGCCAGCGTGCGATAGATTCGACTGTACTTGGCAATCCAAATGATCAAAGGGGGCGTCTGTCAGGGCGCCCTTTCAATTCCCGCCAGCGATCACAGCACCAGGATCAGCCTTTCCGTGACATAGATCAGCATCAGCAGCACCACCAGGGCGACACCACCCTTGAAACCCAGCCCCGCCAGGCGCAGCCAGCGCGGGTCGCGGTTGATGGCGTAGCCGAGCAGGCTGATGACCAGCAGGATGCCGATCAGGGCCAGGAACAGGCGCAGGGCCAGCATCAGGCGGTCTGCGGGTACAGGCGCAGCAGGCTGGCGGGGGTCTCCGCCTCGCTTTCGAAGGTCGCCCATTCCCAGGCCGAGGCGTCGGCCATGAGGGCGCGCAGCAGCTTGTTGTTGAGGCCGTGGCCGGACTTGTAGGCGGTGAATTCGGCGAGCAGCGGGTGGCCGACCAGGTAGAGATCGCCCACGGCGTCAAGCACCTTGTGCTTGACGAACTCGTCCGCATAGCGCAACCCGTCGCTGTTGAGCACGCGGAACTCGTCCATGACGATGGCGTTGTCGAGCGTGCCGCCGAGGGCGAGGCCATGGCTGCGCAGGTATTCCACTTCATTCATGAAGCCGAAGGTACGCGCCCGGCTGACTTCGCTGACATAGGACTGCTGGGCCAGGTCGATGCGCATCTCCTTGGCGGAGCGGCGGAACACGGGGTGATCGAAATCGATGCGGAAGGTGAGGGCGAAGCCGTCGCGCGGGCTGAGTTCCGCCCACTTGTCGCCTTCCTCAACGCGCACGGTCCTTTTCACGCGGATGAAGCGCTTGGCTGCGTTCTGGCTGTCGATGCCGGTGGATTGCAGCAAGTACACGAAGGGCGCGGCGGAGCCGTCGAGGATGGGGACCTCGGGGCCGTCCAGGTCGATGAACAGGTTGTCGACGCCGAGGCCGGCCAGCGCCGACATGAGGTGTTCGACGGTGGCGACGCGCGCGCCGTTGCCTTCGAGGGCGGAACACAGGCGGGTATCGCAGACCCTTTCCGGAGCTACCGCGAATTCACGGGGTTCCGGCAGATCCGTGCGGCGGAACACGATGCCGCTGTTCACCGGCGCCGGGCGCAGCGTCAGCCGCACGCGCGCGCCGGTGTGCAGGCCCACGCCCGTGGTGCTGACCAGGGCTTTGATGGTGCGTTGTCGGATCATGTGCCTAACGCCTTGAATAATTGAGGGAATTGTATCCCGGACGGGGAGGAGGGCACCCCGCCCGGAATCGTTCCCGGCGCTCTCGCGCAACGGATGTGGCGTAAACGAGGCAGACCGGCGGCGCGTGGCCGGCCGTGACCCGCGTGCCGTTGGGCGCGCCGGTTCAGTCCGCCTGCTTGCGCAGGAAGGCCGGGATGTCGAGGGTGTCGATCCCGGCCGCCTGCGCCATTTCCACCGCCGCCTGGTTGCCGCGCCGGCTGCCGGCCTGACGGAAGGTGGTGGGCATGTCGTAGTCGCGCCCCGGATCGTAGCCACCGCCACCCAGTACCGGCATGCCGTCGGTGCCGTTCAGCGGCGGCGCCATGGGTTCGACGATCTTGATCACCGGCGGTTTGGCCTGGTTGCGGACCGGGTTGCCCAGACCGGTAGCGACCATGGTGACGCGCAGGCTGTCGCCCATGGCATCGTCGATGGAGGTGCCGACGATCACCGTGGCTTCCTCGGCGGCGAAGCCCTGGATGGTGTTCATGACCTCGTAATACTCCTCCATGGTCAGGGAGTCGTCGGCGGTGATGTTCACCAGCACGCCGCGCGCGCCCTTCAGGTCGACGTTCTCCAGCAGCGGGCTGGCGACGGCCGCTTCGGCCGCCTCGCGCGCGCGTTCCTCGCCGGCGGAGGAGGCGGAACCCATCATGGCCATGCCCACCTCGCTCATCACCGTCTTCACGTCGGCGAAGTCGACGTTGATCATGCCCGGGTTGCTGATGATCTCGGCGATGCCGGAGACGGCGGAATGCAGCACCTCGTTGGCGGCGATGAAGGCGTCCGTCAGCTTGGTCTTCGGCCCCAGCACCTGGATCAGCTTCTCGTTGGGGATGACGATGAGGCTGTCGACGTGCTCCGACAGGGCCTTCAGCCCGGCTTCCGCTGAGCGCGAGCGCTTGGCCTGCTCGAAGATGAAGGGCTTGGTCACCACGGCCACCGCCAGGATGCCGAGATCCTTGGCGACTTCGGCCACCACCGGCGCCGCGCCGGTACCGGTGCCGCCACCCATGCCGGCGGCGATGAACAGCATGTCGGCGCCGTCGATCATCTCGGCGATGCGCTCGCGGTCCTCCAGCGCCGCCTCGCGGCCGACCTCCCAGCGCCCGCCGGCGCCCAGGCCCTTGGTGGCCGAGTTGCCGATCTGCAACTGGATCGGCGCCTTGTTGCGCTTGAGCGCCTGGGCATCGGTGTTGACGGCGATGAATTCGACGCCGTTCATGCCCTTGCCGATCATGTGGTCCACGGCGTTGCCGCCGCAGCCGCCTACGCCGATGACCTTGATCACGGCTTCCTGAGTTTGCATGTCTTCCAGTTCAAACAACATCTTTAGTCCCTCCTTCGGTTACGCGCGCGCGGTTGAAACAAAGCACGCCGGATCGCTCCGGCGATTCAGAAATTCTGTTGGAACCATGTCTTCATCCTTTCCAGGGTCTGACGGAAGCCGGCGCCCTGGATGCGGGCCGCCTCGTCGATTTCGTGCCGCTCCAGACCGTTGAGCAGCAGGCCGACGCCGGTGGCGAAGCGGGGATTGCGCACCCGCTCGGAGAAGCCGCCGATGTATTCCGGCACGCCGATGCGCACCGGCATGTGGAACACTTCCTCGGCCAGCTCCACCATGCCCCGCATCAGGCTGGAGCCGCCGGTGAGGACGATGCCGCTGGAGATCTGCTCCTCGAAGCCGGAGCGGCGCAGTTCCGCCTGCACCAGGCTGAACAACTCTTCCACGCGCGGCTCGATGACCTCGGACAGCAATTGTTTGGAGAGCATGCGCGGGCCGCGCTCGCCGATGCCCGGCACCTCGATCATCTCCTTGGGGTCGGCCAGCTGGCGCAGGGCGATGCCGTGCTGGATCTTCAGGTCCTCCGCCTCCCGCGTCGGCGTGCGCAGGGTCATGGCGATGTCGTTGGTGACCTGGTCGCCGGCGATGGGAATGACCGCGACGTGCTGGATGGCGCCGCGCGTGAAGACGGCGATGTCGGTGGTGCCGCCGCCGATGTCGACGATGCACACGCCCAGATCCTTCTCGTCGTCGTTCAGCACCGCGTGGCTGGAGGCCAGCGGTTGCAGCACCAGGTCTTTCACCTCCAGGCCGCAGCGGCGCACGCACTTGACGATGTTCTGCGCGGCGGAGACGGCGCCGGTGACGATGTGCACCTTCACCTCCAGGCGCACGCCGGACATGCCCAGCGGTTCGCGCACGCCGTCCTGGCCGTCGATGATGTATTCCTGCGGCAGCACGTGCAGCACCTGCTGGTCGGCGGGAATGTTGAGCGCGCGCGCGATCTCGATGACACGGTCCATGTCGGCCTGCGAGACCTCGCGGTCGCGGATCGGCAGCATGCCGCTGGAGTTCTGCGCCTTGATGTGGCTGCCGGCGATGCCGGTGTAGACATGCGTGATCTTGCAGTTGGCCATCAGCTCGGCTTCTTCCAGGGCGCGCTGGATGGCGGAGACGGTGGCCTCGATGTTCACCACCACGCCCTTCTTCAGGCCGCGCGAGGGCGACTGGCCCATGCCGAGGATGTTGAGGCTGCCCTCCGGCGTCGCCTCGGCGACCAGGGCGACGATCTTCGAGGTGCCGATGTCGAGGCCGACGATCAGATCCTTGCTTTCCGTGATTTTCTTCATGCTTCTCCTGCCTGCCTTGCCTGCCGCGAAGTACCCGGACCGGAATGGACCTCGCCGGCGAAACCGTTGGGGTAGCGCATGTCCACCCTGGGGATGGGCCCCACCGCCGCCACGGCGCGGGGGTAGAAATCGGTGAAGCGGCGTAGCCGCTCGTGCAGCTTGTCGCGGCCCAGCTCCACGCTGACGCCGCCGGACAGGCGGATGCGCCAGGATTGGCGGGCGCTCACCACCAGTTGTTCGACGCGCAAGTCCAGCGGCGCGACGATGCCGGCGAATTCGGCGTAACGGCGGGCCACCTCCTTCTGCATGCCTTCGGGCGCGTAGAAACGCGGCAGGCTACGCCAGGGCGTGCCGGCGAATACCTCGCCGTAGACGTTGAGCAGCGCCCGGTCATTCCAGGACGCGGCGGCGCGATGGTTCTCCAGGTGCACGACCAGGCGGCCCGGCCACAACCGACGCACGTCGGCGTTGCGCACCCAGGGCAGGCGACCGAAGTCGTCGTGCACGCTGGCCAGGTCCATGGAGAAGAAGCCGCCCCTGAGCTTGGGCACCAGGGCATGCGCGGCCTGCAGCGTCTCCGCGTGGGTCGCGCCGGTGATGGTGATCTGGCGGAACGGGAACCACGCGTCCAGAGCCGTGCGGCCTGCCGTCCACAGGGCGAACAGCAGGGTTGCAGCCAGGATCAGGCGGGTCAGGCGGTTGAGGGCGCGCGGGTCATCCCACATGGGCCAGCTCCAGCACGCGCAGGCACAACTCGGGGAAATCGATGCCCGCCGTCCTTGCCGCCATCGGCACCAGGCTGTGGTCGGTCATGCCCGGCGCGGTGTTGATCTCCAGCAGATAGGGCTTGCCGTCGCCGTCCAGCAGCACGTCCACGCGGCCCCAGCCGCGGCAGCCGAGCACCGTGAAGGCACGCCTGGCCAGGTCCTGCATGGTCGCCTCGCGCTCGGGCGGCAGGCCGCAGGGACAGAGGTAGCGGGTGTCGTCGCGGAAATACTTGGCCTCGTAGTCGTAGAACTCGTTGGCGGGCTCGATCTTCACCACCGGCAGGGCGCGCAGGTTGGCACCTTCCCCGAGCATGCCGACGGTGTATTCGCCGCCGCCGAGGAAACGCTCGGCCAGCACCAGACTGTCGTGTTTCGCCGCTTCCGCGTAGGCGGCGGCGAGTCCGCCCGGCGCCTTCACCTTGCTGATGCCGACGCTGGAGCCCTCGTTGGCCGGCTTCACGAACAGGGGCAGGCCCAGTTGCCGTTCCACCGCGGCGAAGTCGCTGTCGGCGTCGAGCAGGGCGTAATCCGGTACCGGCAGGCCGGCGCCGCGCCACAGCAGCTTGCTGCGCCACTTGTCCATGCCCACCGCCGAAGCCATGACGCCGCTGCCGGTGTAGGGAATGCCCATGAGTTCCAGAGCGCCCTGGGCGGTACCGTCTTCGCCGCCGCGCCCGTGCAGGATGAGGAAGACACGGTCGAAGCCGGCGCTCTTGAGATCGGCCAGGGGCCGTTCGGCCGGGTCGAAGGCCTGTGCGTCGACGCCCCGGCTCTGCAGGGCCGCCAGCACCGCGTGGCCGCTCTTCAGGGAAATCTCCCGCTCCGCCGAGGTGCCGCCGAACAGCACCGCCACTTTGCCGAAGGAGCGGGGGTCGAGATCAGGCCTGTTCACCGATGATCCTCACTTCCGTGACCAATTCCACCCCGGATTTGCGCGCCACCCGCGTGCGCGCCTCCTCGATCAGGGCTTCGATGTCGGCCGCCATGGCGCCGCCGGTGTTGACGATGAAATTCGCGTGCTTCTCCGAGATCTGGGCGCCGCCGATGCGGTGGCCCTTGAGGCCGCAGGATTCGATGAGTCGGGCGGCGAAGTCGCCGGGGGGATTGCGGAATACGGAGCCGGCATTGGGCAGCTCCAGCGGTTGGGTGGCGATGCGCTTTTCCAGCAGGCGCTTGATCTCCTCCCGCGCCTGCGTGCCATCGCCCTTGGGGAACATGAACCAGGCCGCGACGAACCATTCCTCGCGCGGCTCGCGCCTTGCCACGTGGCGGTAGGCCACCTGGAAATCCTTGGGGGCACGCCGGGAGATGCGGCCCTGGCGGTCGATGGTCAGCACTTGGGTAACGAATTCCCAGGTGTCGTGGCCGTAGCAGCCCGCGTTCATGGCCAGCGCCCCGCCCACCGTGCCGGGAATGCCGGCGAGGAATTCCGCGCCCACCAGGTCGTGGGTGGCGGCGAAACGCGCCACCTTGGGGCTGGCCACGCCGGCCTCGGCATACACCACGCCGAACCTGCCGCTGTCCTGGCCGGCCCAGCCGTCCTGCCGACGCTGCTCGATGTCGATGTGGCGCAGGGCGCCGTGCAGGTGGATGACGGTGCCGCGCAGGCCGCCATCGCGCACCAGCAGGTTGCTGCCCAGGCCGATGAACCAGACCGGCTCGTCCCGCTCCAGGCCGGCCAGGAAGGCGGCCAGGTCGTCCAGGCTGGCAGGGGTGTACAGGCGGTTGGCACGGCCGCCCACGCGCCAGCTGGTGTAGCGGCTCATGTCCGCGTCCGTTTCCAGCGTGCCCTGCGAACCCGGGGTGCCGGGAGGAATCCGGGGGGGAGGCATGGGGCTGTCGACCATCATTCTTTCCGCGAGGATCATGGTTTGTTGTCTTCCTGGCTGCCCAGGGCGGCCAGTCGGGCCGGCACCTGGCCGATGGAGCCGGCGCCCATGGTCAGCACCACGTCGCCGTCCTGGATGAAATCCGCCAGCGTGGCGGGCAGATCGTTCACGTCGGCGACGAACACCGGCTCCACCTTGCCGGCGACGCGCACCGCCCGCGCCAGACTGCGGCCGTCGGCGGCGACGATGGGGGGTTCGCTGGCGGCATAGACCTCGGTGAGCAACAGGGCGTCGGTTTGCGACAACACCTGCACGAAGTCCTCGAACAAATCCCGCGTGCGCGTGTAGCGGTGGGGCTGGAAGACCAGCACCAGGCGGCGGCCGGCGAAGGCGCCGCGGGCGGCGGCCAGGGTCGCGCGCATCTCCACCGGGTGGTGGCCGTAGTCGTCGACCAGGGTGAAGCGGCGGCCGTCGGCCAGGTGGATCTCGCCGTAGCGCTGGAAGCGCCGGCCGACGCCGCTGAAGCCGGCGAGGGCGCGTTGCACCGCCGCGTCGGGCACCTGCAACTCCCAGGCCACGGCGATGGCCGCCAGGGCGTTGAGCACGTTGTGCAGGCCGGGCAGGTTGAGGGTCACCACGATGGGTGAGCGGGTGCCGTTGCGCAATGCGGTGAAGTGCATGCGGCCGTCGGAGGCCATGATGTCCACCGCCTGGATGGCGCAGTCGTCGCTGGTGCCATAGGTCATCACCGGCTTGGTGATGCGCGGCAGCAGGCTGCGCACCACCGGGTCATCGGCGCAGAGGATGGCCATGCCCCAGAACGGCAGGCGGTGCAGGAACTCGACGAAGGCGCCCTTCAGCCGCTCGAAATCATGGCCGTAGGTCTCCATGTGGTCGGCGTCGATGTTGGTGACGATGGACACCACCGGAGACAGGTAGAGGAACGATGCGTCGGATTCGTCGGCTTCCGCCACCAGCCACTCGCTCTGGCCCAGGCGGGCATTGGCGCCGGCGGCGAGCAGCTTGCCGCCGATGACGAAGGTGGGGTCGATGCCGGCCTCGTTGAGGATGCTGGCGATCAGGCTGGTGGTGGTGGTCTTGCCGTGCGTGCCGGCCACCGCGATGCCCTGCTTGAAGCGCATCAGCTCGGCCAGCATCATGGCGCGCGCCACCACCGGAATGTGTTTCTCGCGGGCGGCCATCACCTCAGGGTTGTCGTCGCGGATGGCTGTGGACACCACCAGCACGTCGGCGTCGCTTACGTGCTCCGCCGCGTGGCCCTGGAACACCGTCGCACCCATGTCGGCGAGGCGCCGGGTGACCGCATTGCTGACACCGTCGCTGCCGGAGATGGCGTAGCCCTGGTTGAGCAGCACCTCGGCGATGCCGCTCATGCCGGCGCCGCCGATGCCGACGAAGTGGATGTGGTTGACCTTGTGCTTCATCGCTTCGCCTCCGGCGAAGCAGCGGGTAGCTCGTGGCTCGTAGCTCGTAGCTTTTCATGCGTGCCTTCGGCACGGAAATATTCAGCTACCCGCCACAGGCTACTAGCTACAAGCTGCCTCACTTCGCCAACTCCTTGACGACCCGTGCCACGCTGGCCGTCGCCTCCGGCTTGGCCAGGTCGCGTGCTTTCTCCGCCCGTTCCAGCAGGGCCTCGCGCGTCAAGCCGCCGAGCCATTCAGCCAACTTCGCGGCATCCAGGTCCTTTTGCTGCATGAGCCAGGCTGCGCCCTGGTCGGTCAGGAAGCGGGCGTTGGCGGTCTGGTGGTCGTCGACGGCGTAGGGGAAGGGCACGAACAGGGCGGCCGAGCCGCTGGCGGCGATTTCCGCGACGGTGAGCGCGCCGGCGCGGCAGATGACGACGTCGGCCCAGGCCAGGGCCGCCGCCATGTCCTCGATGAAAGCCAGGCACTCGCCATGTACGCCCGCCGCCGCGTAATTGGCCTGGAGCACATCGAGATGCTTCGCGCCGGACTGGTGGCGCACTACAGGCCGCGCCGCTTCCGGCAGCTGGGCGACAGCCTGTGGCACCAGCTCGTTCAGGGCCGCCGCGCCCAGGCTGCCGCCCACCACCAGCAGATGCAGCGAGCCGCCGCGGCCGGCCATGCGCGCGGCGGGATCGGGCAGGGCGGCGATGGCCGGACGCACCGGATTGCCCACCCACTCCCCTTTCTTCGCCAGCGGCGAGTCGGGGCTGGCCAGGGGCAGGCCGAGCAGGGTGCGGTCGGCGACGTGGGCAAGCACCTTGTTGGTCAGGCCGGCGATGGCGTTCTGCTCGTGGATCGCCAGAGGCTTGCCCAAGAGGCTGGCCATCATGCCGCCGGGGAAGGCGACGTAGCCGCCCAGGCCCAGGGCCACGTCGGGGCGCTCGCGGAATATGGCGCGGGCCGCCTGCCAGAAGGCAGCGAGCAGGTTGGCGGGCAGCAACAGCTTGGCGAGCAGACCCTTGCCGCGCACCCCGGCCATCTTCACCCAGGCCATGTCGAAGCCCTTTTCCACCGCCAGCTTCGCCTCCATGCCGGCCCGCGTGCCCAGCCAGACCACGCGCCAGCCGTCGTCGCGCAGATTCTCGGCCACTGCCAGGGCGGGCATGACATGGCCGCCGGTACCGCCGGCCATGATGAGGAGCGTGCGCGAGTGGCGAGTCGCGAGTCGCGAGTGGCTGTGGAGCCCCACTGGCGACTCGCGACTTGCGACTTGCCCCTGTTCCCTCATGCTTTCTTCCCCCGCATCAGACAGCGGTTCTCGAAGTCGATGCGCAGCAGCACCGCCAGGGCCAGGCAGTTGGCGACGATGCCGGAGCCGCCGTAGCTCATCAGCGGCAGGGTGAGCCCCTTGGTGGGCAACAGGCCAAGATTCACGCCCATGTTGATGAAGGCCTGGGCGCCCATCCAGACGCCCACGCCCTGCGCCACCAGGGCGGCGAAGTTGCGGCCCATGAGTCCGGCCTGCCAGCCGATGGAGAAGGCTCGCCAGGTCAGCCAGGCGAACAGGGCGATGACGGCGAGCACGCCGATCAGTCCGAGTTCCTCGCCGATGACGGCGAGCAGGAAATCGGTGTAGGCCTCGGGCAGGTAGAACAGCTTCTCGACGCTGTCGCCCAGGCCCACGCCGGTGAGCTCGCCGCTGCCCAGAGCGATGAGGGCGTGCGACAACTGGTAGCCGGCGCCGTACGGATCCTTCCAGGGGTTCAGGTAGCCCAGCACCCGTTCGTAGCGGTACTCGGAGGTGACGATCATCAGCACGAAGCCGATGGCGAGCAGTATGGACAGCCCGAAGAACAGCCGCGCGTTGAAGCCGCCGAGGAAGAGGATGGCCATGGCGGTGGCGACGATGACCACCAGGGCGCCGAAATCGGGCTCCATCAGCAACAGACCACCGATGCCCAGCATCACCAGGAACATGGGCAGGAAGCCCTTCTTCAGGTTTTGCATGAAGGCCGCCTTGCGCACCGTGTAGTCGGCGGCGTAGAGGATGGTGGCGAACTTCATCAGCTCGGAGGGCTGCAGGTTGCCCAGGGGGCCGAGCGGAATCCAGCGCCGGCTGCCGTTCACCTCCTTGCCGATGAAGGGGATCAGCACCACCACCAGCAGCACGGCGCAGCACATGAACAGATAGGGTGCGAGAGCCTGCCAGGTCGGCGTGGGGATCTGCAGGGCGGCGTAGCCGGCGCCCAGCGCGATTACCAGGTACATGGCGTGGCGGATCAGGTAGAAGGAGGACTGGTTGCTGGCGGACTTGGCCTCGGCGATGGCGACGGACGCCGAATACACCATCACCAGGCCCAGCATGAGCAGCGCCAGGGCGGCGAACACCAGCCCCCAGTCGTAAGGGGTGAGGGCCGTGCGCTTGAGGGCGGCGTTATGGAACATGACCCGCTCCCGGCGCTTGGCCGCCCACCGCCAGTTTGTGCACCGCGGCGATGAATACCTCGGCGCGGTGGGCGTAGTTGCGGAACATGTCCCAGCTCGCGCAGGCCGGCGACAGCAACACGGCATCGCCGGGTTGCGACAGGTGGAAGGCAAGATTCACCGCCTCTTCCATGCTTTCCGCGCGATGCACCGGGCAGGCGCCGCCGATGGCCGCCTCGATGAGGGGGCCGTCGCGGCCGATTCGCACCACGGCGCGGGCATTCTTCACGGCGTCCCGCAGGGGCGAGAAATCCTGGCCCTTGCCATCGCCGCCGGCGATGAGCACCACCGGCACGCTGAAGCCGTGCAGGGCCGCGGCGGTGGCGCCGACGTTGGTGCCCTTGGAATCATCGTAGAAGGTGCGGCCCTCCACCTCCGCCACCTTCTGCACCCGGTGCGGCAGGCCCTCGAAGGTTTTCAGCGCCGGCAGCAGCCCCTCGTAGGGCAGGCCGATGGCGCGGCACAGGGCCAGCGCGGCCAGCGCGTTGGCGGCGTTGTGCAGGCCGGCGATGGGCAGCTTGTCCACCGGCAGCAAGGCTTCTGCGCCCTCGCACAGCCAGAGGCGGTCCTTGCGTGTGGCGAGGCCGAACTGGCCGGCTGCGAGGGACTCGTCCACGTTGAGGCCGAAGCTCCATTGGATGCGGTTTGGCAGGGCCATGACCATCACCGTCGGGTCGTCCCGATTCAGCACCTGGACGCCCAGGCCGGCGAAGATGCGGGCTTTGGCCGCCGCATAGTCATCAAGGCCGGCGTACCGGTCCATGTGGTCTTCGGAGATGTTGAGCACCGTGGCCGCGTCGGGCTTGAGGCTGCTGGTGGTTTCCAGTTGGAAGCTGGACAGCTCCAGCACCCACACGTCCGGGCAGCGGCCCAGGGTATCCTGGTTGTCCAGGGCGTCCAGCACGGGCAGTCCGATGTTGCCGGCGACCACGGTGTCGAGACCGACGGCGGCGCACAGGTGGCCCACCAGGCTGGTGACCGTGCTCTTGCCGTTGGAGCCGGTGATGGCGATGACGTAGGCGGAAGTGCCTTGAATGGCGCGGGCGAACAGTTCCACGTCGCCCACCACGTCCTTGCCCGCCTTCAACGCCCATTGCAGTTCGGGAGTGGACAGGGCGACGCCGGGGCTGGCGACGACGAGGTCGGCCCATGCGAAGTCGGCCCGGTCGAAACCGCCCAGGCGCAGGGTGGCTTCCGGGAAGGCCTCGCGCACGCGCTGGGCGTGGGGCGGTTCCTCCCGGGTATCGGTGGCGCGCACCTGGGCGTCATGTTCGACGAGCCAGCGCACGCAGGCGGCGCCGGTGTCGCCCAGGCCCACGACCAGGGCCTTGCAGCCCTTGTAGTTGGAGATCTTGCGCTTGGTCATCGGCTCACCTCAGCTTCAACGACGCCAAACCGATGAGCACCAGCATCATGCTGATGATCCAGAAGCGGACGACCACTTGCGTCTCTTTCCAGCCCTTCTTCTCGAAGTGGTGGTGGATGGGCGCCATGAGGAACACCCGCTTGCCGCGCAGCTTGTAGGAGCCGACCTGGACCATGACCGAGATGGCCTCGGCGACGAAGACGCCGCCCATGATGAACAGCACGATTTCCTGGCGGACGATGACCGCAACCACCCCCAGAGCCGCGCCCAGGGCCAGGGCCCCGACGTCGCCCATGAACACCTCGGCGGGGTAGGCGTTGAACCACAGGAAGGCAAGTCCGGCACCCACCATGCCGGCGCAGAACACCACCAGTTCGCCGGCGCCGGGGATGTGCGGCAGGCCCAGATACTTGGAGAACACCGCATGGCCGGCGACGTAGGCGAACACCGCCAGGGCGCCCGCCACCATCACCGTGGGCAGGATGGCGAGGCCGTCGGCGCCGTCGGTGAGGTTCACCGCGTTGCTGCTGCCGACGATGACGAAATAGGCCAGCACGACGAAGCCGATCGCCCCCAGCGGCATGACGATCTGCTTGAAGAAGGGCACGATGAGCTCGGTCTGCGCCGGCAGGTGGGCGGACCAGGCCAGCCAGGCGGCGATGAGGATGGCGATGACCGACTGCCAGAAGTATTTCCAGCGCGAGGCCAGTCCCTTGGGGTTCTTCTCCACCACCTTGCGCCAGTCGTCCACCCAGCCGATGGCGCCGAAGCCCACCAGGGTGAGCAGGGCGATCCACACGTAGCGGTTGCTGAGGTCGGCCCACAGCAGGGTGGTGGCGATGATCGAAGCGAGGATCAGGGCGCCGCCCATGGTGGGCGTGCCGGCCTTGACCAGGTGGGTCTGCGGCCCGTCGTCGCGCACCGGCTGGCCGACCTTGAGGGCGGCCAGCTTGCGGATCATCCAGGGACCGACGATGAAGGAGATGACCAGGGCGGTAAGCGCCGCCAGCACCGCACGCAGGGTGATGTAGTGGAAGACGTTGAACAGGCGGATGTCGGTGCCGATCCACTTGGCGAGCATCAGGAGCATGGTTTGCCCTCCGTAGGGCCGCCCCGAGGCGGGCAATCCGCCCCCCCGGGGGGCAGCGAAGCGTGGGGGCCGTCCACTCTCTCCATGAAAGAGTTGACCACGCGTTCCATCTTCATGAAGCGGGAACCCTTCACCAGCAGCGTGACCTCCGGGCCCAGGGCGCACTCGATTTCCGCGAGCAGTTCCTCGATGCGCTCGAAGTGCATGGCGCCGGCGCCGAAGCCTTGCGCCGTGTGGGCCGACATCTCGCCCAGACAGAGCAGGCGCTGGATGCCCGCGGCCTTGGCCTGTTTCCCCACTTCCCGATGCAGCGCCGTCGCATCCGGCCCCAGTTCGCCCATGTCGCCGAGCACCAGGATGCGGCTGCCGGGCCGCGCCGCCAGCACCTGGATGGCGGCCAGCATGGAGTCGGGATTGGCGTTGTAGGTATCGTCGATGAGCGTGGCGCCCAGGATGCAGGGGTGTACCTGCAGGCGACCCTTGGTGCCGGTAAACGCGGCCAACCCCCGCTCCACGGCACCGGTCGATGCGCCCAGCGCCAGGGCCGCCGTGGCCGCGGCGGCGGCGTTGCGCCGGTTGTGTTCGCCGGACACCCGCAAGACGGTCTCGACCAGCCCTTGAGGTGTGTCGAGCACAAGCGGGAAGCGGGAAGCGGGAAGTTGGTCCGCATTCGCATGAGTTGTTCCGCTCTCCCCTCCCGACTCCCCATGACCCGAAATCCGCACGTCCGCTCCGGCGGCGTGGCCGAAGCGCAGCACCCGGTGGCCGACGTTGAGGCCCAGCCAGTAGTCGGCGTGGGGGTCGTCGGCGTTGACGATGGCGATGCCACCCTCCTGGAGGCCGGCGTAGATCTCGCCCTTGGCGCGGGCGATCGCCTCGACGCTGCCCAGGCCCTCCAGGTGGGCGCGCAGGGCGTTGTTGACCAGGGCCACGTCGGGACGGGCCAGATGCGTCAGGTAGTCGATCTCGCCGGCGTGGTTCATGCCCATCTCGATGACCGCGTAGCGGTGGGCCGGCGTCAGCCGCAACAGGGTCAGCGGCATGCCGATGTCGTTGTTGAGGTTGCCGGCGGTCGCCAGTACCGCGTCGGCGCCGACCTCCTCGGCGAGGATGGCGGCCAGCATTTCCTTCACCGTGGTCTTGCCGTTGCTGCCGGTGATGGCGGCCAGCCGCGCCGGCATTTGCGCCCGGTGCCAGGCGGCCAGGCGGCCCAGGGCCAGGCGCGTGTCGGCTACCTGGAGCGAGGCGTGTGAAGTCAGGTGTGCGGCGTGCGAGGCCTCCACCATGACCGCCGCGGCGCCACTTTGCACGGCCTTGTCGACGAAGGCGTGACCGTCGAAGCGCGGGCCGCGCAGGGCGACGAACAGGCAGCCGGGCGGCAACTGGCGGGTGTCGGTGCTGACGCCGGTGAACTCGACGTCGGCTCCCGTCAGCGTGACGCCCAGGGCGCGGGCCGCATCAGACAGGCGCATGCTGGCTCCTCGCGGCGCGTTCGCGCAGGGCGGCGCGGGCCTCGGCGAAATCCGAGAAGGGCTGCCGCACGCCCTGGATTTCCTGGTAATCCTCGTGGCCCTTGCCGGCCAGCACGACGATGTCCTCCGCGTCCGCCGCGAGGATGGCGGCGCGGATGGCGGCGCGGCGATCGACCATGGCTTCCTGGCCGGGCGGCATGCCGGCGAGGATGTCGGCGAGGATGCCGGCGGGTTCCTCGTTGCGCGGGTTGTCGCTGGTGACGATGGCCAGATCCGCCGTCGCCGCCACCGCCGCGCCCATCAGCGGACGCTTGCCGGTATCGCGACCGCCGCCGCAGCCGAACACGCAGACCAGGCGGCCGCCGCCGAGCGGCTTGAGCGATCGCAGCACCTTGTCCAGGGCGTCGGGGGTATGGGCGAAATCGACGATCACCGTCGGCTCGCCCTCTTGCGTGGGCACGCGCTGCATGCGGCCGCTGACCGGGCGGGCCTCGGCCAGGGCGGCGAGGGCCTGCTCGAGGGGAATGTCGGCGGCCAGCAGGGCGCCCAGGCTGGCCAGCAGGTTGTAGGCGTTGAATTCACCGAGCAGGCCGGAGACGAGTTCGCCGCCGCCCCAGGGCGAGGCGATGCGCAGGCGCAGGCCGTGGCGATCGGCCCGGCAGTCTTCGGCGCGCAAATCGCCGGCGCGCAGGCCGTAACTCAGCACCCGGCAACGCCCGCCGCGCAGTTGCCCGGCCAGGGCGGCGCCGAGTTCGTCGTCGGCGTTGAGCACCGCCCAGCCCAGGTCGGGCCAGTGGAACAGACGCGACTTGGCGGCGGCGTAGGCTTCCATGCTGCCGTGGTAGTCGAGATGGTCGCGCGACAGGTTGGTGAATACCGCGACGTCGAAGGCGACTTCGTCCACCCGGCCCTGATCGAGGCCGTGCGAGGAGACTTCCATGGCGACGCCGTGCGCGCCGGCGTCGCGATAGCCCGCGAGCAGTCCTTGCAGGGTGACCGCATCCGGCGTGGTGTGGCTGGCGTGGCTGCCGGCCACCCTGCCCTCGACATCGACGAAACCGTTGCCGAGCGTACCCAGGGTGGCGGTGCGACGGCCCGCGCGGGACAGCGCGGCGGCTAGCCAGTGGGCCACCGAGGTCTTGCCGTTGGTGCCGGTGATGCCGGTCATCCACAGCGCGCGCGAGGGATCGCGATGCCAGGCGGCGGCCAGGGCGGCGGCGTGCCGGGCGAGCCCGGCGAGCGGCAGGTTGGGCACGCGCCAGGCGGGGTCCCAGGTCCAATCCCCGGGCTCCCAGACCACCGCCGCGGCGCCGGCCTGGATGGCCTGGGCGATGTGGGCGCGGCCATCGTGCGTCCGGCCGGGATGCGCCAGGAAGATGTCGCCGGCCGCCAGGCGCCGGCTGTCCGCGCTCATGCCGCGTGCTTCCGGCGCCAGCGCGCGCAAGGCGTCGGCCATGGCGTGGCGGGTGGCCGTGTCGACCGGCATGCTCATGTCGACTCCGGGACCATGGGTAGCGCTTCAGGCCGGTTGTCGCCTTGGCTGAAGGGGGCGTCGGGGGGGACCGCCATGAAGCGCAGGGCCCCGGCCATGACGCGCGAGAACACCGGGGCGGCCACCAGGCCGCCGTAGTACACCCGGCCGGCCGGCTCGTCGATCATCACCGCCACCACCAGGCGGGGGTTGGAGGCCGGGGCCAGGCCGACGAAGGAGCTGATGTAACGGTTTCTCGCGTAGGCGCCGTCGACAAATTTGTGGGCGGTGCCGGTCTTGCCGGCGATGCGGTAGCCGGCGACGCGCGCGTTTGGCGCAGTGCCGCCATCCTCGGTGACGCGTTCCAACATCGCCAGCACTTGGCGTGCGGATTCCGCGCTCATGACGCGGGTGCCCGTGGCCGCACCCTCGCGGCGCAGGGCGGTGACAGCGGGCATGACGCCGTCGTTGGCGAAGGCGGTGTAGGCCCGCGCCAGTTGCAAGAGGCTCAGCGAGAGGCCGTGGCCATAGGACATGGTGGCCTTCTCGATGGGGCGCCAGCTGCTGAAGGGCCGCAGACGGCCGCCGACCTCGCCGGGCATGCCCGACTTGGGCGGGGTGCCAAGTCCGGCGCGCGAGAGTACCTTCCAGTAATCCTCGCCGCGCATGTCGAGGGCCACCTTGGCCAGGGCGACGTTGCTGGATACCTGAATCGCATCGGAAATGCTCATGACCCCCTTGGGATGGACGTCGGTGATGCGCCGGTCGCCCACCACGAACCAGCCCGGTCCTGTATCGACGCGGGTTTCCGGATTCACCACGCCGGCGTCCAGGGCGGCGGCGACTAACAGCGGCTTCATGGTCGAGCCGGGCTCGAACGTGTCGGTGATCGCTCGGTTGCGCAGGCGCGCCGTCTCGTAGGTGGCACGGCTGTTGGGGTTGAAGCTGGGGCTGTTGGCCAGGGCCAGCACCTCGCCGGTCTTGGCGTCGAGTACCACCACCGAGCCGGCCCGCGCCTGGTGCTGCTGCATCGCGTCGTTGAGTTCACGATAGGCCAGGTACTGGATGTGCTGGTTGAGGGAAAGCACCAGATCGCGGCCGGGCTTGGGGGCCTTCAAGCGTTCCAGCACCTCGACGACGTTGCCCGGGCGATCCTTCACCACGCGCTGCGCGCCCGGCTCGCCGGCCAGCCAGGCCTGGTAGGACAGTTCCAGGCCTTCCTGGCCCTGATCCTCGATGTTGGTGATGCCGAGCACGTGCGCCGTCACCTCGCCGGCCGGGTAATAGCGACGGAATTCCGGCTTGCCGTAGACGCCGACGATGCCCAGCGCCTTCACGCGTTCGGCGCGGGCCGGTTCCACCAGACGCTCCATATAGACGAAGGCCTTGGATTTGTCGGCGAACAGCCTGCGCAATTGATCGGGGTTCTTCTCCAGGAGGTGGGCGAGGGCCTGGATCTGGCCAGCGTCGGGCGAGGCCTCGCGTGGATTCGCCCAGAGCGTCTCCACCGGCGTGCTCACCGCCAGGGGCTCGCCGCGCCGGTCGGTGATCACCCCGCGGTAGGCGGGGATGGGCTCGACGCGATGGGCGCGCTTTTCCCCCTGGTTGGTGAGGAAGTCGCTCTGCCACACCTGCAGGTAGACGGCGCGCGCAGTCAGGGCCGCGAAACCGGCGAACAGCAGGGCCAGGGTCAGGCGCATGCGCCAGCGCTGCAAGTCCAGATGCAGCAGGGGATGGGCGGCGGTGGCGTGACGCGCGCGCATCAGGGTTGCTCCTCGGCGCGCAGCACGTAGATACGGGAGGGTTCCGGTATGGTCATGTGCAGCCGGCCGCGCGCGACTTCCTCCACACGGTTGTGCATCAGCCAGGTGGAAATCTCCAACTGCAACTGCCCCCACTCCACGTCCAGGCTGCGACCATGGGCCTGCTCGGACTGTAGGGTCACAAACAATTTGCGCGCCTGGTGGCGCGCGGAGACGACGGAGAGGGCGCAGGCGACGAGCACCAGGATGAGCAGCAGATTCAGCTTGACCATGCCGCCCTCCCGACCAAGCTGTCGGGCGTCCCGTGCCGGCCGGCGACCTCGTGGGTGCGCTCGGCGACTCGCATCACCGCGCTGCGCGCGCGCGGGTTCGCGGCGCATTCGCCGGCATCCGCCTTCAGCGCCCGGCCCACCAGGCGCAGCCGGCCGCCACGCAGGGCGTGCGCGGGCAGGGGAATCTCGGGGGGTACCGATTCCCCCTGAGACTCGTCCCGCATGAAGTGCTTCACCATTCGATCTTCCAGGGAATGAAAACTGATCACCACCAGCCGCCCGCCCGGTTTCAGCAGGTCGACCGCTTGCGGCAGCGCCGCCTGGATTTCCTCAAGCTCGCGGTTAATGAAAATCCGCACAGCCTGAAAGGTACGGGTGGCCGGGTCCTGCCCCCGTTCGCGGGTGCGCACGGCGCCGGCGACGACGCCGGCGAGCTGCCGCGTGCTGCGTAGCGGCGCGAGCGCTCGAGCCTTAACAAGCGCGCGCGCAACCTGCCGAGCAAACCGCTCTTCGCCATAGTCCCGGACAACGCTCGCAATCTCCTCCTCCTTCGCCTCGTTGAGCCATTCCGCCGCCGTCATGCCGCGGCTGGTATCCATGCGCATGTCCAGCGGCGCGTCGAAGCGGAAGCTGAATCCCCGCTCGGCCTCGTCCAACTGCGGGCTGGACACGCCCAGATCGAACAGCACGCCGTCCACACGCTCGATGCCGTGCTCCGCCAGCACCTGCCGTAGCCGCGAAAACGCGGCATGGGCGATGGCGAAGCGGGGATCGTTCCACGTCCCCGCTGCCGCGACGGCCGCCGGGTCCCGGTCCATCGCCAGCAAACGTCCGTCCGGCCCCAGCCGGGCCAGGATGGCGCGGCTGTGGCCGCCGCGGCCGAAGGTGGCGTCGACATAGATGCCATCGGGGCGGGGTGCCAGGGCATCCACCGCGCCTTCGAGGAGGACGGAGACATGGCCATGGGTCACAGCGAGAAGCCCTTGAGCTCCTCGGGAAGGGTGCCGTTCTCGGCCGCGGCCGCCAGCTGGTCCGGCAATTGCGAGGCGGCATCCAGCCTGGCCTGCCAGGCGGCCTCGCTCCAGATCGCGAACTTGTTGCCCTGGCCGACCAGCACCACGCCCTTTTCCAGCTTCGCGAACTTGCGCAGGAAGGGCGAGATCAGGATGCGGCCGGCGCCGTCCGGCTCCACTTCCTCGGCCGAGCCGATGAACAGCAGCTTCAACTGCTGGGTCATGGGATTGAAGCCGGGCAGGGCGTTGATCTGGCGCTCGAGGGTCTCGAATTCGGGAGTCGGGTAGAGCAACAGGCAACCGTTGCTGGGGTCGACGGTCAGCATGAGACGGCCGCCGCACTGGGCGGTCAGGCGCTCACGGTACTTCGCGGGCACGGACAAGCGTCCTTTCCCGTCCAGCGCCAGCAGCGTCGATCCCCTGAACATCCCCGTTGACTCCTCCATGGTGCACTTGTGGCCACCAGGCCACACGTTCTCCCACTTCTTCCCACTATAGAGAACACAATTCCCCACCGTCAAGCTTAAAAAGCAAAAAAAATCTTTGGGTTCAAGGACTTACCGCGCAAGATAAAAGTTTTAAATATGCTTTTCTATTCGTGGGATATGCAACTAACTTAATGTAGAACATTAAGTAGTGGGGCAAAGTGGGATAGATTGTGACCGTGGATCCGCGATCCGGGGGTACGGCAGAAGGGAGGGGGAGTCGGCCGATAAGCCGGGTTCTGTCGTGGACAGCCATTCATCTGGGACGACGGTCGCCCGTCGCCTCAAGCAGCCTACCCGCAGACTCGGCGGGCCGCCTCAACGTCTGCCTATTTGGCCTTGCTCCGGATGGGGTTTGCCCGCCGCGGCCGTTGCCGGCGCGGCCGTGCGCTCTTACCGCACGATTTCACCCTTACCTGTGCCCATCCCCTTGCGGGGATTGGCCACGCGCTTGCGCGCGTGATCCGCTCCCTCCAAGAATGCGGCTTTCGCCACACCCCAGGGCATGGCTTTCGCCACACCCCGCTGAGGGTGCGGTTTTCGCCACACCCTCTGGAAGGATGGACTTTGCCGCTTGCGCGTCAAAGTCCGGGCCATCGGCGGTATGTTTCTGTTGCACTTTCCGTCGCCTTGGGCCGGCGACTCGCGTCCCCGGCTTATAGCGCCCAGGCGTTACCTGGCATCCTGCCCTGTGGAGCCCGGACTTTCCTCCACGCGGGAAACCGCGCGGCGACTGTCTGGCCGACTCCGGCGGGCAGTATAGGCGGCGATGGGGTTTAAGGCGAACGGGAGCTCAAAACTCCTCCCACTCATCCTCCGGCCCGGCATGGGGGGAAGGGGCGAGTTTGCGCATGGCGCGCTCCGGCCCGGGCAGGGCAGGCGGGCGCTCGCGCCGCGCGGGGGCCGGCAGGCCGGGCGCGG
>VGVT01000004.1 GCA_016873935.1 Betaproteobacteria bacterium | reverse complement strand
GCCGACGTGCGCGCCCCGCAAACCCCGCCAGGCCACGCCATCACCACGCGCCACCAGCACCAGGAAGATGGCGACCAGGCCGAACAGGGAGCGGTAGAACACCAGTTCCGCGCTGGAAAAGGCCTGACCCAGGCTTTTCACCACCACGCTCATGAGGGCGAAGCACAGCCCCGCCACCAGCATCCAGGCGGAGCCCAAGGCTAGGTCCGCGGGACCCGAGAACACCCCCCTTTGACAAAGGGGGGTTGGGGGGGATTTACCAACGACCGGCTATGCCAACCGGCTTCAAATCCCCCCTGCCCCCCTTTACGAAAGGGGGGAAAAGTATAGGTCACTTGCCCGCTCCTTCAGGCATCTGCAAGGCCCGGGGTGCCTGCTCCACCGGGTTCAACTCCGGCAGTTTCTTGCCCTCCGGCGCCACGTGCAGTTCCTCGAACTTGCGCGCCGACACCATGACGCGGCTTTCCAGCGAACCGGTGGCCTCGTTGTAGGCCTTCACCGCCTGGCCCAGATTCTTGCCGACGCTGGCCCAGTGCTCGCCCAGCTTGGCCAGGCGCTCGTAAAGCTGCGCGCCCAGCTCGCTGACCTGGCGGGCGTTGTCGGCCAGGGCCTCCTGGCGCCAGCCGTAATAGACCGCCTTGAGCAGGGCCAGCAGGGTGGTGGGCGTGGCCAGGATGACCTTGCGCTCGCTGGCGTACTCGATGAGGGCCGGATCCTGCTGCAGGGCAGCGCTGAAAAAGGATTCGCCGGGCAGGAACATCACCACGAATTCCGGCGCGTCCTCGAACTGTTCCCAGTAGGCCTTCTGGGAAAGCTGCTGGATGTGGGTGCGCACGTGCTGGGCGAAGCGCTCCAGGGCGCGGCCGCGGGCCCCGTCGTCGAGGGCCTCGGCGGCCTCCAGGAAGGCGGCCACCGGTGCCTTGGAATCGAGCACCAGGGTCTTGCCGCCGGGCAGGCGCACCAGCATGTCGGGCCGCTTGCCGTCCGCCGCCACCTCCTGCTCATAGAAGTCGCAGCGGTCCAGCATGCCCGCCATTTCCACCACCCGCTTCAACTGCACCTCGCCCCAGCGGCCGCGCACCTCGGGCCGGCGCAGGGCGTTGACCAGGCGGCCGGTCTCGCCGCGCAAATCCTGCTGCGCGGAGAGCAGGCCCTTGAGCTGTTCGCTGAGTTGGCCATGGCTCTCGGCGCGCGCCTTCTCCAGGGACTGGGTCTGGCCGGCAAGCTTGGCGAGTTCCTCGGCCAGGGGCTTCACCAGGCTCTCCACCGCCTGCTGGCGCGCCGCCAGGTCGCCCCTAGCTGCTTCCTGGAAAACCGCCAGGTTCTGCCCGGCAAGATCGAGGAAAGCCTGGTTGTTGCGCGCCAGGGCTTGCGCGGACAGGGCGTTGAAGGCGTCGGCGAGATGTTGCTCGGCCTCGCGCAGCAGCGCCTGCTTTGCCTCGGCCTGGCGCGACTCCTGCTCCAACTGGGCGGACAGGCCGGCGACCTGTTGCGTCAGCCGCGCGTTCTCCGCCAGCCAGCGTCCACGTTGCCACAGCAACAGCAACAGTCCCAGCGCCAGCCCCAGCACCCCCACGATCGCGTATTCCATCCCGCTCCTCCGATAAGCCCGCCGATGATAACCGTCGCTGGCAAGGGGCGGCGGCGCGCTTTCAAGAAACCAGTCGGCCCGTGCCAGGTCTTGCCTGGCGCCCGCATTGGCCGGGCTGGAAGCAAGCCGGCCCTGGAAGCGGTCAGGGTGAACCGAGGCTCTGCAAGGCCGAAGGATGATCGAAGGCTGCGCGGGCCATGGCCGTGACCGCCAGGGCGCGGGCTTGTTGCGCGGCGGCGGCCAGTTCCGGGTCGGCACGCACGCGCAGCAAGGCCTGGGTGGCGACCAGCAGCCGCGCGGAGGCGGAAGGCAGGGCGCCGTCGGCCAGCGCGGGATCCGGCCGCAGGGTGGCCAGCAGCGGCTTCTCCTCGCGCCGCCAGCCCGCGTCATCGAAGAAACGGCGCCAGGCCTGTGCCGCCAGCCGCCGGGCCGAATCGGCCGCGGCCCGGTCGCCGAAGGCGTCGGCGTAGTCGACGAGGCCGGCGACAACGTAGGCGTAATCGTCCAGTTCGGCGTCGGTGAACACCCGCCCGCCGGCGGCGGGTCTTCACCAGTCCGTCACGCGTGAGCATGTGGCCGCTGAGGAAGGCCACCAGTTCGCGCGCCGCCTGCTGGTGACGCGGCACGCCCTTGCCGGCGCGGACGAAGGCGCTCAGGGCCAGGCCGTTGAGGCCGGCGTTGACCTTGGTGTCCACCGGCACCTGACCTTGCCGGCCGGCGGTCTTGAGCGTGCCCAGGATCTTGCGCAGCCGCTCGCGTTCGGCCGGGTCGAGTTCGATCCATTCCAGGGGCAGATGTCCCTCGGCGAAGTCGGCCGGGCGCTCCAGCTTCCAGGCCCGGGCCGCCAGCGCGTAATCCGCCGGCGAGAGCCGTTGCTTCAGCTCCGTCAGGGACCACAGGTAGGCGCCGCCTTCGCGGCCTTGGCGGTCCAGGGCGGAGGTGGCGGTGTGGTAACCGCCGCCGGGCGCGGCCAGGGTTTCGCGCAGGAAATCCAGGGTCTGCTCGGCGACGCGGCGATAGTCCGGGCGGTGCAGCAGTTCGGCGGCGCGGGCGTAGACCGGGGCGAGCTGGGCATTGTCGGCCAGCATCTTCTCGAAATGGGGAATATGCCAATCCGGATCCACGGTGTAGCGGAAAAAGCCGCCATGCACGTGGTCGCGCAGGCCGCGCCGGGCCATCTGGTCCAGGGTGAGGGTAAGGAACTCGCCCAGGCGAGGGTCGCGGTCGCGCGCGTAGAGTTCCAGCAGCCGGGCCAGATGGGGTGCCATGGGGAACTTGCTGACACGGGAAAAGCCGCCCTGCAGGGTATCGGCATGGCGCCAGATCGCCGCCAGATAGGCGCGTTCCCGCTCCTTCGCCAGTTCCGGCGTGGGCGCTTGCGCGCGCGCCGGTTGCGGCGCAGGTGCCGCTTCGCGCGCGGTGGCGCGGATCTTGTCGGGGTGCGAACGCCAGTTGCCCGCCAGTCGTTCGAGCAAGGCCTTGAATTCGGCGGGCGGTTCGTAGAGCACGGCATAGGCCGGATAGCCCTCCGGCGTGACGAAGGCGTTCAGCGGCCAGCCGGAGACGCCCTGCAGGCGGTCGACGAATTCGATCAACGCGGCATCCAGGGCGCCGTTGAGTTCCCGATCCACCTTCACGGGAATGAAGTGCCGGTTGAGCAACGCGGCGATGGCGGCATCCTGGTAGCTCTCGCGCTGCATGACGTGGCACCAGTGGCAGGAGAAATAACCGACGGAGACGAATAGCAGCTTGTTTTCCCGCTTCGCCCGCGCCAGGGTCTCGGCGTTCCATTCCTGCCAGGCCACCGGATCCCGGCCATGCAGGGCCAGGTAGGGGGAGGCGTGGCCGATGAGGACATTCGCCGCAGGTGCGGCGGCCGATGCCACCGGGGCCGCGAGGAGCAGGGCAAACGACATGACCTGGACAAGCCGCGGCAAGGACAATCCGGATGGCATGGCAAGCTCCTCACGGGGGACACGAAGCGTGGACCGGGCGCGGTGGCGCGAATTCCCGCGCGCGGCAATCGATGTTGCCACGCCAAATAAAAAGGGGGGCATCGCCCCCCTTGTGCGCTCAAGCGCGGATCAGAGCACCATGCCCGGATTGCCGCCCATGCCGACGACCTTGGGCTGGTTCAGCTTGACCGGCTTGATCACCTTGACGTCGCGCAGGTACTCGGCCACCACGTCCCAGATGGGCGCGCCTTGCACGCCCTCGCCCACCGGCGCCCAACCCGCCACCTTGTACTTCTTGTTGGGGTCCACCGCCTTGCCCTTGAGGGTCATGTCGGTAATGCGCTTGCCGATGGTCTTGTTGGGATCGATGGTGTACTGGATGCCGCCGACGCGCACCATGTCGCCGCCCTGCTGGTAGTAGGGATCGGCATTGAACAGGTTGTCGCAGACATCTTCCATGATGGTGTGGATGGTCTCGCCGGTCATCTCGGTGAGGGTGGTCTGCGGATAGGTGATGGCCACCTGGTCCATCAGCTTCTCCATGGTGATGACGTCGCCGGACAGCAGGCTGGTACCCCAGCGGAAGCCGGGCGAGAAGGCGGCGTCGGCGCCCTTCACCTTCATCAGCGCGTCGCAGATCATCTGGTCGTAGGTGCCGTTGAAGTTGCCGCGGCGGTAGAGCACGCCCTCGGTGACGGCCAGCTTCTCGTTGAGCTTGGCCTCGAAGGGGGCGCGAATCTTCTTGATGAGGGCGTCCATCTTCGCGTCGGCCGGCAGCAGGTTGGAGAACACCGGCATGAGGCGGTACTTCCAGCCCTTGACCTTGCCATCCTTGACGTCGAAGTCCATGACGCCGAGGAACTTGCCGTTGGAGCCGGCATTGGTGACCAGGGTGACGCCCTTGGCGTTCTTGACCTGGATCGGCTGGGGTACGCCGTCATGGGTATGGCCGCCGAAGATGGCGTCGATGCCGGTGACCCGGCTGGCCATCTTCAGGTCCACGTCCATGCCGTTGTGGGAAAGCACCACCACCACCTGGGCGCCCTTGGCGCGGGCCTCGTCCACCCACTTCTGCATGCCGTCGTCTCGGATGCCGAAGGACCAGTCGGGGATCATCCAGCGCGGGTTGGCCACCGGGGTGTAGGGGAAGGCCTGGCCGACGATGGCCACCTGCACGCCGTTGATGACGCGCATGACGTAGGGCTTGAACACCTGGTCGCCGAAGTCGTTGGTGACCACGTTCTGGGCGACGAAGTCGACGCCGGCCTTCTTGAAGTCGCCCTCGACGATTTCCTGGACCCGCTGGGCGCCGTAGGTCATTTCCCAGTGCGGACACATGACGTCCACGCCCAGCGCGATGCAGGCGTCCACCATGTCCTGGGCGTTGGTCCACAGGGCGGTGGCGGAACCCTGCCAGGTATCGCCGCCGTCCAGCAGCAGGGAACCGGGCCGGGAAGCGCGCACCTTGTCAACCAGGGTCTTCAGGTGGGCGAAGCCGCCCACCTTGCCGTAGGTGCGGGAGGCCGCCTCGAAGTCCAAATAGGTGAAGGCGTGGGCGTCGATGGAGCCATTCTTGATGTTGAAGTGCTTGAGCAGGTGCTCGCCGACCAGGTGCGGCACCTTGCCCAAAGCCTCGCCCACGCCCAGGTTCACGTTGGGCTCGCGGAAGTAGATGGGCAGGAGCTGCGCGTGGCAGTCGGTCATGTGCATGAGCGAAACATTGCCGAAGGCGGGCACGTCGTAATAGCCGGCGGGTGCGTTGCCGGCCAGCGCCAACCGGCTGTCGAGAGCGAAGCCGCCGGCCGCGGCAGCGGCGAGCACTTGCAGAAATTCACGACGGGACATGGACATGGCGGGGTTCTCCTGTTGAGGCGTGGGGTGCGGCGCATTCTTGCGAGTTGGTCCGCCGCGGTAAATGGTAGCGATGGCCCAGGCCGACGCGTGAATCGCACCAGGAAACGGCCGCGGCCTATTTCCTGAACACCGACGCGCGCAGCGGCAGACCGTTGCTGAGATAGGAATGGAAGTATTCGAGATTGTTGTAGCGGGTGCTGCCGAGGGCATCCGGCACGTGCCGCGCCAGGCGGTGACAACTGGCGTAACGCGCCTGCAGGGTGAGCAACTGGTCGCCACCGCGGAACACCGGCCAGTGCGTGGCCTGGCCGATGGCCGGCGAAAGCGTCTCGCCGCGCAGGCGGTTGCCGGCATTGTCGACGTGGCAACTGGCGCAGGAGAAGTTGAGCTGGCCCGCACGCGCGTAGAAGGTCTTCCTGCCGTCCTCGAAAGCGCGGCGGGCGCCTTCGCCTTCCACCCGGATGTTCATCTTCATGCCGTCCGACAGGCTGCGCAGATAGGCGGTGAGCGCCCCCATCGTGGCCGGGTCGCCATGCTGGTAGGGCACCTCGTTGTTGGCGACGCGACAGGCGTTGATGGCATCTTCCAGCGTCACCACCCGGCCCTTGGCCTCGTCGAACATGGGGTAATTGCCGGCGATCATGCGGCCGCCGTTGGGCAGGCAGTCGGCATAGGTCAGGGCGGACTGCATGGGGACGCGCCAGAGGATTTCCCCCTTCTCCACCTCGCCGGCGAAGGGTGGAAATTCCATGATGCTGCGGTATTGCGCCATGGCCTCGGGGTCGAACAGCATGGCGCCATGCACGTACTGCTCGGCTTGCAGATCGGGAAACTGCTTGCGGAAGAAGGCTTCCAGCCTCAGACGATCGTCCTCGGGCTCGGCGAACGCCGCGCCCGCGCCCAGGCAAGCCAGCAACGCGGCCAGGCCGCCCACGACGATATGCCGGACGCGTCCGCGCATGGCCTACAGGCCGAGGAGGAAATCAACCACCTGGTCGATCTCCTCCTCGGTGAGGATGCGATGCCGGCCAAAGGGCGGCATGAAACTGGCGGCATTGCCGGCGCTCGCGTCCCAGATTCTCGCGCGCAGCGCGGCGCGGTCGGGAAAGCGCGCCTGCATGGCGATGATGGGCGGACCGCTGTTGCCGGTCTGTTCAGCGTCGGTCAGCGATGGAAAACCGTGGCAGCTCAGGCAATTCCCCTTGTCCTGGCTGAATGCGACGGCCTTGCCGGGTGGCGATTTGTCCGCCTTTTGCGCCAAAGCGGGCAGCGAAGCTGCAAGGGCAAGCATGCCGATCATGAAAAAAGCGCGGAAGCGCATGCGAATTCCCGGGTCGATCTGGTTTCAGGCTACCCGGCAATTTGCGCCGGGCACGCGGTGCGCGAGCATAGGCGCAAGCCCCTGCCGACGACAAGGGGCAGCGCGCGGCGCCGACCGGGCCGGGGGAAGCCGCGCCTCACTTGCCCTTGCGCGCCATCTCGGCCGCTTCCTTGCTCTCGATTTCACGCAGTGCGCGCAGGCGGGCGTCGATGATGGAGAGGGTGTAGAAGTCGGCGTTGCCGGCCCGTTGCGCCAGGCGCAACTGCTCGATGGCGGCGGCGACGCGGTCGCTCAGCGCATAGGCTTCGGCCTGCGCCAGATGCGCCTTGGCGTTCTGCCCGGCGGCCCCGTAGGCCTCGGCCAACAGCAACTGGAATTGCGGGTCAGAGGGCCAGTCGCGCCGCCGCTCGTCAAGAAAATCGAGGGCCTCCACAACCCGTTTGGCGCGCAGCAGGGCGCGGGCATACAGGTAAGCGAGCGGGCGATATCCCGGATACTTGGCCAGCCCCGCGCGGGCCTGCCGAATGGCTTCTTCGGCACGGCCCTCGGCCAATGCCAGCTCCACCGTGGCCATGGCCGGCAGGGGCGAGCCGACGGCGTCCTTGCCCAGCTTGCCCAACGCCCGCCGCGCCCGCGGCAGGTCGCCGGCACGCAGGCTGGCCTGGAGCAGGCCATACCAGGCGGCGGCATCCTCCTGCTCGCGCACTCGCGCCTCGAACAGCGTCACCGCGTCGCGCGCTTCGCCCTGGGCGGCCTGCACCCGCGCCCGCACCAGCTTGAAATCGACGCTGTCCGTGTGCTGGCGGTAAGGCTGTTCGCCGACGCGGTTCTGCATGTCGGCGATGCGCTCGAAGGTCAGCGGATGCGTGCGCATGTATGCAGGCGCGTTGTTCTCATAGAGGCGCCCCTGGGCCTGCAGACGCTCGAAGAAGCTGGCCATGCCCTCCAGCGCGAACCCTGCCTGATCGAGGATGCGCAGGCCGACCCGGTCGGCTTCGCGCTCGTTCTCGCGGGTAAAATCAAGCTGGTTCTGCAAGCTCAAGGCCGCGCTGCCGGCCAGCGCCGCCTCGGCCACCTGGCTGTTGGAGCGGGCCGCGAGAATGGCCACGGCCAGGGCGGCCAGGGAGATGACGCTGGCGTTGCGCTGGTTGTCCACCATGCGGGCGATGTGCTGCTGGGTGACGTGGGCGATTTCGTGCGACAGCACGCCGGCCAGTTCGGATTCATTGCGCGCGGCCGAGATCAGGCCGGTGTGCACGCCGATGTAGCCACCGGGCAGAGCGAAGGCGTTGATGGTGGCATCGCGTACCGGGAAAAACTCGAAATGACGGCCGGGCGCGGTGGACGCGGCCACCAGCCGATCACCCAGGTTGGCCAGGTAATCGGCCACCACCGCGTCGTCGAGGTAATCACTGCTCTCCCGGATCTGCCGCATGATCTCGCGCCCGATGCGATCCTCCTGGTTCTCCGACAGGGCACTGCGCGAGGCATCGCCGAGATCGGGCAGTTCGATGGCGGCGGCGGGGGTGGCGAGGATGCCGGCAAGCGCGAGCGGCAGGGCGATGGAGCGGAACCAATTCATGCGGCTATGATACTTGCCCCTGCCACCAGTTCCCCCCGAAGGGGGCAAGCGCCGTCACCATGAACGAATTCACTCACTTCGACGAACAGGGCCGCGCCATCATGGTGGATGTCGCCGAGAAGGCGGAAACCCGTCGTGTTGCGGTCACCGCCGGCCGCATCGTCATGCGTCCGGAAACCCTCGCGCTGATCCGCGACGGCGCCGCGAAAAAAGGCGACGTCCTCGGCGTCGCCCGTCTGGCCGGCATCATGGCGGCAAAGCGGACGGCCGAACTGATTCCCCTCTGCCACCCCATCCCCCTCACCCGCGTCACGGTGGATTTCCGTCTGGACGAGACCGCCCACGCCATCGAATGCACGGCGACGGCCGAATGCGTCGGCCGCACGGGTGTGGAAATGGAAGCCCTCACCGCCGCCAGCGTTGCCCTGCTCACCATCTACGACATGTGCAAGGCGGTGGACCGGGGCATGGTCATCGAAGCGGTGCGCCTGCTGGAGAAGCTGGGTGGGAAATCGGGGCACTGGCGAAGCGGCTGATACGCGAACGAACCGACCCGGACCGGCCGAACGCGAACGCCAGCCAGCGCGTCTTCCCGACGACGCGCATTCAAGGTCCCTGCCGCGGACGGGCCGCACAAACAGGCGGCCCGCGCGTTCAACAGAATCAAACAGCCTCGGCCTCGATGACCTGCTCGAACTCGATCCGCCCATCCACCACGTCCACCCGGATGATGTCCTTGGGGGCGAAGCGGCCGGAGAGGATTTCCTTGGCCAGCGGGTTCTCGATCTGCTGCTGGATCGCGCGCTTCAGCGGCCGGGCGCCGAACACCGGGTCGAAGCCTTCGCGGGCCAGTTCCAGCAGGGCGGCGTCGCTGACTTCCAGCTTCATCTCCATCTGGGCGACCCGCTTCTCCAGGTAGTGGAGCTGGATGCGGGCGATGTTGGCGATGTGCGCCTCGCTCAAGGAGTGGAACACCACCACCTCGTCGATGCGGTTGATGAACTCGGGACGGAAGTAGGTCTTCACCTCGCCCATGACCGCCAGCTTGATGACCTGGTAATCGTCGCCGGCCATGCTCTGGATCATCTGGCTGCCCAGGTTGCTGGTCATGACGATGACGGTGTTCTTGAAGTCCACGGTGCGGCCCTGGCCGTCGGTCATGCGGCCGTCGTCGAGCACCTGCAGCAGCACGTTGAACACGTCCGGGTGGGCCTTCTCCACCTCGTCCAGCAGGATCACCGAGTAGGGCTTGCGGCGCACGGCTTCGGTCAGGTAGCCGCCCTCCTCGTAGCCCACGTAGCCGGGGGGCGCGCCGATGAGGCGGGCCACGGAGTGCTTCTCCATGAACTCGCTCATGTCGACGCGGATGAGGTGGTCCTGGGAGTCGAACAGGAACTCGGCCAGGGCCTTGCACAGTTCGGTCTTGCCCACGCCGGTGGGACCCAGGAACAGGAAGGAGCCATAGGGCCGGTTGGGGTCGGACAGGCCGGCGCGGGAGCGACGGATGGCATCGGATACCAGGCGCACGGCCTCGTCCTGGCCGACCACGCGCTGGTGGATGCGCTCTTCCATGGCCAGCAGCTTGTCCCGTTCGCCCTGGACCAGCTTGGACACGGGGATGCCGGTGGCGCGGCTGACCACCTCGGCGATCTCCTCGGCGCCCACCTGGGTCCGCAGGAGCTTGAATTCGGTCTTGCCTTCCCCCGCCTCGGCCTGCTTGAGGCGGGCTTCCAGGGCGGGCAGCTTGCCGTACTGGATCTCGGCCACCTTGTCGAACTGGCCCTTGCGTTGCAACTCGGCCATCTGGGCGCGCAGCTGGTCGATCTCCTCCTTCACGTGGGCCGCGCCCTGGACCGTGGCTTTCTCGGCCTTCCAGACTTCCTCCAGATCGGCGTATTCCTTCTCCAGCTTGCGGATCTCGTCCTCGATCAGGGACAGGCGCTTCTTCGATGCCTCGTCCTTCTCCCGCTTCACGGCTTCCCGCTCGATCTTGAGCTGGATCAGGCGCCGGTCCAGCTTGTCCATGACCTCGGGCTTGGAGTCGATCTCCATCTTGATGCGGCTGGCGGCCTCGTCGATGAGGTCGATGGCCTTGTCCGGCAGGAAGCGGTCGGTGATGTAGCGGTGGGAAAGCTCGGCGGCGGCGACGATGGCCGGGTCGGTGATGTCGACGCCGTGGTGCAGTTCGTATTTTTCCTGCAAGCCCCGCAGGATGGCGATGGTGGCTTCCACGCTGGGCTCGTCCACCAGCACCTTCTGGAAGCGGCGTTCCAGGGCGGCGTCCTTTTCGATGTACTTGCGGTATTCATCCAGGGTGGTGGCGCCGATGCAGTGCAACTCACCCCGGGCCAGGGCGGGCTTCAGCATGTTGCCGGCGTCGATGGCCCCTTCCGCCTTGCCGGCCCCCACCATGGTGTGCAACTCGTCGATGAACAGGATGATGCGGCCTTCGTCCTGGCCTACTTCCTTCAACACGGCCTTGAGGCGTTCCTCGAACTCGCCCCGGTACTTGGCGCCCGCCAGCAGGCCCGCCATGTCCAGCACCAGCACGCGCTTGCCTTTGAGGGTCTCCGGCACCTCGCCGTTGACGATGCGCTGGGCCAGGCCTTCGACGATGGCGGTCTTGCCCACCCCGGGCTCGCCGATGAGCACGGGGTTGTTCTTGGTACGCCGTTGCAGCACCTGGATGGCACGGCGGATCTCGTCGTCCCGGCCGATCACCGGGTCCAGCTTGCCCTGGCGTGCCCGGTCGGTGAGGTCCAGGGTGTACTTCGCCAAGGCCTGGCGCTGGCCTTCGGATTCCTGGGTGTCGACGCCCTCGCCGCCGCGCACTTCGCTGATGGCGGCTTCCAGGGCCTTGCGGGTGGCGCCGTTTTCCTTGAGCAGGCGGCCTGCCTCGCCCTTGTCGTCCACGGCGGCCAGCAGGAAGAGTTCGCTGGCGATGTACTGGTCGCCCCGCTTGGTCGCTTCCTTGTCCGTCAGGTTGAACAGGTTGATGAGTTCCTTGGACGGCTGGATTTCCCCGCCGGTGCCTTCCACCTTGGGCAGGCGGTTCATGGCGTTCTGCAGGGCGGCCACTAGGGAAGGCAGGCGGGCGCCGGCCTTCTGCAGGATGGGCCGGGCCGAGCCGCCTTCCTGGTTGATCAGGGCGGCCAGCAGGTGCACCGGCTCGATGTAGGCGTTGTCGTTGCCCAGGGCGAGGCTTTGTGCGTCCTGGATGGCGGACTGGAACGGCGTGGTGAGTTTGTCGAAACGCATGTCTTGCTCCCAATTCGGATGATTGCCTCCCAAATGGGGAATGCGGGGGCGATTTCAACTCCTCGGATAGGGGGAATTACAATCGCCCCATGAATATAGACCTCGAAAAAGCCCTCCAAAACAATGTCCGCGCGGCGCTGGAGGAAGACGTCGGCGGCGGCGACCTGACCGCGCGGTTGATCCCCGAAGGCACCGCCGGCCATGCCCAGGTGGCGACCCGGGAAGACGCGGTGCTGTGCGGCACCGCTTGGTTCGAGGCCTGCTTCCTTGCCCTGGACCCGGCCGCGCGGTTCGCCTGGCGCGCCGCCGACGGTGACCGCATCCACGCCGGCCAGACCCTGTGCGAGATCAGCGGCAAGGCCCGCGCCCTGCTCAGCGCCGAGCGTCCGGCGCTGAACTTCCTACAAACCCTGTCCGCCGTGGCAACCGAGACCCGCCGCTACGTGGATGCCATCGCCGGCACCCGGGCGAAGATCTACGACACCCGCAAGACCCTGCCCGGCCTGCGCCTGGCCCTGAAGTACGCAGTAAAATGCGGCGGCGGCGAGAACCAGCGCATCGGCCTGTACGACGGCATTCTCATCAAGGAAAACCACATCGCCGCAGCGGGGGGCATACGCCCCGCCCTGGAAGCGTCGTTCAAGCTGGCCGGCACCGACGTGTCTGTGCAAATCGAGGTGGAAACCCTGGCTCAGTTGAAGGAGGTCCTCCTGGCAGGCGCCAGGCTGATCCTGCTGGACAATTTCGACCTGGAAGGCATGCGCGAGGCCGTGCGCCTAACCGCCGGCCGGGCCGCTCTGGAAGCCTCCGGCGGCATCAGCCTGGACAAGGTGCGGGCCATTGCCGAGACCGGGGTAGACCGCATTTCGGTAGGCAGCCTGACCAAGTCGCTCAGGGCCGTGGATTTGTCGATGCGGTTTGTTTGATTGCCTGACCAATTCAATGGCGCGGTCGGCATTGCGTAAGTCCACATCGCGGGCAGAAATCTAGCTGAAGCAGTCCTTTGGCGAATCAAGGGTCAATTGCCACTCGTCGGCCAATCCTGACTGTCAAATATTTCGACACCGGACTTTCGTGAGCGTCAGCTTCCCAAGCCAGCGTCAGTCAGCAGCAGCAGCCTCCTAGTGGTGATTCGAAAGCCCCCCTGTCGACGGGCAAGTCGGCCATGACGACCATGATTCAAATCCGCTATGGCCTCTTTAAGCCCGACGCTCAAGGACGGCAATGCCGTGTGGCTCGCGGCCTTCGATGCGACAAGCTTTCAACCGGACGGATATTGGTGGATCAACTCATGAAAAAACGGCGACCGAAGTCGCCACTTTTTACACTGCCCGGCAGCACTCAGGCCTTGCGGCGACGCATCAGGCCCAGGCCGGCAAGTCCGATGCCGAGTAGTGCGAGAGAGGCAGGTTCCGGTACCTGGCCATTCTGGCCAGTCTGGTAAGCCCAGATGTTCAAATCCGTATCCAGGCTACCGGCGTTGGGAATGTTGGAGATGCTGTCTACGGCATCAACGAAGTTCCAGCTAGGATCGTTATCGTAAGCCCACGCCCAGCCGATCTGGCTGGCATCGCCGCCGTCGTCGTAGGCGCCCCAGATCAGTTCGCGGTTGGGTGCATCGCCCATGACGGCTTTGTAGCCCGACCAAGCACCGCCAGCCAGGGACAGGGACCCCAGCAGTGCTTGGACGTCCGACTTGGTAGCAAACGTGAAGCCTGCCGCGGTAGCTGCGGTGACCATGTCTGCTGTGGACTTGTTGAAGAAGTTGTCCAAGTCCAGCCATACGCGACCGGTGTTGGTGTCCTGGAAGGTGCTAAAGCCCCCGACGTCGGCAGAATCAATGACGGCCGCGCTCGCATTCAACGACAGCACACTAAGACAAGCAGTGGCGATAACTGCTGACAACCTACGTGAATACATTTGTATACCCCACTATTTTGAGTTGAGCACATCGAAATCTTATGGGCAGCTTGCTTATTGCCCACGTACGAAAGTAAGAAAAAGTTGAGCCAGGAAGAAATCATCGATACTTACTTGCTGTTTTCATTAAGATTTTTTCGTTCCGGCTAGCGTCGTGGGTCGGGGACGTGCTGGCCTGACAGAATTGATGTAAAAAATTCCGACATGGGCCGCGATTTTGGAGGCGCAATCACGTGGTACCTCGGTCATGAATAACACTATTCCCCCCGTCTGTGCGAACTACACCCAAACTTATGCTTGGGCGTCTGCCGAACTATAGGGGTCAGACAAGTTAATCAAGGCAAGATCAATCAACGTTACATGGATACCGACGCGTTCATTGATCCGAACCGAGGTACCGCCAACCACACCTCACACTTCCGATGACTGAAACAGTTCGTGCTGCCCTAGATCGACGATCCAGGAAGCTGACGTGTTTTTGGAGGCATCCAGCAATGACAGATCCTGACTCCTACCTGCCAGACGGAGGCAACGTTCCAAGGGCAGGAACGTGGCGTTTGGAGACGTATCCCCGCTCAACGTTGGCACCTGAGATTGGATGAGTCCGCTGCTTCCCAACTTCACACCTAATTCTGGATACCCGCTTTTTCCACGCTCCCACTCACCAGCGCATGACCGTCGATCTCTACGGCAAAAGAGCTCACAGAAGCTCTGGGCGTTGCACGTGTAGCATGCCGACGTAACTTTCGACCCGGAGGTCACCGTGAACCCGCGCGCCACCATCCTCGCTGTTACCCTATTCCTTGCCGCCTGTGGCGATGCCGTTCACCAGGAGGCGGCCGCGCCGGTGTCGATGCGCATGGCCGCGCCGGCCCCAGCGGCCATGAATGCGGCAGTGGCCGAAGGCGGGACTGTTCAGGCTGCCCTCGATGCCGCTACACCGCGCTATCTGGCTGAACGTCAGTTCTGGGTGTTCGAACTGCCGGAAACGGCCATCGAGACGCGCTGGCAGGCACACATCGCCCTGTGCAGACAGGACTGCGAAGTGCTGCATGCGGCCCTCAGCAAGTCGGCCCACAGTCCGGTCAGCGCCGCCCTGCAGCTGCGCGTCGGCCGCGCCAACGCCGAGAAGCTGCTGGGCGCCATGAGCGCTCCGGAGGTCAAGGAACGGCGTGTGGAACGGGAGGACAAGACCCTGCAGGTGGTGGACGTGGAAGCCCGCCTGAAAACGCTGGGTGACCTGCGCGACCGCCTGCGTGAATTGCTGGCGAAGCGCGCGGGCAGCCTGAAGGACATCCTGGAAACGGAACGTGAGCTGGCCCGCGTGCAGGGCGAACTGGACGCCATGGCGGCACAGCGCAAGGCCCTCGCCAACGAAACCGAAAAGATCCTGCTGCACGTGGACTACCGTCCCGAACCCAGCCTCGGCGAGACCGGCGCCATGCAGCCCCTGGTGGAGGCCTGGCGCGGCGCCGGCCGGGCCTTCGCCTCCAGCCTGGCGGCGGCGCTGTTGTTCATCGTCCAGGCCCTGCCCTGGCTGGTCATCGTCGTGCCGGTGCTGTGGGGCGTCTGGAAAGGACTGCGCCGGCTCGCCGATTGGCGCCGCGCCCGGCGCGCCGCGAGGGAATCCGCCTGATTTGAGACAGGCACCGCCTCGCCGGCATCCAGCCTGACGGGCAAGCTCGCACCCTCTGCGCGCGCTATCGCCGTGCCAGGCCGGAGACGCCCGGTTGCTCTCGACGAGCCAGTGCCGTAGCGCATCCGGGCACCATCACTTCGCCCGCCGACTTCGCCGCCTGAAAATTCACCGGCACCTGGCCCAACCAGGGGCGCTACCCGCGTTCCGCGACGGTGGTGATCACGCGCGAGGACGGCGGCATTATCGGCGCCTGAGCCGGCAAGCCAGGGTAATGGGGAAGCGCGTCATGCGCGCAGCCCGCCTCACTCGCCCCATTTTCTGAAGAGGGCGCGAATATCCACCCGGAGCGCGCTCTGCTCGCGGTCCGGGCAAGGCGGGCATGGCCCGGGGTGCGTGCTTGTCTGCTCACGCGACAACGGTGCCCGGGCGGGGAATGCGGGCGGGGCTTCGGGTGCTGGGAGGGTAGGTGCTTCCATAGCGTGTTTCCGGCATCGGTTCGGGTCTAGAAATAACCGCTATCGACTGCCGCCTCCAGCAACCCGGTTGGCCTGAACCCATCGCCCTCTTCCCGGTGAAATCGCTGCCTCTGCGCAACCCGCGACAGCTTTCCTCGCCGGCTCAAATTTTTTTCTAAAGTTTATATATAAGCGTCCGTTAATATTCCAGCACATCCCGAATCCTGACCATGCGCTTACACATTCGCTTCATTCTCACCTGCCTGCTTCTATCCGTCGCGGCGCTCGCCCACGCCGGTGTGGACGAAGGCATGAGCGCCTACTCCAGCGGCGACTACGACAAGGCCGCGCGCGAATTCAGGGTCTTTGCCGAGCGGGGCGATCGCGAAGCCCAGTACATGCTGGGCCTGCTCCACGAAGAGGGCCAGGGTGTGGAGCGGGACGACCTGCTTGCCGCGTACTGGTATGCCCGCTCAGCCGATCAGGGCTTCGCCGACGCCTATTACGCCCTCGGCCAGTTGTTCCTGCATCGCAAGGGCGACCGGCAGGACCGCATGGCCGCGCATCACTGGTTCTGTCTGGCCAAGGAATACGGGCACCGCCTGGGCGAGCAGGAAATTCAGCGCAACTTGAAAGCCATGCCGCCGGACCTCGCCGAACTGGCCCGCAACCGTTACGCCGACCGGCGGCTGAGCGCAACCCGCTAGGGCTTGGCTCAGCGCAGGACGACCAGCACCACGCGCCGATTCTTGGCGCGCCCCTCACGCGAAGCGTTGTCGGCCACCGGGCGGCTGGAGCCGTAAGCCGCAACCGCGAGAAGATTCAGGGGGATACCCGCCTCCTGATGCAGATAGTCGCGCACCGCCATGGCGCGCCGCTGCGCGAGGCGCTGGTTGGCCTCGGCCGCGCCCAGATTGTCGGTATGGCCCTGGATCTCGATGAAGGCGCCGCGGTTCTCCGCCTTGAGCTGGGCGGAGAACTCATCCAGCTGTTTTCTGGACTCGGCGTTAAGGCGGGCCTCATTGAGGGCAAAATGCGTGACCTCGTCGGTCAGGGTCGCTTCATAGACGATCTTGCCTTCCGCCAGCCTGCCCGCCTGCATGGCGCGGTCGAGCGCCTCCCGCGCGGTGACCGACACCTGGCCGTAGGCGCTTTCGCTTTGCGCCAGGCGCTCACCCTGCTTGGTCACCAGCTCCTGCACCATCGTCAGGCGCAGGCCTGAGTCCGCCAGAGCCTTCTCGCCCTGCTCCACGCGTTGGCGGGCGCTGGCGAGGTCCTGGCCAAGACCGCCCATCTTCTGGTCGATACGCGCGATGGCCCGCGCCTGCTCTTCGCTCTCGCCGCGCAGGCGCGTGAGATCGGCGCGCAGATCGGCCAGGGTGGCGTTGGTCGTCTGCATGGCGGCTTGCCGATCGGCACCGCCGCGGCCCTGTTCGGTCAATCCGGACTCGACGCCGCCCAGGCGCGCCGTCAGGGCATCCAGGGTGGCATGCTGCTGCTCGATCTTGCGCTGAAGATCAATAATCAGGCCTTGCAAGGCCGCGGTCTGCGCGTCAGCCGCCACCGCTACGCTCGGCGTCACGACCTGCGCCACGGCCGGCGTGGGCTGTTCCGTCGCAGCGGATGCGGGCGCGGCCGGTGCGACCGCCGGGGCAGGTGCCCCCGGCATGGCGGCCAACTGGTTTTCCAGGGCGACGAGGCGCTGTCCGGTTGCACCCAGGCTGGCGAGGGCAGAGGAAACGCGGGTATCGGCGGCCTCCAGGCGGGCCTCCTGCGTATCCAGCCGGCGATGGGCACGCGCAGCGTCGGCCGTGGTGCTTTGCAGACGCTGGTTGACGGCGGCCAGGTCGGTCGCCACCTGACGATCCAGGCTGTCGAGACGCCGGCCCGTGGCCGCCTGATCCGCCGCCAGCGCCTGCATGCGCTGCGCGCCGACCGTCAGTTCGCCGCGGGTTTCGCGCAACAGCTTGCCGCTCTCGGCGGCATCGCGCTCCAGCCGGTCGGCGCGCATTTCCGCTTCGCGGATGCGCTTGGCCTGGGTGTCCAGGCCCAGCTCGATGGCCTTGAACCAGGATTCCATGCCCTGCACGCGGTCGTTGTATTGGCCCACCTCCTGGCGCACGTAATCCTGGGTGGCGCAGCCGCTCAGGCCCAGGGCCAGCAGGAGTGGCAGCAGCGTCCAGGACTGGCGCGCGGAAACAGGGCTTGGCTTGTGCCGGAACAAGGGGGAATACATGGTGGTCGGCTCCCGGATGAGAAATGGATGAAAATCAGGCTGGATCAGGAGGGCATTATGCTCTCCGGCGGCACTGCATCAGAACCTGTCTGGTCCATACGCTGTCCGCCTTGCGGAGGGTGATGGACATGACCGACAAAATGGAAACACGAACGGCACAGCACGCGAATGACCTCCGTCACGTCCATCCCCTGCCCCTGCGGCTCCGGCCTGGAGCTGGCCCGCTGCTGCGCGCCCTACCTGCGCGGCGAGCGCCAGCCGCCGGACGCGCTGGCGCTCATGCGCTCGCGCTACAGCGCTTATGTTTTAGGCGAGGAGGCTTATCTGCTGGACACCTGGCATCCGCGCACCCGACCGGCGGAACTGGGCCTCGATCGCGATGGGCGGGTGGGCTGGCTGGGTCTCAAGGTACGCAAACACGAGGTGCTGGATGCCGACCACGCCCGCGTCGCCTTTCTGGCGCGCTACAAGATCGACGGCAAGGCGCATCGCCTGGAGGAAAACAGCCGCTTCACACGGATCGACGGGCGCTGGCTGTACGTCGAAGCGGAGGAAACCGGTTAAACACGTAAGCCCTTCAATCGCTTGAAAAAACCACTATCATGAAAGGGCGGTGGTGCATCCGCCGACGCCAAACATAGAGTGAGGAGACCATGATGGGCACGTTCCAGGACAAGCACGGGGTTTTTCATAACGAGCGGCGGCGCCATCCCCACCTGCGCGCCATCTTCGACGACGCGCGGGGTCGCATCGACCATTTCTTCCATGCCACCAACGAGTGGGCCAACAGCCCGATGGACTATCTGGCCCATCGCGTCGTGCACGAGGCCTACCCGAAACTCACGACGCATGACGTGAAAACCCTGGTGGCCGCGATCGAGCGCACTTTCCAGCCGCAATAGCCGCCGCGCGCGGCTTCCGGGGTAAGATGGACGGCCCGATTCCCCTTGCCCGTTCATCATGGATTACGCACTGCTGCGCGGCCTGCACGCCGTCACCGTTGTCATCACCCTGCTGCTGTTTCTGCTGCGCGGTTTCTGGATGATGCGGGAGTCGCCGCGCCTGAGGGAACGATGGGTGCGGGTGGTGCCCCACATGAACGACAGCCTGCTGCTGCTGGCGGCGATCGCCATGCTGGTGGTGGGCGGCCTGAACCCCATGCAGCAGCCCTGGATACTCGCCAAGATCGTCGGCCTGCTGGCCTACATCGGCCTCGGCACGATCGCCCTCAAGCGGGGCGCGACCAGGGCGCTGCGCATCAAGGCCTTCATCGCCGCCCTGGGAGTGTTCGCCTACATCGTCGCGGTCGCCGTGACCAAGCAGGCCGTGCCGGGCATGTCATGAACGTGTTGCCGCGCATCCAGGCCGCGCGCGAGCAGTTGGTGGCTTTGCGCCACGATCTGCACGCCCATCCGGAACTCGCTTTCGACGAGCACCGCACCGCCGGCAAGGTGGCGGACTTCCTTTCGGCGCGCGGCATCGAGACGCATCGCGGCCTGGCAGGCACCGGCGTGGTCGGCGTGCTGCGGCGCGGCGACACAGGCCGCGCCATCGCCCTGCGCGCCGACATGGACGCGCTGCCGGTGCACGAGCTGAACCTGTTCCCGCACCGTTCGCGGCATGAAGGCCGCATGCACGCCTGTGGCCATGATGGGCATACCGCCATGCTGCTGGGAGCGGCGGAATACCTTGCCGCGCACGGCGACTTCGAGGGCACGGTGGTGTTCATCTTCCAGCCCGCCGAGGAAACCGACGGCGGCGCCCGGGTGATGATCGAGCAGGGTCTGTTCGCGCGCTTCCCGGTGGAAGCCGTCTACGGCATGCACAACTGGCCCGGCCTGCCGGCGGGACAGTTCGCCGTGCACGCGGGGCCGGTGATGGCCTGCGCCGACCAGTTCGACATCCTGCTCAAGGGCCATGGCGCCCACGCCGCCATGCCGCAGCAGGGACGCGACCCCCTCGTCGCCGGCGCGGCTCTCGTGCAGGCCTTGCAAACCGTGGTCAGCCGCAGCCTCGATCCCCTCGACGCGGCCGTGCTCTCCGTCACCCGTTTCCTGGCGGGCGGCGAGGCCTACAACGTGATTCCGGGCGAGGCGCGCATCGGCGGCACGGTGCGCGCCTTCCGCCCCGAGGTGGAGGATGCCATCGAGGCGGCGATGGAACGCCTGTGCGCCGGCATCGCCGCCGCGCACGGGGTTCAGGCCAGCCTCGATTACCGGCGCGGCTACCCGCCCAGCGTCAACGACGCCGCCGAGGCCGCACGCTGCCAGGCGGTGCTCGCCGATCTGGTGGGGAGCGACAACGTGCGCCTCGACATGAAGCCTTCGATGGGCGCCGAGGATTTCGCCTACATGCTGCGCGAGAAGCCCGGCTGCTACGTGTGGATCGGCAACGGCCTGGCCGAGGGCGGCTGCATGCTGCACAACCCCCGCTACGACTTCAACGACGACATCCTTCCCCTCGGTGCCAGCTACTGGGTGCGGCTGGTGGAGACACTGCTTCAGCCTGCCTGAGCGCCGTCGCGTCCTTCGGAGTAATAGCTGATGCGGCTGCGCGGGCTGAGGTAATCGAACACCTCCGGCGCCAGTTGCGCCGGCCGCAGGGTGGCGACGATCGACAGCTCCGGCTCCTCCGCCATGTTCAGCAGCAGGGCCTCCTCCTTGGGCACCGCCGGGTCGTACAACAGCAGCGTGGGATGCAGCAGTTGCCCGGTGTTGACGCTTACCACCAGGCCGATGGCGTCGTTGCTCAGGCGAACCACGCTGCCCGGCGGATACACACCAAGACAGCGGATGAAGTGCTGCATGAGGCCGGGGTCGTACTTCTCCTTCTCCTTCCTGAACATGTGCGAGAGCGCTTCGGCGGGGGTCAGGGAGTCCGCAGGGTTGAGGTGGTTGCAGTAGTTGTCGAAGGCATTGGCGATGGTGGCGACGCGCGCGAAGCGGCCGATGCGCGCGCCGCTCAGATGATTGGGGAAGCCCCCGCCATCCAGGGTCTCGTGGTGCATGGCGATCACCTCCAGGGCGCCCGCCGGCAGGCCCGGCAGGCGGGCGGCCATCTCCACCCCGTAGAGCACGTGCTGCTGGTAGAAATTGCGCTCCGCCGCCGTCCACGCGGTTTTCTTCATCAGCACCTGGCTGGGTACCTTCTCCTTGCCGACGTCGTGCAACAGGGCGCCCTGCCCCAGGGCGCGCATCTCCTCGGCGCTGAAACCTGCTTCCTTGGCCAGCATGAGGGACAGCATGGTGACGTTGAGGGCATGGTAATAGCTGCCCTCGTCGCCACTCTTCGCGTTCATCAGGTGGATCAGCACGTCCTTTTCCGAGAGCAGGGAATCCACCATGTCGGTGATCAGCACGCGGGCCTGTTCCAGCGATTCCTGCGGGCGGGCGAAGAGGTTGCGCAGCAAGCCCTTGACCGTGGACATGCCCGAGTTGAACTTCTTCTCGCAGCGTCCATAGGCTTCGCGCTGCTTCGCCAGCTGCTCGCGGCGCTGGCGTTTTTCCTGCCACATGGCCAGCACTTCCGGATCCGGCGCGGGGGATTCGGGCTCGTCCGTCTTCGGCGCCGCCGGCGGCAGCGGCGCGACGTTGCTTTTGTCCGGCAGGTAGAGGATTTCCTTCAGGCCCAGAGAACGCAGGACCTGCAGTTGTTTCTCGTTGCGGATCTTGAAGCTGCTGAACAGGAAGGGATGCCCCATCCAGTCATCGAGTTGCACGTACATGCCGACGCGGACACGGTCGATGGCGATGCGCTGTTCCTGATCGTTCATGGCGAAGAATGCGAAAATGTGAATGTCTATCGGCAAGCTGCGGCGGAACCTGAATATCAGGTCCCGCTCATATTCGTCAACGCATGAGGGATACCACGTGAACCCGCAAACCGCCACCCTGGCCGGTGGCTGCTTCTGGTGCCTGGAAAGCGCCTTCAACCGCCTGGAGGGGGTGGAGGAGGCCGTCTCCGGCTACATGGGCGGCGCCACCGACCATCCAACCTACCAGGAGGTGTGTGCCGGCGACAGCGGCCACGCCGAGGTCGTGCAGGTCCGCTTCGACGCCGACCGCATCGCCTTCCGGGACCTGCTCGACATCTTCTTCGAACTGCACGATCCCACCACCCTCAACCGCCAGGGCAATGACGTCGGCAGCCAGTACCGCTCCGCCATCTTCTGGCACGACGAGGCACAGCGGGCGACGGCGCTCGAGGTCATCGCCGAGCTTGCCGCCAGGCGGGTGTTCGACCGCCCCATCGTCACCGAAGTCGCCGCCGCCGCAAGGTTCTGGCCGGCGGAGGACTACCACCAGCGCTATTTCGAGCACAACCCGCGGCAGCCTTACTGCGTGTACGTGGTCGCACCGAAGCTCGCCAAATTCATACAGCGGCATGCCGCCCGGCTGAAACCCGGCGCATGAGCGGGATGACACCATGACCGGCCAGAGCAAGCCCGCCGCCCGCCCCGCGGCAGACCCGCACGGCGATTGCGTGCAACCCTTCATGTTCGAGCACCTGGATATCCGCGGCGCCGTGGTGTCGCTGGACCGCGCCTGGCACGCGCTGCTCGCCGGCCGCGACTATCCGCCCGGCGTGCGCGCGCTACTGGGTGAAATGAGCGCCGTCACCAGCCTGATCAGCGCCAACCTCAAACAACCCGGGCGCATGACCTTCCAGTTGCGCGGCGACGGCGGGGTCAACCTGCTGGTGCTGGACTGCGACGAACGCCTGCGCCTGCGTGGCATGGCCCGCACCGGCGCCGAAGAGGTGCCGGACGGCATCCCGGCCCGTGCCCTGCTGGGCGACGGCCAGCTGCTGCTGACCCTGGACGCCGCCGGCATGCGCACCCCCTACCAGAGCATGGTCCCCCTCGAGGGGGAAAGCATCGCCGCGATTTTCGAGCACTACCTCAACCAATCCGAGCAACAGCCCACCCGGGTGCTGCTGGCCGCCGACGACCGCCGCGCCGCCGGCCTGCTGTTGCAGAAGCTGCCCGAGGCCGACCGCCGCGACGCGGATGGCTGGAACCGCGTGCTGCACCTGCTCGCCACGCTGACGCCGGGCGAGCTGCTCGGCCAGGCGCCGCTGGATCTGCTGCGCCGGCTGTTCCCCGAGGAGGAGGTGCGCGTGTTCGCGGCGCGCCCCGTCAGCCACCACTGCCCCAGGGACCCCGAGAAAATCCACGCCATGCTGCGCAGCCTGGGGCGCGCGGAATGCGACGCCATCCTGGCCGAGAAGGGCGAGGTGCGTGTGCGCGACGACCTCTGCAACCACGAATACCTTTTCGACGCGGCCGCCCTGGAGGCGCTCTTCGCGGCCCCCGTCCAGCGCATGCACTGAGCTCGTCCGGCGATGGCCTTCGTCCCCCTGCAACCCGCCCGCCTGGGCTTCGCGCCGGATGGCACGCCACGCTCGGAGATGCACGGCGACGTCTACCATTCCAGCGACGGCGGCCCCGGCCAGGCGCTGCACGTCTTCCTTGGCGGCAACGATCTGCCGGCGCGCTGGCAGCGGCGGCAACGCTTCGTCATCCTGGAGAACGGCTTCGGTGCCGGCCTCAACTTCCTCGCCACCTGGGCGGCCTGGCGCGCCGATCCCGGGCGCTGCCGCCACCTGCACTATCTGGCCACGGAACGTCACCCCCTCGGCATCGACGACCTGCATCGCCTGCACCGGCTCTGGCCGGATTTCAGCTTCCTCGCCGATGCCCTGCGGCGCTCCTGGCCGGTGCTCACACCGGGCTTCCATCGGCTGGAATTCGCCTCCGGCCGCGTGGTGCTCAGCCTCATGCTCGGCGATGCCGGCGACAGCCTCGCGCGACTGCGGGCCCGCGTCGATGCCTTCTACCTGGACGGCTTCGATCCCGCGAAGAATCCGGAGATGTGGTCCGAAGCCCTGTTCCGCCGTTGCGCCCAACTTGCCGCGCCCGATGCCAGTCTGGCCACCTGGTGCGTCGCCGGCGGCGTGCGCGCGGCCCTGGCCGAAGCCGGCTTCGCCACGGAAAAGCGGCCCGGCTTCGCGCGCAAGCGGGAGATGCTGGTGGGCCGACTCGCCGTCGCGCGCAATGCCGCCAATGCCGACTCCGCGCCGTCGGCGTCGCCGCCGCCGGAGCGGTATGCGGTGGTGCTCGGCGGCGGCCTGGCCGGTTGCGCCATCGCCCAGCGGCTGGTGGCCAGGGACTGGCGGGTGCGGGTACTCGACACCCACGCAAAGCCGGCTGCTGAAGCCTCCGGCAATCTGGCGGGTATCGTGCGTCCCCTGCTGTCGCGCGATGACAGCCTCGCCTCGCGCCTCAGCCGCGCCTGCTTCCTCTACGGAACACGCACCTGGACCCGCCTCGACGAGATCGGCCGGGTGCCGCGCCGGCGCCTGGACGGGGTCCTGCAGGTCGCCCGCGACGCGGCGCAGGAAGCCCTGCAGGCCGAACTGGCGGCCACCTATCCGGCCGACTACGTGCGCTTCCTGGATCGCGCGGCCGCAACGGCGCACATCGGCCACGCCACCGCCTTCGGCGGCTGGTGGTTTCCCGGCGGTGGCTGGGCCAGTCCGGCCGACCTCTGCCGCGCCCAGCTGGAAGCCTGCCGGCCGCTGGCGAGCTGGCATGGCCGCCGCGCGGTCGCCCGCCTGGCTCGAGGCGACGGACTATGGCGCCTGCTCGACGCGGACGGCGAGGTCCTCACCGAAACCCCCACCCTCATCCTCGCCACCGGCGCCCGCGCCACGACCCTCGACGCGGCCGCCGGCCTGCCCGTCCAGGCGGTGCGCGGCCAGGTCAGTCACGTCCCCGCCGGCCGCCTGCCGGCGCCGCGCCACGCCGTTTGCCGGGAGGGCTATCTCACCCCGGCGCTGGACGGCGTGCACTGTCTGGGCGCCTCCTATGCCTACGATCTGGAGAGCAGCCCGCGCCGCGAGGAGCACGCCGACAACCTGGCCCGCCTGGCGCGCATCCTGCCGGGCGCCGAAGCGGCCCTCTCGATCGATGAACTGGGCGGCCGGGTCGGCTTCCGCGCCGCCACGCCGGACCGCCTGCCCCTGGTGGGCGCGCTGCCCGACCTGTCCGAGGCGCTCCCCCACGACGCGCGGCCGCGCGACCTGCCGCGCCTACCCGGGCTCTACGGCCTGCTGGGCCTGGGTTCGCGCGGTCTGGTGTGGGCGGCGCTGGCCGCCGAAGCCCTGGCCAGCGACCTCAACGGCGACCCCATGCCGCTGGAAGGCGAGTTGCTGGACGCCGTCGATCCCGGCCGCTTCCACCTGCGCGCGCACCGGCGCGCGGGCTGATCACGGCACCTGCGCTTCAACCGGCGGGGCGGTAAGGCTTCGCCTCGATACCCAGCCGCCGCATCTTCGAGCGCAGCGTGTGCGGGTTCATCTCCAGCAGCCGCGCCGCGCCGAACGGCCCCTCGACGCGACCATGGCAGCGCCGCAGGGCTTCCTCGATGTGGCGGCGACTGGCTTCGACGAAGGAAACCGGAACGGCCTCGCCGCCGTGTAGGACCGGCTGCGTGTCCGCCGCGGCGGGCAGCATGGCCACGGCCGGCGGCACCACGCCGAGGGCGCGCGCCACTTCCAGCCGGCGGCCATCGCCGAGGATGGCGGCGCGCTCCATCACCGAGGCGAACTCGCGCACGTTGCCGGGCCAGGGATAAGCCGCCAGCAGCGCCAGGTCGGCGGCATCGGGCATGCGCGGCGGCAGGCCCAGGCGCTCGGCGGCGCGCAGCGCGAAATGCGCGGCCAGGGCGGGAACGTCCTGCGGCCGCTCACGCAGCGGCGGCAGGGGGATGGGAAAGACGGCGACACGGAACCAGAGGTCCTCGCGGAATGCGCCTTCCGTCACCGACCGGCGCAGATCGCGGTTGGTGGCGGCGACCAGACGCACGTCGACATTGAGCACGCGCTCGCCGCCGACGCGCTGGAAACTGCCGTCCTGCAACACGCGCAACAGGCGCACCTGCGCCGCCGCCGGCAGTTCACCGATCTCGTCGAGGAACAGGGTGCCGCCATCGGCGCGTTCGAACCAGCCCTTGCGCGTACCCACGGCGCCGGTGAAGCTGCCGCGTTCATGACCGAACAACTCGGAATCGATGAGCTCCGGCGGGATGGCGCCGCAGTTGACGCGCAGGAAGGCACCGCCGGCGCGCCTGGAGTGGCTGTGCACGGCACGCGCCACCACCTCCTTGCCGGTGCCGGTTTCGCCCAGGATCAGGACCGGGGCGTCGGAACGCGCGACCTGCCGCACCGCCGCCATGACCTCGCGCAAGCCATCCTCGGCGCCGACGATGGCTTCGTTGAGGCCCGCGCGCTTGAGGCGCGCCGTGCGCCGTTCCTCCGCCAGGCGCAGCAGCAGGTGGCGGGCTGCGGGGCCAAGATGGTTGGCCAGTTCGGATAGAAAGTCGTCCAGTTCGGCGTCACTGCCCGTGCATTGCCCGGCCAGAAGTTCAATCCGTTCAAATAAATCGTAATTCTGCTTTATTGAATTGTTTTCCATTCTTTAAGAACCGTTTTTCCGTTCATACAAATAGTATAGGCACAAGCATGGATTACTCCAGTTGATGGCAAGCGGCCGCGCCTCGCAGCCGGCCGGCCATCCCCAGCAATTCAGGCGAGGCTGGCATGGCTATTGCAAAGAGGGGACATCCCTCCCCTTCGGAGCAGATCATGTCCGCCCTATCCCTGGTATCCGCCCTACCCCCCCTTTCCAGCCGCCGCACGCGCCTGTGGTTGCTGCTGGTCGGCGGGGTGCTCGTCACCCTGGCTACGCTGCACCTCGTGCCCGGTTGGGAAGTCGGCGCCCGCGAAACCCTGGGACTTTCCATGCCGGTGATGATGGCGATCTTCATGGCCGCCCTCGCCTGCGAATACCTGGATTCGAGTCTGGGCATGGGTTACGGCACGACGCTGACGCCACTGTTGCTGCTGGCGGGATTCGAGCCCTTGCAGATCGTGCCGGCGATATTGATCAGCGAGTTGATGACCGGCCTCGCCGCAGGCCTGCTGCATCAGCGCGATGGCAACGTCGATTTCCTCAATGACGCGCGTGCCCGCCGCACCACCCTGCTGCTCGGCAGCCTGTCGGCGGTCGGCGCCATCCTCGCGGTCTGGCTGGCGGTCAGCGTGTCCAAGTTCTGGCTGGGCCTGTTCATCACCGGCATCATCCTGGCCATGGGCGTGATCATCCTGCTGACCCGCCAGCGCCAGATTCCCTACCGTCCCGGCGGCATCATCGCGGTGGGCGCCGTGGCGGCCTTCAACAAGGGTCTGTCGGGCGGCGGTTACGGCCCCCTCGTCACCTCCGGCCAAGTGGTTTCCGGATTGCCGACGAAACACGCGGTAGCGGTGACCTCGGTGGCGGAATCCTTCACCTGCCTGATCGGCGTGCTCGCCTACCTAGCCCTGGGCAAGAGCATCGCCTGGGAACTCGCCCTGCCGCTGGCCCTCGGCGCCCTGCTCTCCGTGCCCATGGCCACGCTGACCGTGCGCCGGGCGACCGAGGCGACCCTGCGCGGCGTGGTCGGCTGGGTCACTTTGATACTTGGCATGGTGGCTTTGCTCAAGCTACTCTGAAAGCGGCGTTGCAGCGACCTCTCGCGCGAGTCTTCGATGCCAAAGCAACCTCCCCGCCCGTCTCTACGGAGACGGGGCCGGGGAGGTTTCTCAATTCCGCGTGATCGCCCGTTTCAGGGCGTCCGCCAGCGCCCCGGAACCGGCCTGCGCCGGCTGCTGCATCAGCGTCCGCTCGCGGGCGCCGCGCAAGGGTCCGCCGCTGGCGGCCGGTGGGGTGTCGCGCAGGCGCATGCTCAGGGCGATGCGCTTGCGCGCAATGTCCACTTCCATCACCTTCACCTTGACGATGTCCCCTGCCTTGACCACGTCGCGGGGGTCCTTGACGTACTTCTCGGACAGGGCAGAGATGTGCACCAGGCCGTCCTGGTGCACGCCCACGTCCACGAAGGCGCCGAAGTTGGTGACGTTGGTGACCACCCCCTCCAGGGTCATGCCCTGCTTCAGGTCCTTGAGATCGTCGATGCCGTCCTGGAAAGCGGCGGTCTTGAAGGCGGGCCGAGGGTCGCGGCCGGGCTTTTCCAGTTCCTTCAGGATGTCGCGCACGGTCGGCAGGCCGAAGCGCGCGTCGACGTACTTGTTCGGGTCCACTCGCTTCAATACGTCGGTGTTGCCGATGACGCCCTTCATGTCCAGCTTCAGGTCATCCAGGATGCGTCGCACCAGTGGGTAGGCCTCCGGGTGCACGGCGGACAAGTCCAGGGGATTGTCGCCGCCGGGCACGCGCAGGAAGCCCGCGGCCTGCTCGAAGGTCTTCGCGCCCAGGCGCGTCACCTGCTTCAGGGCCTCGCGGTTGGGGAAGGGGCCGTGCGCGTCGCGGTGGGCGACGATCTGGTTGGCCAGGGAGGTATTGAGGCCGGACACCCGGGTCAGCAGCGCCGCGGAAGCGGTGTTCACGTCCACCCCCACCGCGTTGACGCAATCCTCCACCACCGCTTCCAGGGCCTGGCCCAGCTTGGCCTGGCCGAGGTCGTGCTGGTACTGGCCGACGCCGATGGCCTTGGGCTCGATCTTCACCAGTTCCGCCAGGGGGTCTTGCAGGCGCCGGGCAATGGACACCGCACCGCGCAGGGATACGTCCAGTTCCGGGAATTCCTTCGCCGCCAGGGCCGAGGCGGAATACACCGAGGCGCCCGCCTCGCTCACCGTCACCTTGGTCAGGCCCAGTTGCGGATAGCGGCGCATGAGGTCGCCCACCAGCTTGTCCGTCTCCCGGCTGGCGGTGCCGTTGCCGATGCTGATGAGCTGGGCTTCATGGGTGGCCACCAGGCGGCCCAGGCTGTTCAACGCCCCCTCCCAGTCGTTGCGCGGCTCGTGGGGAAAGATGGTGGTGGTGTCGAGGAGCTTGCCGGTGCGGTCCACCACCGCCACCTTGACCCCGGTGCGGATGCCCGGGTCGAGGCCGATCACGGCTTTGGGGCCGGCCGGCGCGGCCAGCAGCAGGTCTTTCAGATTGCTGGCGAAGACCCGGATGGCCTCGGTTTCGGCCCGCTCGAACAGCGTGTTCATCAGGTCCAGTTCCAGGTGCAGGGAGAGCTTCACCTTCCAGGTCCAGCGCACCGTGTCCATCAGCCATTTGTCGGCGGCGCGGCCCTGGTCGGAAAGGCCGAAGTGGGCGGCGATCATGCCCTCGCAGGGGCTGTTGCCCCGCATCGCCGCTTCCGCGGCGAGTTCCTCCGGCAGCTTGATGGCCAGCCCCAGCACCCCCTCGTTGCGGCCCCGGAACAGGGCCAGCGCGCGGTGGGAGGGCATGTCCTTCCAGGCCTCGTCGAACTCGAACCAGTCGCGGAACTTCTGGCCCTCGTTCTCCTTGCCCTCCACAAGACGGGAGACCACCCGGCCCCGGTCTTGCAGGTAGGCGCGCAGTTTCTCAAGCAGAGCTGCATCCTCGGCGAACTGTTCCATGAGGATCTGGCGCGCCCCATCCAGCGCCGCCTTCACGTCCGCGACACCCTTGTCGGCATCGACGAAGGCCGCGGCCTCGGCTTCCGGACTTCGGGTGGGGTCGGTCCGCAGCAACTCGGCCAGGGGCTGCAAGCCCGCCTCGTGGGCGATCTGCGCCTTGCTGCGGCGCTTCGGCTTGTAGGGCAGATAGAGGTCTTCCAGACGCTGCTTGGTCTCCGCCGAACGCAGGTCGGCCTCCAGTTCCGCCGTCAGCTTGTCCTGTTCGCGGATGCTGGCCAGCACCGCCTCGCGCCGCTCTTCCAGTTCCCGCAAGTAGCCCAGGCGTTCCTCCAGGTGGCGCAACTGCGTGTCGTCCAGGCCGCCGGTGGCCTCCTTGCGGTAGCGGGCGACGAAGGGCACGCTGGCGCCGTCGTCGAGCAGGGCGACGGCGGCAAGCACCTGGTTGGGATGGACCTGGAGTTCCTGGGCGATGCGGGCTGGGATGGGGGGAAGCATGGATGAAAACCGGTTGGTGAAGGCCGGGCAGGATGGGGAAAAAGCGTGCCACCCGCAAGACTTGACGCCCCCTTCACGGGATGCTTCCAGCCTCTGTTGGCAAGGCGAAGCTGAACGCCGCGCCGGCCTCGGCCTTCTCTTCCAGGCGGATGGCGCTGCCGTGCAGGTTGAGGATGCGCTTGACGATGAGCAGGCCCAGGCCGCCGGAGGCGCGGCCATCGCCGCCGCGCAGGGGCGAGGGCCGCTCGAACAGGTCGGCGCGGATCTCGGCAGGGATGCCGCCGCCGTTGTCGCTGACGCGCACGCCGACGCGGCCGTCCTCCCGCGTCAGTTCGACGGCCACCCAGCCACCGGCCGGGGTGTGGCGCAGGGCGTTGTCGAGCAGGTTGGTGAGCACCCGTTCGATCATGCCCAGGTCGGCGACGACGGCGGGCAATTCGGGGGCCACGCTGGCGCGCAGGACGACCCCCTTCTGCCGCGCCGCCAGTTCGAACTTCTGCAGCACGTCCTGGACCAGTTCGGCCAGGGCAAAGCGTTCCTTCTGGGGCTTCACCGCGTCGCATTCCAGCCGGGCCAGTTCGAACAGTTCCTGCGCCAGCCGGCTCACCTTGCGGCTCTGGCGCACGGCCACGTCCAGGTAACGGTTGCGGTCCTCCTCCGACAACTGGCCGGCCTTGAGGGTCAGGGTTTCCAGGTAGCCCTGCAGCGAGGTCAGCGGCGTGCGCAGGTCGTGCGAGATGTTGGCCACCATTTCGCGGCGCATCTCGTCCTGGCGCTTCAGTTCGCCGACCTGGGCGGCAATCCGTGCCGCCATTTGCCGGAAAGCCCGGCGCAACAGTCCGATTTCATCGGCGCTGTCCCGGCCGTCCTCCTCCGCCGGGGGCTGCAATCCGCCCGTTTCCAGCGCCGCCACCTCGGCGGTCAGGCGGCGCAGGCGCCGGGTGATCAGGGCGAAGGCGAGCAAGCCCGCCACCAGCGTCAGGGCCAGCATCGCCAGCATCAGGCTGGCGCCGCCGGCGAAGGCCCGGCTGGCCCAGACGTCGGCGGCCAGGCGGTCGTAGGTCTCGCCCGCCAGGATGACGTAGAGGTAGCCCACGGTGTGGCCGTCCTGGACGCAGGGGGCGACGCTGAAAATCTTCTTCGCCGTGGCGCTGCGCGGATCGTCGCCCAGCAGCGGGAAACGATTGCCGGCCAGATAGGCGCGCACCGGCGCCAGATCCACAGACTGGCGCTTGACCGTACCGGGCGGGGCGACGTGGGCATCGATATGGCCGTTGGCCTTGATGAGATAGACCTCGATGCCCGGGTTCACCACCATGAGCATGTGGAACAGTTCCTCCACCGCCGGCCGGTTCCATTTCAGTTCCTTCACCAGATCGGTGTGGCTGGCGATGTGCTGGGCCAGATCCTTCGACAGGCGTTGCAGCACCTCCTGCTGGTGGCGCGCGGCCATGTCCTGGAACAGCCAGGCGGTGAAGCCGCCACAGGCCAGGGTGAGCACCGCGAAGACCAGGGCCAGGCGGCCGTACAGGCTGCGCATCATGGCGTCTCTCCTTCCCCCGCCTCCGGGGTGAACTTGTAGCCCACGCCCCAGACCGTGCGGATCATTTCCGGCCGGGCCGGGTCCGCCTCGATCTTGCCGCGCAGGCGGTTGATGTGGGTGTTCACGGTGTGCTCGTAACCTTCGTGGCTGTAGCCCCATACCTGGGTGAGCAGATCCATGCGCGAGAAAACCTGGCCGGGATGGCGGGCGAAGTAGAACAGCAGGTCGAATTCGCGCGCGGTCAGCTCCACCGCCTCGCCGCGGCAACGCACCTGCCGCGCCAGCGGGTCGATGGCCAGGTCGCCGCTCTCGAGCAGGCCGGCTTGCTGGCGCGCGCCGCGGTCGAGGGCGTCGACGCGGCGGAACAGGGCGCGCACGCGCGCCAGCAGTTCCTGCAGGGAGAAGGGCTTGGTGACGTAGTCGTCGGCGCCCAGTTCCAGGCCGAGGACGCGCTGGGATTCGCCGGTGCGCGCGCTGATGATGATGATGGGCGTGTAGCGCGGCATCGCGCGTACCTGGCGGCACACCTCCAAACCGTCGATGCCGGGCAGCATGATGTCCAGGATGAGGGCGTCGTAGGCCGTCTGCCGCAGGTACGCCAGGCCCTTCTCGCCGTCTTCGGCGCGGTCCACCGCGTAGCCCTCGTCGGCGAGGTTGAGTTGCAGGATGTCGGCGATGTCGGCGTCGTCCTCCACCACCAGGATGCGGCGTTTCACCTCGGTCCGGGATTTCTCCATTGCGCGCTCCGGCGACTGTCCGACATGCGCGAATGATGGCGGAAAAAGGCGAGGGAAAACGTCAAATATTGTTTAGAAACCGGGGCGCGCCACGTACCCGTTTACTCGTTGAAGCGATGGATCAGGCGTCGGTCGCGCTTGGTGGGGCGCCCGTGCAGGGCGGCGGCGGGATCGGACTGCCACTTGCGTTCCTCGATGCGCCGCTCCCTCGCCTCGCGGCTGGCGTCATCCTCGACATACAGGCGGCGCGCCTCGGCGGCCGGCCCGCGCCGCTCCGACAGTGATACCACGCGCACCTTCCAGACCAGGTCGCCGACCTGGATGCTCAGTTCGTCGCCCGGCTTGAGCACCCGTCCGGGTTTCACCCGCTCGCCGTTGAGCCGCACCCTGCCCGCTTCCACCGCCTCATGGGCAAGGGCGCGGGTCTTGAAGAAGCGCGCGGCCCACAGCCATTTGTCGAGGCGCGCGGCGGTCGTGCCGGGCTCGCGCGGGGTGGCGCAACGGCTCACGCGCGCGGGCGGACCAGGCGGCCGTCGCGGTAGTCCGCCAGGGCCTGCTCGATTTCCTGGCGGGTGTTCATGACGAAGGGACCGTGACGTTCCACCGACTCGCCCAAGGGCCGGCCGGCCACCAGGATGAGGCGCGCGCCGTCGGCGCCGGCATCCAGCCCCAGGCTGTCGCCGGCTCCCAGCACGGCCAGGTGGTGGGGCGGCACGGGATGGCCCAGAATGGCCGCTTCGCCTTCGAATACATAGACGAAGGCCTGGTGGGAGGCCTGCAGCGGGACATCGAGGCGGCCATGCGCGGGCAGTCTCGCTTCCAGATAGAGCAGGCCGGTGTGCGGGTCGCGCAGCGCCCCCTGGCGCCCGCCATACTCCCCGGCCAGCACGCGCACGCGCGTGGCGCCGTCGGTCACCTCCGGGATGTCGTCGGCGCTGAAGTCGCGATAGTCGGGAGCCGACATCTTCTCGGCCGCCGGCAGGTTGAGCCAGAGCTGGAAGCCGCGCATGCGACCCCGCGTCTGCCGTGGCATCTCGGCATGGATCACGCCGGACGCCGCCTTCATCCACTGCGCCCCGCCGGCCCGCAGGTCGCCGCGGTTGCCCATGCTGTCGCGGTGTTCCATGTGCCCGTCGAGCATGTGCGTGAAAGTGACGAAACCGCGATGCGGATGCTCGGGGAAACCGGCACCGTAGTCGTCCGGGTCGTCGCTGCCGAAGTGATCCAGCAGCAGGAAGGGGTCGAGCTCGCGCAGCTCGGGGGTGCCGATGGCGCGGCGCACCTGCACGCCGGCGCCTTCGGTGACGGCGCGGGTGGGCAGAAGGCGGCTCGCGATTCGCTGGCTCATGACGGTTCTCCCACGGGCGCGATGCATGCCTACCTGCCTACCACCACCACGCCCGCTGCATGGGGGCCGGCACAATGTCCCTCAGCCGCCGGCATCGGTCCGCGCGAGCCAGGCGACCAGTTCTTCCGCCTGCATGCGCGGACCCACATGGTCACCCTGGGCCTGGTCACAACCATGGAACCCCAGTGGACCCCAGTACTCGATGCTGTCGACGCCCTCGGCCAGCACGCACATACCCAAGGCATGGGCGAGATCGATGGTCGCGTGCACGAAAACCGCATCCTGGGCGGATCCCAACATGCGCTGTACCGATGACCGGTGAATGACCAACTGGTTCACCGGCAGGCGCGCGAGGCGATCCAGACTGAAACAGACACCGCCCGGGTCGGCCATGGCGACTTGCAGGCCGAGGGCGCCGATGGCATGGACGACCGCGACCGCGGTGTCGATGTCCTCGCTGTGGGCCACGTCGCCGATCTCGACGATGAGCGCCTCCGGCGGCAGATTGTGGCGGGCCAGGGCGCCGGCCAGCAGTTCCACCACCTCGTGGTCGGCCAGGGCGCGCGAGGGCAAGCGCAGGCCGACGGCGATGTCCAGCCCCAGCGCGCGCCACTCCCCGGCGCGCGCGGCGGCGGTGGAGACCAGCCAGCGGGTAAAGGGGCGAATCAAACCGCCCTGCTCGGCGACGAGCAGGAAATCGTCCATCCCCATATCGCCGAATTGCGCGTGCGGCCAGTATGTCTGCAGCGCGCAGGCCACCACGCGGCCGTCGGCCAGCCGGGCGCGCGGCCGGAAACGCGCCTGCAGGCGATCCGCCTCGATCGCCGTGCGCAGTTCCTCCAACAGGACCAGACGGCGCGCCGCGTCGGCCTCGAAGCGAGCGTCGAAGGCGACGTGGCCACCCATGCCGTCCATGCCCTGGCGCATCGCCGTGCAAGCCCGACGCAGCAACAGCGTGGCGTCGCCGCCGTCGCCGGGGCTGCTGGCGCTGCCCAGGTGGATACCCGCATCGAAGGACTGGCCGCGCAACTCGACGGGCACTTCCAGCAAGGCGCGCACACTCACTTCCCAGGCATCGGCCGAAGCCTCGTCGAGCGGACAGAACAAGGCGAAATCGGCATCGCCCACGCGCGCCGCCAGCCAATCCCCACGACCGCGCAGGCGGCGACCGAGGGCGCCAAGCAGGTCATCGCCGAGCGCGTCGCCGAAGGCATCGCGCAGCGCGTTCCAGCGCGCCAGCCTGGCCACCAGCAGAATGCACGGCCGCGGGCGCTCGCGCAGCAGGGCATCGACCTCGGCGAGGAAGCCGTCGCGCCCGACCAGCCCGGTGATCGGGTCGGACAAGTCGGCCGGCTCGCGCGCAGCGGAGTCGGGGTTGGCAGCCATCGCCGAGGCGGTCAGCGCGCTACCGTCGCCACGGGCAAACAGCCTCCAGGCGAGCAGCACGGCAGCCAGCAGGCCGAAGACGAACATGGCGGCAAGGGAGATGGGCTGCGCCCAAATGGGCAATTGCGCGGCATTGCGCGGCAGGCTCAGGGCCACGGCGAGGGTATTGCCGTCTGCAGCATGCAGCGGCACCACCTGGATCCAGTGCTCACCTCCGGCCAGCGAGGCGTCGTGCAAGGCAGCGGGCGCAGAGGACTGCTCCGCCAGCCAATTCGACAAGGCCAGGCGTGCGGGGCCCTGCGACGAGGCGGCCAGCAGGCGACCGCCACGCGCTTCGAGGGTGAACAGATAGGCGTGCGCGTCGCCGGGAAAACGCAGTTGCGCCAGCTCCGCATCGCCCAGCGGCACGCCCAGGGCCAGCCAGGCGGCGGGAGCTTGCGCGGGCCCCGGCACGGGCACCAGGACCAGTTGGTGGACGCGCTCGCCTAGACCCAGATATCCGGCCACGCTGCCTTCCGTCGCGGCCGTGCGCAGCATGCGCGGGTCGGGAAAATCGGCAGCAGGCTCCATCGCATCGAAGACATCCAGGAGAACTCGACCGTCCAGGCTCACCAGCAGCGCCAGATCGGCGCCGAAGCCGCGCACGCGCTCACCCAGGCTGGCGCCGGCCTGAGGCAGACCGGCCCCGACAAGGGCGCGGGCGAGACCGGGATCCTCGGCCAGCACCGCAGCCGCCTTGGCCAGACCGGTGCCGCGCGCGGCCAGCTCGCGGGCCAAGGCATCGGCCATGAGCCGCAACTCGGTGCGGGCCAGCGAATCAGCCTGACTTTCGCCGGCATGCCGCAGGGCAGCCAGGGCAAGGCCCAGCACGCCGGCCAGGATCAGCGCGAACAGCGCGAGCGCGCGTGGCAGGGAGGATTGGGCGAAGGCCATGCGACGGATTATGCCCGCGCGTCGAGAAGTATGCGGCGCACCGGCGAGGGCAGCGCTGCCCCCTCGATGTCGTTCAGGTCCAGCCAAAGCCGTCCCGGCTCGGCGGCGCCGGGAAGCGGCTGCGCCCGCAGCCGCCAGGGCTGGATGCGCAGGCGGAAATGCGTGAAGGCATGGCTGACGATCGGCAAAGCCACGGCATCGACGACGCGGCAGCCAAGGCACTCTGCAACCTCTCCGGGTTCCTCGGCCTCGGCGCATTCTGGCAGGCTCCACAAGCCACCCCAGACGCCGGTCGGGGGGCGCTTTTCCAACAGCACAGAACCCGCGTGCAACAGCACCAGCATGGCGACCGAGCGTTCGGGCACGGACTTTCGTGGACGCGGCGCGGGCAGTCGCCGCTGGCGGCCCTGACGGTGTGCCAGGCAGGTTTCGCCCAAGGGACAGACCTCGCAGCGCGGTGCCGCGCGGGTACACAGCGTGGCGCCGAGATCCATGAGGCCCTGCGTGTAGGCGCGCAGATCGCGGTCCGGCAGCAGGGCATCGGCGAGGCGCCAGAGTTCGTTCTCGACGGCCCGCTCGCCGGGCCAACCTTCGATGCCGAACACGCGCGCCAGCACCCGCTTCACGTTGCCGTCGAGGATCGCCCGCCGCTGCCCGAAGGCGAGCGCGGCGATGGCGGCGGCGGTGGAACGGCCGATGCCGGGCAGGGTGGCCAGGACCTCCGGGTCGATGGGGAAACGCCCGTCATGCTCGGCGAGGATGCGGCGGGCGGTGGCATGCAGGTTGCGCGCGCGGCTGTAGTAGCCCAGGCCGGACCACAACGCCAGCACATCGTCCTCGTCGGCGGCCGCCAGCGTGGCGAGATCCGGGAAGCGCGCCAGGAAACGGGTGTAATAGGGAATGACGCTGTCCACCCGGGTCTGCTGCAACATGATCTCCGAGACCCACACCGGATAGGGATCGTGCCCGCCCTGCCAGGGCAGGTCGTGACGGCCATGCGCGCGCTGCCAGGCGACCACGCGGGAGGCAAAATCGGGAAGCATGGCGCGAGTGTGACAGAATCTCGCCATGTTCTCGCGCGCCCACCTGCCCCGGCTGCTATGGTCCCTGGTCGCGGCCGGCGCCTTCGCGCTGGCGGCGGCGAGCCTGTTGCTGAGCGCATGGCTGGACCTGCATCCCTGCCATCTGTGCATCTTCCAGCGCCTGCTTTACATGCTGCTCGCCCTGCTCGGTCTGCTTGCGGCCTGGAAGGCGGGCACGCGCCTGGGTATGCTGGCCGGCGGACTCGTCCTGGCCACCGCCGCCGCCGGCGCCGCCACCGCCGCCTACCAGAGCTGGCTGCAGATGCAGCCGGCCGGCAGCATCTCCTGCATGGCCGGGGAACCAGGCCTGATCGAACGTCTGGTGGAATGGCTGGGCCAGCTATGGCCCACGCTGTTCCTGGCCACCGGTTTCTGCGAGGACACGGAACTCATGGTGCTGGGGCTGAGTCTCGCGAACTGGTCCCTGATCTTATTCCTCGCCTGTCTGGGCGCCGCCGCCTGGGCCCTGCGCCAGACCGCGCGCGCCTCCCTCCACCGATAGTCCGGAGAGTCCACATGCCCCTGTCACGTCGCCGATTCAATCAATCCCTGCTGGCCGTCCTGGCGGCCGGGCTCGTTCCCACCCAGGCGTTGTCCCGCGGCGCCCCCCAGGAATTGGTGGAAGGGCGCGACTGGGCGGCCCTTTCGCCCGCCCAGCCGGGCGACAGTCCCGGCAAGATCGAGGTGCTGGAGTTCTTTTCCTATGGTTGCGGTCACTGCCGCGACCTGCATCCCCTGATCACCCCCTGGGTGGAGCGTCTGCCGAAGGATGTGGCCTTCCGCCAGATCCCGGTCACCTTCGGTCGCGCCGCCTGGGCCAACCTGGCGCGCATGCACTTTGCCCTGGAATCGGGCGGCCAGCTGGCGGGCTTGCAGCACGCGATGTTCGAGGCCATCCATAAGTACAAGGTCAACCTGTACACGGAAAAGACCAGCCTGGACTGGCTGGCCAAGCAGGGGGTGGACAGCCGGCGGTTCAGCGAGACCTTCCGCTCCTTCGCCGTGGAGACCAAGCTGGCCCGCGCCGAGCAGCTCGCCCGCGCCTATCGCGTCGACGCGGTGCCTACCCTCGCCGTGGACGGGCGCTACGTCGTGCTGGGCCAGGCCGCGCGTGGACTGCCCGACCTGCTGAGCGTCACCGATGCCCTCATAGTCAAGGCGCGCGCCACGCGCAAGGGCAAACCTGGCGGTAGCCGCTAGTTCGCCGGTTCTGAACGCAGCGCAAGCGAACGCATCGGGCATGACGCGCGGGCAAGATGGCCTTCTCAGCGTGGCCGACCACGACCGCGGGCGCGCCGGCATGACCTATGTCTATCCCGTCGTGTCGCGCCGCGCCGGCGGAGTGTCCGTGGGCGTCAACCTGAACCCCAACAATGCCTGCAATTGGCGCTGCATCTATTGCCAGGTCCCGGATCTCCAGCGTGGCGGTCCGCCGCCGCTGGATCTGGATCGCCTGGAGGAGGAACTGCGCGCCATGCTGACGGACGTGGTGCATGGGGATTTCATGGCCCGTGCGGTGCCGGAAGGCATGCGCCGCCTCAACGACGTGGCCATCTCCGGCAACGGCGAGCCCACCAGCGCGCACGAATTCCCTCGGGTGGTGGAGCGTATCGGCCATATCCTGAAAGACTTCGGTCTGGCCGGCCAAATCAAGCTGATCCTGATCAGCAACGGCAGCCTGGCGGGCCGCGCCCATGTCAGCGCCGGCCTGGCGGCGATGGCGTGCCTCAACGGCGAGGTCTGGTTCAAGCTGGACCGCGCCACGCGCGCCGGCATCGCCCAGGTCAACGGTACCGCCACCGATCCGGCCGCGCATTTCCGCCGCTTGGCGACAGTCGCCGGACTGTGCCCGACCTGGGTGCAGACCTGCATGTTCAGCCTGGACGGATCTCCCCCCGCACCGGCGGAAATCGACGCCTATTTAAGCCTGCTGCGCCATGGCCGCACAGAGATACCGGCCCTGCGCGGCGTCCTCCTGTACGGCCTGGCTCGCCCCTCGCTGCAAGCGGAGGCGGCGCGCCTGGGTCCGCTGCCGGAAAGCTGGCTGCGCGGGTTGGCGGCACGCATCGAAGCCCTTGGCCTGCCCGTGCGCCTATCCGTCTGAGGCGGGGCTCGGCTTCAGGCCATGCGCGCGGTGCCCGCGGCAAAACGCTCCGCCAGTCTGGCCCGTGTCAGGGTCAGCGCATCCAGGCCCTGTTCATTAGTGAACAGGTACATGCCGCCCAGGGGACTGACCCAATGCAGCATGAGGGTACGGTCCTCGCCCCCCAGGCTGAGATGGACGCGATCGCCCGGGCGGAGACTGGGTGGTGGCGTGGGCGGCGCTTGCTCTCCGGCGGTGTCCCGGCTTTTCGGCGATGGCGGGATAACCTCGCCGGAAGCAACCAGGGCGGTCTGCGCGGTGCCGGTCTCCGTCTGGAACCTGAGCCCCTCGCGCGCGACTGCTGCATGCAGCATGGCCAGGTGCTGAAAGAACTGGTCCCTTTCCGCGCGCGGGATGGACAACGCGTCGCAGCCATCATGCAGGCGCGCCAGGATTGTGGGCAACATGCGCAGCATGTGTTCCGCCTCCTGCCGTCCCTGTTTCGGCGCCAGGCTCCAGAGCAGGACGTTGACGGTGTCCCAACCGGCCATCCAGTCCGCGTGCTGGTTACCCTTGGCCATGAAGACGCCGGCCATCAATCTGGCCCAGTGGCGGACCAGGAAGTCGTGCACCTCCTCGGGCGCCCCCTGTTCGCGCAGGTGTTTCTCCATCTCCAGGCGGATGCGGCCGACGACTTCCTGTTCACTGGGCATGGGACGGTTTCGCGGTGGGGGGATGGGCAGGTGAGTGGGGATAACGGCGCCTCGCCGCGCATCTTGAGGCCGGTCCTCGCCGCTCGGTCTACGCCCCCTTGAACACTTGCCCCTAAAGTAATCAAGCCTTTGTGCCGATAGGTAATCCTGCTAACCTTCGCCCGTTTTACCGACTGGTTTCTCTGGGGAGTTCGAACCATCGTGAGCACCGCACCTCGTTCCATCCGCAAACGCCTGTTGCTGGCCCTTGCCACCCTCCCTTTCCTCGGTGTGGTTGCCGCTTTCGGCATCGCGCCGGATAGCGCCACCGACAGTATTCCGCGTACCACCCTGGTGGAGGATGTGGCCCTGCCCGAGGCGCAGCCGACGGACAGCGGCGCTTTCGATTTCTGGCGCGAGGAACGCATCGGGCGGGGTGACAGCCTGGCCGGGATCCTGTCGCGCATGGGCGTCGCCGCCGGCGATGCGCGCGATTTTCTGGCGGCCGCCCGGCAAAGCCGCGCCCTCGCCCATCTCGCGCCCGGCCGCAGCGTGCTGGCGCGCGTCACCGCGGGTGGCCAGTTGATGACCTTCCGCTATCTGGCCGCCGAAGACAAACTGGTTTCGGTCAGCCGCGCGAACGGGGAATTCCGCCTGCAAGAGCAGGCTGTCACCCTGGAACCCCGCATGCTGATGCGCTCCGGAAAAATCCAGGGCTCGCTGTTCGGGGCGACCGACGCCGCCGACGTGCCCGACCGCGTCGCCTCGGAAATGGCCGAGGCGTTCTCCGGCGATATCGATTTCCACAAGGATCTGCGGCGTGGCGATCATTTCTCGGTGATCTACGAGGCCTACTATTTCGAAGGGCAATTGATCCGCACCGGCCGTCTGCTGTCCGCCGAGTTCATCAACCAGGGTAAATCCCATCAGGCCTTGTATTTCCGAGACGCCCAGGGGCGTGACGGCTACTACACTCCGGATGGGCAGAACATGAAGCGTGCCTTTCTGAAGTCGCCCATGCCCTTCACGCGTATCTCCTCCGGCTTCTCCAATTCCCGCTATCACCCGGTTCTCAAGGAATGGCGCTCGCACAAGGGCATCGATTATGCCGCCCCCACCGGCACGCCGGTGCGCGCTGTGGCCGACGCGGTGGTGGATTTCTCGGGCCGCCAGGGCGGCTACGGCAACTTGGTCATCCTCAAGCATCAGGGGATCTACAGCACCGCCTACGGACATCTCTCGCGCTTCGGCAAGGGCATCAAGCGGGGCAGCCGCGTCAGTCAGGGGCAGGTGATCGGCTATGTCGGCGCCACCGGCCTGGCCACCGGCCCCCACCTGCACTATGAATTCCGTGTCGCCGGCGTGCAGAAGAACCCACTGGCCCTCAAACTGCCCACCTCCTATCCGCTCGACGCGCGCGCCAAGGCGCAGTTTGCGGCGACCTCAGTGCCCATGCTGCATCGACTGGAATTGCTGCGCGCGACCAATCTGGCCTCGCTCAACTGAGCGCCTGATCCGGCCGCAAGGCAGCTTTCTGCCTGAGTGCTTATAGGTTGCAGAAGGTCAAATCGAAATCGACATCGCGCTCGCACAAGCGTGGTTTCTGCACGGTGTCGGGCGAAAGGAAGCGGATGTTCAGGGCGTATTTATTGGCGCTGACCTCGGGTGCGCACGGCGCTTCCATGGCCACGCGCAACAGATGCGCCGTTCTCCCCCCGAGCATCAACTGAAACAATCCCTGGGTAGCGGTATGCCGGCTGACGTGGCCGCTGTCGCGCAGAATGCGTAGCACCACATCCACCGCGGATTTGAGCGGCATCAGGGGAGCGATCCATTCGGACAGATCGGCGCCGCGCTTGGCGGGATCCTGATGCAGCCAGAAATGGTAGACGGGCAGATCGAAACTGCAGGTCCCGCCGGGAATTCCGGCACGGCCCTTGATGCCCAGCAGCCATTCGTTGTCGCGCACATGCTGGCCGATCTTGCCGGTCATCGCATGGACCTCGCCGAGGGCGGCGCTGATGCCCTGCAATACCTCGCCCAGCCTGACCGAATCCACCGCCGGGTTGCTGCGCAGGACCTCGAGGCTGGATTTCTGGCGTTCCAGTTCCTGGATCAGCTCGCTCTTCAACTCGGAACGCGCGGTGACATCGACGATCTCGAAAATCCCCAGCAGGGCGGCGTGATGCGAACGCGCGTCGGTCTGCTGGATGAAGAACCGGGCCTTCTCGAATAAATCCTCGAGCCGCAGCCACGTCCGGATGCGCTCGTGCAGGGGGAATTCGTAGATGGTCACCGGTCGGTTCCGACGAGATACATGAGCAAGTCAGCGCAACGGCTTGAATGGCGGGCGATTTTGCAGAATGCACAGCCTCAGTGCAACGGCAAGTCGAGTTTTTTTTGCGCGCGCTCCGCCGCGAAGCGCAGGTAAGTTGCATGCAGCCGCGTGACACTGCCGCGCAAGGCGGAAAGGTCGCCGAAATTTTCGATGACGTCGTCGGCGATGGCCAGACGCTCATCCCGCTTCGACTGGGCGGCCAGAATGGCCCGCGCCTGGTCGAGATCCATGCCCGGCCGTAGCGCGGTGCGGCGCAACTGCTCGGTTTCCTCGCAGTCCACCACGGCAATGCGGTCGAGGTGTGACCGGTAGGCGTGCAGGTGCTCCGCCAGCAGAGGAACTACCACCACCACGTAGGGGCTTCGCGCGGCATGCATGCGCTGTAGGGATTGCCTCAGGATCAGGGGATGCAGGATGGCCTCCAGTCGCCGCCGTGCCTGCTCATCGGCGAACACCAGGCGACGCATGGCGGCGCGATCCAGGGCGTCCTCCCGGTCCAGCACGGCGTCGCCGAACGCGGCGCGGATGGGGGCGATAGCCTCGCCATGGGCGGAGGTCAGGGCGTGGGCGATGACGTCGGTGTCCACCACCTCGGCGCCGAGTTCGGCGAGCATGTCGGCGACCATGCTCTTGCCCGAACCGATGCCACCGGTCAGGCCGACGCGAAGCGACGGCGCCATCAACCCAGCCAGAGGGCGGTAAGGGGCGCGCCCCAGAACAAGGCCACGGCTCCACCGAGGGCGAGCCAGGGACCAAAGGGGATGGGCACGGCGCGGTCATGGCCGCGCAGGAGGACCAGGGTGATCCCCACTACGGCGCCGGCCAGGCTCGCCATCAGGGCGATAGGCAGCAGCATGGTCCAGCCCAACCAGGCACCCAGGGCGGCGAGCAGCTTGAAATCGCCGTAGCCCATGCCTTCCTTGCCGGTCAGCCAGCGGAACAGGTGGTAGATCAGCCAAAGCGAAAGGTAGCCAGCGACCGCGCCCAGCACGGCCTCCTCGATGGGCACGAAGACACCGTGCAGGTTGACCAGCAGGCCGGCCCAGACCAGGGGCAGAGTGATGTTGTCGGGCAACAGGCGCGTGTCCAGGTCGATGAAACCCAGGGCGATCATCGCCCCCAGCAGGCAGCAGGCGGCCGTCGCCTGCGCGCCCGGCCCCCAGTGCCAGGCGGCATAGCCGAACAGCAGGCCGGTCAGAATCTCGACCATCGGATAGCGTGGCGAGATGGCGCCGCCACAGGCAGCGCAGCGGCCGCGCAGGAACAGCCAGCTCAGCACCGGGATGTTCTCGTACCAGGCAATGACATGTCGGCAATGCGGGCAGGCCGAGCGCGGCGTCCACAGATTGTAGGGCGCAACCGACGCTTGCGCCGGCGCGGCTGGCTGCTCGTGCTGCAGCTTGACGGTACCGTCGCCACCCGCCGCGAGCCAGGCGCACTGCTCGCGCCACTCCCTTTCCAGCATGCGCGGCACACGGTGGATGACAACGTTGAGGAAACTCCCCACCATCAGGCCCAGCAGCACGGCAAGGGCAATGAACAGTCCGGGTTGGGCGGCGAGCAACTCGAACACGTGCGCGGGGCAGGGTCTACTAGACCACGGAACCCATCTTGAAGATCGGCAGGTACATGGCGATGACGATGCCGCCGATCAGCACGCCGAGGATGACCATGATGAACGGCTCCATCAGGCTGGAGATGCCGGCCACCGCCTCATCGACCTCACGCTCGTAATAGTCCGCAACCTTGGTCAGCATGGAATCGAGGGCGCCCGACTCTTCGCCGATGGACACCATCTGGATGAGCATGTTGGGAAACACCCCGGCGGTCTGCAGACAGACCGCAAGGCTGGAGCCGGTCGACACCTCGTTCTTGATCTTCAGGGTGGCTTCCATGAATACCGAGTTACCCGAGGCCCCCGCCACCGACTCCAGCGCCTCCACCATGGGCACGCCGGCGGAGAACATGGAGGAGAAGGTGCGCGCCCAGCGCGACACGGTGGCCTTCTCGATCAGCGGGCCGAAGACCGGTACCTTCAAGATCCAGGCGTCCATTTTCCGTCGTAGTGCTGGCGAGCGTTTCCATGCGCGCAAGATCAGAAATATGGTGATGCCGATGACGCCGAAGATGATGTACCAATATTCCACAAAGGCGTCGGAAATGCCCATCACCAGCATGGTCAGGGCCGGCAGGTCCTGGCCGGAGGCGCCGTACAAATCCTTGAAGGTGGGGATGACGAAGATCATGATGCCGGCGGTGATGATGAAGGCCACCGTCAGCACAATCGCCGGATAGAACAGGGCGGACTTGATCTTGCCCTTGATCGCCAGCATCTTTTCCTTGTAGCTGGCGATACGGTCCAGCACGGTGTCGAGGATGCCCGCCTGCTCGCCGGCGTTCACCAGGTTGCAGTAGAGACCGTCGAAATACTGGGGATACTTGCGGAAGGCGGTGCTCATGCTGGAGCCGGTTTCCACGTCGGTCTTGATATCCCCAAGCAGGCGCTGCAGGGCTGCGTTGGCGTGGCTGCGCGCGGAGATGTCGAAAGCCTGCAAGAGGGGCACACCAGCCTTGAGCATGGTGGCCAGTTGCCGGGTGAACAGGGCGATGTCCTTTTCCGTGATCTTCTGGCCGCGGGAAAACAGCCCCGGCTTGCTGACCTTGACCACGTTGATGCCCTGGCGTCGCAGCATCTGGCGGACGAAGGCCTCGCCCGGAGCCAGCATCTGGCCCTTGACCTTCTTGCCGGTCTTGTCCGTGCCTTCCCAGCTGAAAGGCTCCTGCTTGGCAACCGCCGCACCCGTAGCTTGCGCCATGCGTCCCTATCCTTTCATTCGTTGGTAACCGAGAGGACTTCTTCCAGCGAGGTCAGGCCCTGCTTGACCTTGAGCAGCCCGGCCTGGCGCAGGTTGAGCACGCCCTCGCGTTGCGCCTGTTCGGCGATATCCATGGTCGAGGCGTTCTTCAGGATCAGGCGGGTGAGTTCCTCGGTGACCGGCATGACCTGGTAGACGCCGACCCGCCCCTTGTATCCCGTGTCCTTGCAGGCGGAGCAACCCACAGGCTTGTAGGCCTGCCAGGAACCATCCAGTTCGGCTTCGCTGAAGCCGGCATTGAGCAGGGCTTCAGGTGGAATCTCCACCGGCTTCTTGCAACTGGGGCACAGGCGCCTGGCCAGACGCTGAGCGGTGATCAGGTTGACCGACGCGGCCACGTTGTAAGACGGAATGCCCATGTTGACCAGACGGGTCAGGGTGGCAGGCGCGTCGTTGGTATGCAGCGTCGACAGCACCATGTGGCCGGTCTGCGCGGCCTTGATGGCGATGTCGCCGGTTTCGTGGTCGCGGATCTCGCCCACCATGATGATGTCCGGATCCTGCCGCAGGAAGGCCTTCATCGCCGAGGCAAAATCGAGGCCCGCCTTGTCGTTGACGTTGACCTGGTTGATGCCGGCCAACTGGATTTCCACCGGGTCCTCTACGGTGGAGATGTTGACGCCGGGTTTGTTGAGGATGTTGAGGCAGGAATAGAGCGAGACCGTCTTGCCCGAACCGGTGGGGCCCGTCACCAGCACCATGCCATAGGGCCGCTGCACGGCTTCCAGGAGAATCTTGAGTTGATCCGGCTCGTAGCCCAGATTCTCGATGCCGACGGTGGCGGAGGTGGCATCCAGGATACGCATGACGATCTTCTCGCCATACAGCGTCGGCAGGGTGGATACCCGGAAATCGATGGCCTTGCTGCGCGACAGCATGAGTTTCATGCGGCCGTCCTGGGGCACGCGCTTTTCGGAGATGTCCAGCTTGGAGATCACCTTGATGCGCGAGGCGATCTTGTCCTTGATCGCCAGGGGAGGCTGGGCCACTTCGTAGAGCGAACCGTCCAGGCGGTAGCGGATGCGGTAGCTTTTCTCGTAGGGCTCGAAGTGGATGTCGGAGGCGCCGCTGTTGATGGCGTCCAGCAGCATCTTCTGCAGGTACTTGACCACCGGCGCGTCGTCGATGTCCGCCGCCGCCGCCGTATCCGAGGCGTACTGGGCGTCGTCGTCGCTGAACTCGAGGTTGAGGTCCTCGGTGTCGATGGTCTTGAGGATACTTTCCTCGGTCGCCTCGCCATAGCTTTCCAGCCAGCGGCCCAGCTTGTCGTCCTCCACCACGATGGGCTCGGTGGCCAGACTGGTCTGGAACTTGATGTCGTCCAGAGCCTTGAGGTTGCTGGGATCCGACAGGGCGACGAACAGGCGGTTGCCGCGCTGGGCGATGGGCAACACCCGGTGCTTGGCGAGCAACTTGGGATCCACCGCGCCCTTGGGAATGACCGTCGGATCGAGGGCATCCAGGTTGAACAGGGGTATGCCGAAATTGACCGAGGCGAAGGCCGCGATCTGATCGGCACGGAACCTGCGGGTGCGCAGAAGATGGGCGATAAAGCTCTCGTTCGAGCTGCGGGACTGGTTCTGAAGGTTCTCGCCTTCCTCCGGAGAAAGCAGCCCCTGGGTGACCATCGCCCGACACAGACCCGTCAGATTGGCGCTCACGGTGACCGCGACCATTGCCTCCTCTTTGCCTCTTGATACTGGGTACCGCGCGGGATATTGCCCCCCATGCGGGCAAATGTAAAGAAACCGTGGACACCGCCAAATCCAGGCGTATCGACCTTGGACTGGTTAGGCCATGCGGAGCCGCCCTCGACGGCTATTGCACGATGCCACCAGCCACGGCCAACTTGGCGGCACGCTGGAGCCGCTTCAGTTCAACTTCGCGGCGGGTCGCCGCGGCACGTGAAGGCAGGGATTCGAGGTGAATCAGCACCACGGGCCGGCGCCCGCGGGTATAGCGGGCACCCCGGCCGCGGTTGTGCTCGCGCAGGCGCCGCTGCGGGTCGGTGGTGATGCCGCAATAGAGACTGCCATCCGCGCAACGCAGCAGATAGACGAACCATGCCGGCCCGGCCGGCTGGACTTCACTGATGTCCGGCCTCGTAGAGCGAAGGCGTGATGCGGGCATGCGCCAGATACTCGCGCAGGTGCTTGACCGCTTGGCGGTCCAGCACGTTACTGTGATGCGGCCGGTGCAGGATGCCCTCGGTGCCGTTGAGCAGCACCCGCACACGCGCCCCGGACAGGGATTCGACGCTGGCCCCCAGGTGATGCAGCAGGGATTCGACTTCCCGCCAGTGGATGTTGCCGCTGATGGGATCCTGGAAGATCGCGCGTATGAAGTTGACGTGCTTGTGGCTCATGACTGCCCCACACTGAAGCAATATGGAACAAGTTTGAACTTTCCGGCGGTCGCTGTCACGGCCCGCCCCATCATTCCTCGGCGTGTCCCTTCTTGCCCGCGGAAATGCGGTCCATCACCGCGAACAGCACGCCGGAGATGACGAAGGTCATATGGATGCCCACCTTCCAGGCCAGCTGTTCGTTGGTGAGGGACTCCACATGCATGAAGGCCTTGAGCAGTTCGATACCAGAAATCGCGACGATTGAGCCGATGAGCTTCATCTTCAGTTCAGCGAAGCCGACGTGGCCCATCCAACCGGGCCAGTCTTCGTGCCCCGCGGCGTCGAAGCGGGAGACGAAGTTCTCGTAGCCGGCGAAGACGATGATGATCAGCAGGTTGGCCACCATCACCACGTCCACCAGGGTGAGCACGCCGATGATGATGTCGCCGCCCTCGGCGGTGAATACCATCGGCACGAAATGGATGAACTCCTTGACGAACTTCACCAGCAGCAGCGCCAGAGCCAGGATGAGGCCGATATAGAAGGGCACCAGCAGCCAGCGGCTGGCGAACAGAAAGCTTTCCAGGCGGGTTTCCACATGCTTCATGCGATCTGCTCCTAAGCGTGGCGTTTACGCGTGGCGGCCAGGCTGGCGACCACGGAGGAGGTGAGTATGAGCGCGACGATGCCCAGCGCCAAACCGATGGGAATCTTGTAGAAGTCGACGATCAGCATTTTGCTGCCGACGAACACGAGCACCATGGCGAGGCCGTACTTGAGCAGGTGGAAGCGATCGTTCAGGTCGGCGAGCAGGAAGTACATGGAGCGCAGGCCCATGATGGCGAAGATGTTCGAGGTGAAGACAATGAACGGGTCCGTGGTCACCGCGAAGATGGCGGGAATGCTGTCCACGGCGAAGACCAGATCCGAAGTCTCGATCAGGACCAGCACCAGGAACAGCGGCGTGAACCAGCGCACGCCGTCTTTCATGACGGTGAATTTCTCACCGTGGTATTCGTGGGTGATGCGCAGGTGTCCGCGCATCCACTTCAGCACCGGGTTGTCGGCCAGATTCGACTCGGCCTCGGCGAAGATCAGCATCTTGATGCCGGTGATCACCAGGAAAGCGCCGAACAGGTAGAGGATCCAGTGGAACTGCTGCACCAGCCAGGCTCCGGCCAGGATCATGCTGGCGCGCATGACGATGGCGCCGAGCACGCCGAAGATGAGGACGCGGCGCTGGTACTCCGCCGGCACGGCGAAGAAGGTGAAGATCATGATGAAGACGAAGATGTTGTCCACTGACAGGGACAACTCGATCAGGTAGCCGGTCAGGAACTCCAGCGCCTTGGCGTTCGCCACCTCCCGCCCCGCCGTGCCGTCCAGCCACCACCAGAGCAGGGCGCAGAAGCTCAGGGACAGGGTGACCCAGACAGAGGTCCAGGCCAGGGCCTCCCGCACGGAAACCCGGTGGGCCTTCTTGCCGCCAAGAACGAACAGGTCGATCGCCAGCATGGCCAGCACGAAGGCGATGAAGCCCACCCAGAAGAGGGGACTGACGACGCTGGAAAGATCCATGAAGCCTTCCTTGTAGCTATAGGCAAAAATAAAAACCGGGGGAAGCCCCCCGGTCGGCATTACAGAGCGCCGATGCCTTCTTCAGGCGCCCCGTTCCAGCGCGGCAATGCGCTCTTCCAGGGGAGGATGGGTCATGAACAGGCGTTTGAGGCTACCACCGCCGCCCCCGCTGATGCCGAAGGCGGCCATTTTATCCGGCAGCGGCTGCGGATCGTGCACCGCCTGCAGGCGCTTGAGGGCATTGATCATGGCCTGCCTGCCGGCAAGACTGGCGCCACCCTGGTCGGCACGGAACTCACGCTGGCGCGAGAACCACATGACGATGATGGAGGCCAGCAGGCCCAGGATCAATTCGGCGACGATCATGGTGATGAAGAACGCCGGACCATGACCGTTCTCGTTCTTGAACACGACCCGGTCAACGGTGTGGCCGATGACCCGCGACAGGAACATGACGAAGGTGTTCACCACGCCCTGGATCAGGGCCATGGTGACCATGTCGCCGTTGGCGGCGTGGGCCACCTCGTGGCCCAGCACGGCCTCCGCCTCTTCCCGCGTCATGTTGCGCAGCAAGCCGGTGGACACCGCCACCAGGGAACTGTTCTTGCTCATGCCGGTGGCGAAGGCGTTCACCTCGGGCGAATCGAAAATCGCCACCTCGGGCATCTTGATGCCGGCGGCCTGCGCCTGGCGCGCCACGGTCTGCACCAGCCAGAGTTCTTCCTGGGTGCGCGGATCGGTGATGACCTGGGCGCCCGTGGCCTTCTTCGCCGTCCACTTGGAGATGGCGAGGGAGATGAAGGCACCGCCGAAGCCCATGACCGCGGCAAAAACCAGCAGGGCTTGCAGGTTGAGGCCCTGGGCGTTGAGATACGGCTCCACGCCCAGGAGGCGCATGGTGACCGAGAGCACCAGGACAATGGCCATGTTGGTGGCCAGGAACAGAAAGATACGTTTCATGACAAGCTCCTTGATCGGGGCTGAAAACGTGGCGCAGGCTACGCCAGTTTGAAGATCAAATAAAGTCGAATATTTCTGGATTACTATTCGTTAATTACGAATAGTGTCGACACCGTGAATTTCAAGCACCTCTACTACTTCTGGACTGTCGCCCGCAGCGGCGGAGTGGCGCGGGCCAGCGAACGCCTCAACCTGACGCCGCAGACCGTGAGTGCTCAGATCAAGCTGCTCGAAGAGCAACTCGGCACCCCGCTGTTGCGGCCCGCCGGCCGGGGTCTGGAACTCACCGAGGCGGGCCGTCTGGCGCTGGGCTACGCTGACGAGATCTTCGCCCTGGGCGACGCGCTCAAGTCCGCCCTGGCCAGCCACCAGGGCATGCCCTTCCTGCCGTTTCGCGTCGGCATCACCGACGTCATGCCCAAGTCCCTCGCCTACCAGCTGCTCTCCCCCAGCACCGGGCTGGCGGAACCGGTACGCCTGGTATGCCGGGAAGGCAAGCTCGACCGGCTGCTGGCGGAACTGGCCCTGCACCGCCTGGACATGGTCCTGGCCGACCGTCCCCTGCCCGCCCACATCAACGTGCGCGGCTACAGCCACAAGCTGGGGGAATGTGGCCTCGCATTTTTCGCCGCGCCAATGCTGGCCGACACCTGTAACGTCTTCCCGGACTGCTTGAATGGGGCGCCCCTCCTCCTGCCCGGCGACGACGCCACCGCGCGGCCCCGCATCGAGGCCTGGCTGGAGAAGAACCGTCTGGCGCCGCGGGTGGTGGGGGAATTCGACGACGGCGCCCTCATGATGGCCTTCGGCCAGGCCGGCGGCGGCTATTTCCCGGCGCCGGCCGTGCTCGGCGAGGCCATCGAGACGCAATTCGGCGTGAGGCGGGTCGGACTGGCGGAGGACATCCAGGACGTGTTCTATGCAATTACCGGCGAACGCCACATCACCCATCCGGCGGCGCAGGCGGTCCTCGCCAACGCCATGGCAACGTAAGCGCGGATATCAGCGCTCGAACAGCGCGATGGATTCGATGTGGGCGGTATGCGGGAACATGTTCGCCACCCCTGCCGATACCAGCCGGTAACCCTTCTGGTGCACCAGCACGGCGGCATCCCGGGCCAGGGTGGCGGGGCTGCAGGAGACGTAGACGATGCGGCGAGGCGCCCCCGCATCCGGCAGCGACTTCACCAGCTCGATGGCGCCGTCCCGGGGCGGGTCGATGAGCAACTTGTCGAAATGCCCCAGTTCCGCGTAAGCCTCCGGCGTCATCTGGAACAGGTCGGCGACGCGGAACTCGGTGAGGTGTTTCAGGCCATTGCGCGCCGCGCTTTCGCCGGCCCGCTCGACCAGGCCCTTGCTGCCCTCGACGCCCAGGACGGCGGCGCCGCGCCGGGCGATGGGCAGGCTGAAATTGCCCAGGCCGCAAAAGAAATCGGCGATGCGCTCGCCGGGGCGCGGGTCCAGCAGGCGCATGGCGCGGCGGATGAGCATGCGGTTGATGCCATGGTTCACCTGGGTGAATTCGGTGGGCTTGAACGGCATCACCAGGTTGAATTCCGGCAGGCTGTAGGCCAGTTCAGGAGCATCCAGGGGGTAGAAGGGATGGGCGGTGTCCGGCCCCTTGGGTTGCAGCCAGAGCTGGATGCGGTGGGTGTCGGCGAAGATCTTGAGCCTGGTCTCGTCCTCCGGGGTGGGCGGCTCCAGCACGCGCAGCACCAGCACGTCCACCGACTCGCCGGTGGCCAGTTCGATCTGGGGCAGGCGGTCACGGATGGAAAGCTGTTCCACTAGGTGGCGCAGCTTGGGCAGCAGGGCGGAAATCCGCGCCGGCAGCACCTCGCAACTGTCCATGTCGGCCACGTAGCTGCTGCGCCGCTCGTGGAAGCCCACCAGGACGCCACCCTTCTTGGGCACGTTGCGCACCGACAGCCGGGCCCGGGTACGGTACCCCCAGGGCTGGCCGTGGATGGGAGGCAGGATGCTTTCCGGCGTGACCTTGCCGATGTGGGCGAAGCAGTCCTCCAGCACCCGCTGCTTGGCCGCCACCTGGGCGGCTTCGTCCAGATGCTGGTGGCTGCAGCCGCCGCAGATGCCGAACCAGCGGCAGGCGGGCGCCACCCGGAAGGGGCTGGCTTTCAGGATGCGGGTGGTCTGGGCCTGCTCGAAATGGGGTTTCCTGCGATAGCTGGCGTAGTGGACGATTTCCCCCGTGAGCGCCCCATCCACGAAGATGGTCTTTCCCTCCTGGCGGCCGACGCCGCGGCCCTCGTGGTCCAGCGACTCGATGGCGATGGGCGTCGGGTTTTCCGTCGGCGTCCTCATGCCCCCCAGGCCTCCAGGAACTCGAACCAGTGCTCGGCGCCGATATCCTCCAGGCTGGACCGCACCAGAGCAATCTCCTGTTCATGTTGCTGAGCGGTGAGCACGCCGCGCATCCTCTGAAAGCGCAGGTAGACCAGCCAGGTGTTGACCACGTCGGTCTCGCAATAGTCGCGGATGGCGGCGATCTCGCCCCTTTGATAGGCCGGCCAGACTTCCGAACCGTCCATGCCCAGCTTGCCAGGAAAACCGTAGAGCTTGGCCAGCTCGTCCAGGGGCGCATTGGCCCGGCCGGAATACATGGCCAGCACGTCCATCAGGTCCAGGTGGCGGGTGTGGTAGCGGTTCAGGTAGTTGTTGTACTTGAAGTCGCGGTCGTCGTCGCCCCAGTCCCAGTACTTGGGCGCGGTGACGCCATGCAGCATGGCCCGGTAGTGCAGCACCGGCAGGTCGAAGCCGCCGCCGTTCCAGCTCACCAGCTGCGGCGTGTACTTCTCGATGCCGTCGAAGAAACGCTGGACGATCTCGCCTTCCGTCGCCTCCGGCTCGGACAGGGAGAACACGCGGAAGCGGTCCCCCTCCCTCAGGGTGCAGGAGATGGTCACCACCCGTTGCAGGTAGTGCGGCATGAAGTCGGAGCCGCCGGTCTGCTGGCGGCGCATGAGGAAGGCCATCTCCCCCACCTCGTGGTCGCTGGCCTCCTCCCCCACATTGTGGAGACGGCGCAACCCGGCGATGTCGGGAATGGTTTCGATGTCGAAGACGAGGACGGGGGTCATGGCGGCTCGGGATAAAATTCGGGCAATTCTATCCGGTTTGGCCATCCTCCCTTGAGGCTGAGCGATACCAGAACACCCGCCAGCGCATGGTTGGCCGGGTCGCGATCTGTAAACCGGAGCCCGGGTTCAACTGAGACGGACACCTGTCCGCATGGAGTCATTCGATGAATACGACCTTCAAGGGAAGTCTGCTGGTCCTCGCCCTGGCGGTGTCCAGCGCCATCCAGGCCGCGGAAGAGAGGCAGAGCAATGCCAGCGAGCAGATTGGCCTGGCGGTCACCATCTACAACGGCGACCTGGCCCTGGTAAAGGATGCCCGCAAGGTGAAAGTGACCAACGGCGACAACCTGCTGGCCTGGCGCGACGTTTCCGCCCGCATGCAGCCCGAGACTGCGCTGCTGCGCTCCCTGGACGGGCGCAAGCTCACCCTGTACGAACAGAACTTCGACTTCGATCTGCTCACCCCCCAGAAGCTGCTGGAGGAATCCGTCGGCGCCCAGGTGCGGGTCATCCGCAACCAGCCCATCACCGGCGTCGAAATCAGCGAATACGCCACCGTGCTGGCGGCCAATGAAGGCGCGGTGCTGAAATTCAGCGACCGGGTGGAGACCTCCCTGCCGAATCCAGGCCGCCTGGCCTTCCCCGGTGTGCCGACCCATTTGCGCGACCGCCCCACCCTGTCCTTGCTGTTCAGGACCGAGGCGCCCACCCCCTTCTTCGCGGGTGCCAAGACCACCGTCGACCAGGACATGGAACTCACCTACCTGACCCAGGGCCTGGCCTGGAAGGCGGACTACGTGGCCGAGCTCTCCAACAAGGAGGACAGCATCGACCTCAACGGCTGGGTCACCCTCACCAACACCAGCGGCACCGCCTACCCCAATGCCCGTCTGCAACTCATCGCCGGCGAGGTGAACCGGGCCCAGCCCGAGCGCCGGCCGATGCCCATGATGGCAAAGGCCATGGCCATGGCCGACGCGGCGCCGGCCATGCAGGAAGAGGGCCTGTTCGAATACCACCTCTACACTCTGGATCGGCTCACCACCCTGCAGGACCGGCAGACCAAGCAGGTCGCCCTGCTCTCCGCGCAGAAAGTCGCGGTCGACAAGGAATTCCGCCTGACCGGGGGTGACTGGTACTACACCAGCCAGCAAGGCGACCTGGGCAAGAAACTCAAACCCGGCGTCTTCATGGAGTTCACCAACAAGTCCGAGAAAGGCGAAGGTGCCGGGCTAGGTGTGCCGCTGCCCAAGGGCATCGTGCGGGTCTACAAGAAGGACAGCGCCGGCCGCGCCCAATTCATCGGCGAGGACCGCATCGAGCACACCGCCAAGGGTGAGACCGTCAAGCTCAAGCTGGGCGAGGCATTCGACATTACCGCCGACAAGAAGCAGGTGGACTTTCAGAGAATCGCCGCCGCCGGTTTCAACGCCCGGGGTGGCGTCATCGAGACCACCTACCAGCTGGAAATCCGCAATGCCAAAAGTGAGAAGGTGGTGGTCACCGTGCTGGAAAGCATCCCCGGCGAATGGCAGATGCTGCAGGAAAGCCACCCGCACAAGAAGGATTCCGCCCGTACCGCCGTCTGGAATGTGCCGGTGCCCGCCGAGGGCAAGACGACCCTGGCCTGGCGGGTACGGGTGAAATACTGAGCGCGCTGCTCGATTCCGTCGTTGCCAGCCTGGCCGGGCCGGGCTGGTGTGTGGCGCCCGGATTCCTGAGCGCCGCGGAAACCGGGGCGCTGCGCGGGGAGTGCCGGCAGGCCTTCACGGACGGGGGTTTCCATGCCGCCGGCGTGGGCAAGGGCAACGCCGCGCTGCGGTCGGAAATCCGTGGCGACCACATCCTCTGGGTGGACGAAAGCCGAGCAGGCCCGGCCCTGCAAGCCGCCTTGGCCAGGCTCGAAGCCCTGCGCCAGGCGGTGAACCTGGACCTCTTCCTGGGTCTATTCGACCTGGAGTTGCACTTTTCCGTCTATCCCCCGGGAAACGGTTACCAGCGCCACCTGGACCGCTTCCGCGACGACGACCGCCGCACCCTCACCGTCATTCTCTACCTCAACGAGGACTGGAACCGGGAAGACGGTGGCCTGCTGCGTTTCTGGCCCGAGGCGGATGGCGCCCCCCTGGAGATCGTGCCGGCCGGCGGCACCCTGGTCGCCTTCCTGTCCGACCGTTTCTGGCACGAGGTGCTGCCCGCCCGCCGCGAACGGCTGAGCCTGACGGGATGGTTCAGGCGGCGCTGAACCGCACCACGATGCCTGGCGGGCAGGCGGAGGGTTAAGTGATCACGCCCTGCATCAGCGGACAGCGGTTACGGCATGGGCGCAGGAGACAGCCCCCCGGCGTTGAGGTGCGTCCACCACTTACCTAGCGCAGGTCTGCGCGTATTTTTGGCATTGTGAACAGCCTCACAGTCATGCAATGACCGATAAGCTACGGTGCTAACATGCATGGCCCAACATGCAGCAGTCACTACTTTTTATCAGCGTGGCTCCGGTATTTCGCCATGCCTGGCGAGCAAGACCGGCCGGAGATCACCCGCAACGTTTCGTTTCACCCACTCGTCCTAGGAGTTCACCATGACCTTATCGCTTAAGACCCTGAACATCGCCCTGCTCGCCATCGGCTGCGGCGCCCTGGCCGGCTCCGCCGTCGCCAGTTCTGCGCAAGGCAGCTTCTACGACCCCGAGAACAAGGCAAGTGGCAATTAGGTCGGTAACACCACCGGCTTCGAGCTGTACCGCACGATCGGCTGCCCCGGCCGTGCCCTGCTGGATCCGGGCTGCGTCGAGGACAAAAAACCTGCGCCTGCCGCCAAGCCCGCGGCCAAGCCCGCGCCCTGCCCACTGCCTCCGGGCACCTTGCTGGGCGACAAGACGCCGATGAACGCGAAGGCTGGCGAGTGCTACGCCAAAGTGGTCCGTCCCGCACAGTTCCGCACCGACAAGGTCCGCAAGCTGGTGAAGGAAGCCAGCGAGCGCATCGAGACCATCCCCGCCAAGTACGAAACGGTGAAGGAAAGGGTGCTGGTCAAGGAAGCCGGCGAGCGCATCGAGATCGTGCCGCCCGTCTACAAGGCGGTGAAGGTGCGGGTGCAGAGCGAGGAAATCCAGGAAGTGGTGCCCGCCGTCTTCGAGACCGTCAAGGAACGCGCCCTGGTCAAGGAAGCCAGCACCCGCCTCGATCCCGTCCCCGCGGTCTACGAGGACGTCGAGGAAAAAGTCATGGTGAAGCCCGCCAGCCGCAAAGCCATCGAGGTCCCCGCAGTCTACGAAACCGTTTCCGAGAAGAAACTGGTACGCGAGGCCTACACCACCTGGAAACCCGGCACCCAGACCAACATCCAGAAAATCGACGCTTCCACCGGCGAGATCATGTGCCTGGTGGAAGTGCCCGCCGAATACCAGACCATCACCCGCCAGGTGCTGAAGTCCCCAGCCAGCGTGCGCTACGAGGACATTCCGGCTGAGTACCAGACCGTCAAGAAGACCGTGCTGAAGACCCCCGCCAGCACCCGCACCGTGCAGATCCCCGCGGAATACGCCGAGAAGGAAGTGAAGAAGCTGGTGAAACCGGCTACCACGGTGACCAAGGTGGTGCCGGTGGACTACGAACGTGAAATCATGACCGTGGTCACTCCCGCCACCGAGAAGCGCATTCCCATTCCCGCCGAGTATGCCGAGCGCGAAGTCACCAAGCTGGTGGCCGCGGCGAAGGAAGTGCGCGTGCCGATCCCGGCCGAGTACGCCGACGTTCCTCAGGAAGTCATGGTCTGCCCGGTGCAGGAATACTGGACTTCGGTGCTCTGCGACGTAAACGCCACGCCCGCCAAGATCACGGAAATCCAGGCCGCGCTGAAGGCTGCCGGCTTCACCCCGGGCGTCGCCGGACAACTCGACAACGCCACCATGAAGGCGGTGGCCGATTATCAGAAAGCCAAGGGCATTGCCCAGGACGGCTACCTGAACATCGAGACCGTCAAGGCGCTCGGCGTTTCCCCCAAGTAAGCCCCTCTTGTCCCGCCCGGAGCCCTTCGCGAGAAGGGCTCTTATTATTTCAGCGTTCGGAGTTCAGCGCCTCGCGGAACAGCAGGTCGGAGTTTTTCAGAACGATGGTGCCATGCGTGTAATCCAGCACCCCGGCCTCCACCCAATGCCGCACCTGCCGGTTGACGCTTTCCCGCGACACACCGACCAGGTTGCCGAGTTCCTCCTGCGAGAGCTTGAGGCCGATGGCGATGCCTTCGGCGGTCAGCTTGCCGTACTGCTGCCCCAGATTGATGAGGATGCGCGCCAGGCGTGCGGGCAGGTTCAGGAAGCTGAGATTGCCCACCATGTCGTTGGTGGCGCGCAGCCGCTTGGACAAGGCCGCGAGAAGCTTGAGAGCGACCCGCGGGTTGCGCTCCAGGAAAGGCAGGAAATCCCGCCGCCACAGCACCAGGAAACTGCAAGGCTCCATGGTGGTGACCGAGGCGCTACGTGCCTCGCCATCGAGCAGGGCCATTTCCCCGAAGAGGTCGCCGGGCTCGAGGATGCTGAGGATCGCCTCCTTGCCATCCTGGGAGACCAGGCTGACCTTGACCCTTCCCTGCATCACTACCAGCAGGTGGTCGCCGGGCTCGCCCTCCTGGAACACCGTGTGGCGCGCCGGATGCTGCACCATGCGGGCCATCTTCAGGACGGTGGCGGCCTCCTCCTCGTCGAGGGCGGAGAAGATCACGCTACGTTTGCGCAGTTCGGCGATATCCATGGCTGTGGCGAGCATTCCCAGAGTTGCGGGAGAGGCTGATTCCTTGCACCTGCTGAGGTCGGTGCCGTCTATTGTGCCGGAAACGGTGGACTTGGGTGCCATGGCTCGCATGCTTCGCGCGGGTGGAAGGTGGCACCAGTGTATGAAGCCGGGGCTTCAGGCTCTGTGATGCATTTCACTCCCCCGCGCGCAGTCGAAGGAGGCCGGGTTCAACGCAGCGGGGTCGGCCAGAACAGGCTGGCGGCCAGCAAAGCCAGCAGGATCAGCAGGATCGCCGCGCCCAGCCACTTGCGCGCCTGACCCGGCCAACGCCGGCGGCGGGCAAGTAGCAACCGATCCGCAAGTTCCGGTGGCGCATACTCAATGAACAGATCGATGGCATCGCCGCCCTGCAACAGCGCCTTCATGGGGCCGGCGTGAGACTTCCAGATGATCATCCACTGGCGACCGTCATAGCCGCCGGTCTCCAGGCCGACCTGGGGAAATTGCACGGTAAACCAGTAACCCATGCCCTCCAGCACCAGAATCCCGGGCTCGAAATGCGCCAGCCCGGGCACACCGCCGGACGGCAGCTCCGGTCCGTACATGAGAACCTTGAATTTGGGCTTGGGCAATCGCCACATGGGGGATATCCAACCGCGAACGAATGGCTAGAATGCCGTGGTTTTCACCGGGCCGCCAGTATGAGAAACGAACTGCTGCAATTATTCCTGAGACGCCATGCCTGCCACCAGTTCCTGCCGGACAGAGCATTGCCGCGCGAGGACCTGGAATTCATCCTCGAGGCCGGCCGTCTTTCCCCCTCCTCCTTCGGGCTGGAACAGTGGAAATTCATCGTCTTCGAGCAGGCCGCCGACAAGCAGGCGCTGCAGGCGGCGTGTTTCGGACAAGCACAGGTGGGATCCGCCAGCGTGGTGGTGGTGATCCTCGCTCGCCTCGCCGAACTGCACCCCGATTCCCCCTATGTACGCCGGCTCATGGCACGCGAGTATCCGCAGGCCGAGGCGCTGCAGGGCGCCCTCCGCAATTACCGTGAATTCCACGCCGCCACCGATGTACCGACCTGGAGCGCCGCCCAGTGCCACATCGCCGCCGCCAACATGATGACCGCCGCCGCCGGCATCGGTGTCGATTCCTGCGCCATCGGCGGCTTCATCCCCGGCGAACTCTGCCGCGTGCTCGACATCGATGCCCGCATCAGCCAGCCGGTGCTGGTGCTGCCGCTGGGTTACTGCGCCCACCCCGCGGGCGAGAAGCAACGCCTGCCGCTGACGGAGATGCTCGAGTTCCGCTGAGTACCGCGTCATGCCTGTCGTCCCGCCGCCCGCCGCGCCGCTCGCGCGGCCGCTGTTGTGGTGGTCTGTGGGCTGGGGGCTGATCCTCCTGGTGGTCTATTTCGCCCTTACTCCGCAACCGCCCTCCCCCTCCTTCAGCCACGCCGACAAGCTCGGCCACGTACTCGCCTATTCCACGCTGATGGCCTGGTGGACGCAGCTCGTGCCCGGCCCGCGGCGCCTCGCGGTGGCTTTCCTGCTCATGGGTGGAGCGCTGGAACTCCTGCAACACTGGGGAGGAATCCGCAGCGGCGAGTTCCTCGACCTGGCGGCCAACTGCCTCGGCATCGGCCTGGGCTGGCTGGTCAGTGGGTGGGCGCCGAATTGGCTGGCCCGCCTGGAGCGTGGAGTCGCGCGATGAACGTCCGCCAGGCCGCCCGCGCCGTGCTGGCGGAAAGGGACGTCGAGGCCAAGCTGGCCGGCGCCGAAAGGCTTTGGGCGGAGTGGCAAGCCGGCCGCCTCGTCCTCGAGGCCGGGGCCGACCCGGCCCTGGATAGCCCAGGCCTGCCCGACCGGCCCGTGCTCGCCCCGCCCAGGGCCATGCCCCGGCGTGAGTTGAACGGCCCGGAGAACCACGCCGCTCTGATCCACGCCCTGGCCCACATCGAATTCAACGCCATCAACCTGGCCCTCGACGCGGTGCAGCGTTTCCCCGGCTTGCCCCCGGCGTTCTACGCCGACTGGTTGCAGGTGGCGGCGGAGGAGTCCTACCACTTCCGCCTGCTGCGTGACCACCTGCGCGGGCTGCAGCGCGACTACGGCGACTTTCCCGCCCACGCCGGTCTCTGGGAAATGGCGAAGAAGACCGCCCACGATCCCCTCGCCCGCATGGCCCTGGTTCCCCGCCTGCTGGAAGCGCGAGGCCTGGACGTGACGCCGGACATCCAGCGCAAGCTGCGCGGTTACGGCGACCGCGCCGGGGCCGCCATCCTGGACATCATCCTGCGCGACGAGATCGGCCACGTCGCCGCCGGCGACCGCTGGTTCCGCCACCTTTGCGCCCAACGCGGCCTGGAGCCCGAGGCCGCCTTTCAGGCGCTGCTGGACACCCCCGGCGTGCCCCGCCCGCGTCGCCCCTTCAACGAGGCCGCCCGCCGGGCCGCCGGCTTCGGCGCAGAGGAGCTGGCCCACCTCGCCGAGCCCCGCAAACGCTGAATCCGGATATGCGTGTCGCCTTGCCCGGGGGGTGGGGGCGGGGCATAATCCCCACCTTCCTTTGCCCCTTTGTTAACCCTTGTTTTGTCTGGATTTTCTGGAGGATACGGGGATCATGACCGAACTCAATTCCGCGGCACTGCTCAACAAGGTTTCCCCCGCCTTGCCGGTGCACTGGTATTTCGACCCCAAGATTTACGAACTGGAGATGGAACTCCTGTTCAAGCGCGGCGCCAACTATGTGGGCCACGGCCTGATGACCCCCGAGTTGGGCGACTACCACGTGCTCGACTGGCTGCATGACGGCGGCAAGATGCTGGTGAACAACCCCAACGGCATCGAACTGCTGTCCAACGTCTGCCGCCACCGCCAGGCGCGGATGCTGCAAGGCCGGGGCAACGCCCAGCACATCGTCTGCCCCTTCCACCGTTGGACCTACGACACCCGGGGCCAGCTCATGGGCGCCCCCCATTTCCCCGAGAATCCCTGCCTGCACCTGCACAAGACCGCCCTGAAGAACTGGAACGGCCTGCTCTTCGCCGGCCCCCGCGATGTGCACACCGATCTCGCCGGGCTGGGCGTGGCCGCCGATATGGATTTCAGTGGCTTCCTCTACGACAGCACGCACGTCACCCGGTACGACTTCAACTGGAAGACCTTCATCGAGGTCTACCTGGAGGACTACCACGTCGTGCCCTACCACCCGGGCCTGGGCCAGTTCGTCGACTGCGACGAACTGAAATGGGAATACGGCGAGATGTATTCGGTACAGACCGTGGGCATCAAGGACCACCTCGACCGCCCCGGCAGCGCCGTCTACAACCGCTGGTCGCAGCAGGTGAAGCGCTACCGGGAAGGCAAGGACCCGGCCCACGGCGCCATCTGGCTCACCTACTACCCCACCCTCATGGTGGAGTGGTATCCGCACACCCTGGTGGTCAGCAACATCATCCCCACCGGCATCGAGTCCTGCCTCAACGTGGTGGAGTACTACTACCCCGAGGACATCCTGCTGTTCGAGCGCGACTTCGTCGAAGCCGAACAGGCCGCCTATCGGGAGACCGCGATCGAGGACGACGACATCTGCTACGGCATGCACAAGGGCCGCAAGGCCCTGTACGCGCAGGGCATCAGCCAGCAAGGCCCCTACCAGTCGCCCATGGAAGACGGCATGGTGCACTTCCACGAGTGGCTGCGACGGATGATCGAGCCGCATCTGTAAGCGGAAACACCCCGGCAAACGGCCGCTTGGGTTCAGCACCTGGCGGCCGTTTCCATTTGCGCGGGATGGCCCGACAATGCCGGCATGAATCCCTCCACCGACTACACCGCCATCCTCCGCGCCCCCTTCGGCGCCCTGGGAGTGCGCGTCGCCGACGGCCACCTCACCGGCCTGGAATTCCTGGCGCCGGGCAGCAAGCCGGTCGCCTCGGGCCTGCCCCTGGTCAAACGGCTGGAAAAAGAACTCGCCGCCTACTACGCCGACCCCGAGCACGTCTTCGACCTGCCCCTCGAACCGATCGGCACCCCCTTCCGGCAACGGGTCTGGAACGCCCTGCTGGCCATTCCCGCCGGCCAGACCCGCAGCTATGGCGATATCGCCCGGCAGGTCACCAGCGCTCCTCGCGCCGTCGGCCAGGCGGTGGGCGACAACCCCCTGCCCATCGTCATCCCCTGCCACCGGGTCATCGCCGCAGACGGCGGCCTGGGCGGTTTCATGCACAGCCGCACCGGCTATTCCCAGGACATCAAGCGCTGGCTGCTCAGGCATGAGCGCGCCCTTTGAAGCGGAACTCGACCGCTTCTGCGACGCCCTCTGGCTGGAGGACGGCCTTTCCCCCCGCTCGCTGGAAAGCTACCGGCGCGACCTGACCCAACTCTTCGCCTGGCTCGGCGAGCAAGGCATCGCCCCCCAGCAGGCGCAGCGCGACCGCATCCAGGCCTTCCTCGCCCACCGCACCCTCGACCAGGGCATCGCCGCCCGCAGCCTGGCGCGCCAGCTCACCGCCATCAAGCGCTACCACCGCTGGCTGCTGCGGGAAGGCCGGCGCGCGGACGACCCCACCCTGACCGTGGACGCCCCCCGTCTGCCCAAACCCCTGCCGAAGACCCTCTCGGAAACGGAAGTGGAGGCCCTGCTCAACGCCCCGGACGCGGACACCCCCCACGGCCTGCGCGACCGGGCCATGCTGGAAGCCCTCTACGCCGCCGGCTTCCGGGTCTCGGAACTGGTGGGACTGCCCCTGGCCGCGGTGAGCCTCACCGACGGCGTGGCGCGGGTCATGGGCAAGGGCAGGAAGGAACGGCTGGTGCCCCTGGGCGAGGAGGCGCGGGAGTGGATCGCCCGCTACGCCAAGGAATCCCGGCCGGTGCTATTGAAGGGCAAGGGCTGCGAGTCCCTGTTCGTCACCGAGCGGGGCGGCCCCATGACCCGGCAGATGTTCTGGTACCTGATCAAGAAGCATGCCCTCAATGCCGGCATCCGCTCGCCCCTGTCCCCCCACACCCTGCGCCATGCCTTCGCCACCCACCTGCTCAACCATGGCGCCGACCTGAGGGTGGTGCAGATGCTGCTCGGCCACGCCGACATCGCCACCACCCAGATCTACACCCACGTCGCCAAGGAGCGCCTGAAGCAACTGCACGCGCAACATCACCCACGCGGGTGAAGCTTCAGTTGCGCTTGTACACGTCCTCGAAGCGGACGATGTCGTCCTCGCCCAGATAGGAGCCGGACTGCACCTCGATGAGATGCAGCGGCACCTTGCCCGGGTTCTCCAGGCGGTGGCTGGTGCCCAGGGGAATGTAGGTGGACTGGTCCTCGGTCAGCAACTGCTCGACCCCGTCGCGGGTCACCCGCGCGGTGCCGGACACCACCACCCAATGCTCGGCTCGGTGGTGGTGCATTTGCAGGCTGAGCTTGTGGCCCGGCTTGACCATGATGCGCTTGACCTGGAAGCGCTCGCCCATGTCGATGCCCTCGTACCAGCCCCAGGGCCGGAACACGCGGGTGTGGAATTCGTGCTCCGTGCGGCCGGATTTCTTCAGGTAATCCACCACCTTCTTCACGTCCTGGGCACGGGACTTGTCCGCCACCAGCACCGCGTCGGCGGTCTCCACGATGAGCAGGTCCTCCACCCCCAGGGCCGCCACCATGCGGGTTTCCGCGCGCACATAGCTGCGCTTCACGCCGTCGAGGTAGACGTCGCCGCGCACCACGTTGCCGTCCGCATCCTTCAGGCCGACGTCCCACAGCGCCGACCAGGCGCCGATGTCGTTCCAGCCGATTTCCGCCGGCACCACGGCGGCGTTGGCGGTCTTCTCCATCACCGCGTAGTCGATGGAATCCGAAGGGCAGTCGGCAAAAGCCGCCTTGTCCAGGCGGCAAAAGTCCAAATCGTGCTCGCCTGCCGCCAGGGCACGCTCGCAGGCGGCCAGGATGTCCGCGCGCAGCCGGCCCAGTTCCTCCACGAACTGGCGGGCCGAGAACAGGAACATGCCGCTGTTCCAGAAGTAGTCGCCGCCGGCCAGGAATTTCTCCGCCGTGGCCGCGTCCGGCTTCTCCACGAAGCGGGCCACCTGTCGTGCCGTCGTGCCCTGCAGGGCTTCTCCGCGCTGGATGTAGCCGTAGCCGGTATGCGGTGAATCCGGCACGATGCCGAAGGTCACCAGCCGGCCCTGGGCCACCGCCCGCATGCCCTCCGCGACGGCGGCGTGGAAGGCCGGTACTCGTCGATCAGATGGTCCGCGGGCAAGAGCAGCATGACCGCCTCCGGATCCCGCTTCAGCAGGGTCAGCGCCGCCACCGCCGCCGCCGGCGCCGTGTTGCGGCCCATGGGCTCGAGGAAGATGCCCAGCGGTTCCACCCCGATCTCGCGCAACTGTTCGGCAATGAGGAAGCGGTGGTCGTTGTTGCACACCACCAGCGGCGCGCCGATGCCGGCGATGCCATGCAGGCGCAGCACGGTTTCCTGCAGCATGGTGCGCGGCCCGGCCAGGGGCAGCAGCTGTTTCGGCAGGGCAGCGCGGGACAGGGGCCACAGGCGTGTGCCGGAGCCTCCGGAAAGGATGACGGGATGGAGCGGCATGGTCGGTTCCTCGATGCAGTCAGTCGACACGGGGGTGGCGCGCGGCCAGCGCGTGCCGGTCAGCGCAGAAAGCCTTCATGTTCCAGCTTCAGGACGATGCTTTGCACGGCCTCGTCGACCCCGCAGAGGGCGGTGTCGATGGCCAGTTCGGGCTTCTCCGGCACTTCATAGGGATCGGATACCCCGGTGAACTCGGCAATCAGGCCGGCCCGCGCCTTCGCATAGAGGCCCTTGCGGTCGCGGCTTTCGCAGACATCGATGGAGGTGGCGACGTGGATTTCGATGAAGCCGCCCCAGGGCTCGATCATGTCGCGCACGGCGCGGCGGGTGGCGGCGTAGGGGGCGATGGGAGCGCAGATGGCGATGCCGCCGTGCTTGGTGATCTCGCTGGCGACGTAGCCGATGCGGCGGATGTTGATGTCGCGGTGCGCCTTCGAGAAGCCCAGTTCGGAGGACAGGTGGCGGCGCACGACATCGCCGTCCAGCAGGGTCACGCGGCGGCCGTCCATTTCCATCAGCTTCACGGTCAGCGCCCGCGCCAGGGTGGACTTGCCCGCCCCGGACAGGCCGGTGAAGAACACGGTGAAACCCTGCCGCGTCCGTGGCGGAAAAGCCTTGCGCAATTCGTCGAGGACTTCCGCGTCGGCGAACCAGGCGGGGATCCTGGAGCCCGTCATCAGGCGCCGCGTCAATTCGCCGCCGTTCATGGCCTGCGCGCGGGCATCCGCGGGCGCTTCCGCCGCTGGCACGAATTCATCCGCATCCTCCAGATAGACCAGACGCGGATAATCGATCAGGGTGACGCCCAGTTCCGCGAGGAAACCTTCCGGCGGCGCGACTCGAGCGCCAGCCAGATCCTCGCCGCGGCGAAACTCGCCGGCTGGTGGCGCCTCACCCCCGACCACCAGATGGGAACAGCCGTAATTGCGGGCAATGATCGCGCGCAGCCAGGTCTCCCGCGCTCCCGCCGCGTCCGGCACCATGGGATTCAGGGCAAGGGCGCTGCTGGCGGCCGGGAAGCGCGGCATGATGGCGCGGCAGGCGCGCACCAGAGCGAAGTGGCTGGCATCGCTGACCGGATCGGCACCGGCCATGACGTGGATGAGCAGATTGGCCTCATAGCGCAAGGCGGCGTTCAGCACGAACTCGCGCTGCGGCCGGTGCATCGGTTGGCCGGGCTGATAGGCCAGCACCCGTCGCCAGCCGCGGCGCTGAAACTCCCCTCGTAATTCGGCCGGGGTAGGGCGAAGCGCCAGAAAATCATGGCGCGGCGGCAACGCCACGCCCTCCACCCGGCCCGCCACGTAGACCTCGCCGGATCGGCCCGCTGGCGCCGCCGGAGGCAACCCGGAGGCCGCGGCCAGGCGCTCTTCCAAAGCGTGATCCACCGGCCATATCTCGGAGACGTGCAGCAGAGCGGGCATGAAACCCTCGCCGTCGCGCAGGCAGACGGTCTGCCCCGGACTCAGGCCGCGCGCGGCCTGCTCCGGCACCGCGAGCATCACCGGCAGGGGCCAGAAACGACCGTCGACCAGGCGCAGGCCGGACAGCACCGCGCTCATCTCGGCACGTCCCATGTAGCCGGTGAGCGGCGACAACGCGCCGGTCAGCAGCAACTCCAGCTGGCAGATCTGCCGCCAGTCCAGATCCAGCGAGGAGAGTTCGCGGGCTTCGGCGCGGATCGCGGCGGCGCGCTCGGCGTCGGCGAGCAGGGGCAGCAGGGTGCCGCCGTAGGGGGGGATCAGGGAGTGCTGCATGCGCGGGTACTCAGGGATAGACTTCGAAGAAAGCCTGCACGAATTCGCCGATGCGTGCCTCCGGCAGGACGTTGATGCCGGCCGCCGCCTTGCGCCCGCCACCGGTTTCGAAGCGCCTGCACAAGGCATCGGCGCCGGTCTTGTTGACCAGGGGGGCACGCACGCTGACCACGTAATGCCCTCGCGGGGAACGCGTCAGCAGGGCGTGGGCGCGCTGCGGATGGGCCGTCGCCAGGTCGTTGGCGTAGACCCCGGACACCCGCCGCGCCCAGGCGGCGTCGGGCAGCAGGTAGACGGCGCCGGACGGGCGCGCATCCATCGCCTGCACCGCCCGCGCTTGCGCCATGTCGAGCAGGTAGCCGGTACTCAGGGTATGGAATTCCGCTGCCTCGTGCATGAAGGCGAAGGGATCGGCGTAAGCATGCAGGGCGCGGTACAGGTCTGCGGGATGGAAGTGCAGATCCTCCAGGCTGTCGCCGTAGCCGTTGTAGTTGAGGCACTCACCCAGTTCACGCAGGGATTCCAGTTGCGCGCGGGGCAGGCCAAGGGGCTCGGCGGCCCGGCGCGCGGCGCCGTGCAGGTTGTCGCCGAAGGCGGCGACCACCGCCCAGGGCCGATGGGTGCCGCCCAGGTGGCGGTCGACCAGCAGACTGGTGCAGACCTCCGCAGAGGTATCGATGCTGGCCTGGAAATTCGCATGCACGGGCAGTTCACCGGACTCGTGATGATCGAACCAGCGCACCCGCGCACCCTTATCCAGAGCCGCCGCCAGGGCCGCCGCGTTCTTTTCCACGGCGATGTCCAGGACCAGGATCTCGTCACCGGCGCGCGCGTCGACGCGGGCGAGCAGGCCGATGTCGCGCTTGACGCCGGTGACCAGGGTGGCCACCTCCGGTTGCGCCAGGCGCATTTGGTGCAAGGCGCAGATGCCGTCGGCGTCGCCGTTGAAAACGTCGTACTTCATGGCTTTTCTTGTGTGATGAGTGCGGGATCGGACCTCACCAGAAGCTCCAGGCGCCGGTGTGGAGAACCCAGATGCCCAGCAGCAGGTTGGTGGTGGCGTGTGACACGATGGGCGCCCACAGGTTGCCGCTGGCGCGGTACAGCCAGCCGTAGGCAAGTCCGGCGAGGATGCCGGCAAACCACAGGGTATGTTCCAGGCCGAACAGCAGGCTGGAAATCAGCAGGGCGCGCAGAGAGATGCGCGCCGGCTCGAGGGCAGGGAAATCCGCCTGGTCGATCCAGCGCAACAGGAAGGAACGCCAGAACAACTCTTCCATGAGGGGCACCACCAGGGCCGCGCCGGCCAGGCGCAACAGGGCGAGATCCCAGCGCACGGCCCCGTCGTCGCTCGGGTCGAAGCCCGCGCCACCGCCCAGGCTGAGCCAGCCGATGTCGAGGTTGATCCACAGCACGAACACCGCAATGCCCAGCAGTGGCGCCACCAGGACGGTCCAGCGCGGATCCGGCCGCGCGAACAGTTCGCGGTACTCGGCACGGTAGTGCCAGAGCACGAGGCTCACCGCACCCACCTTGACCGGATAGATCCAGCGCGCGTCCAGTTCCGGCCAGTACGAGGCCACCAGGCCCTCGACGGCCAGGAAGGCCATGTAGACCGCGAAGGGCAACACCCGCGCGAGGACGCGGGGCTCGGTCAGAAAGGCAAGTGCCATGCGCGAGGAAACAGCCTCTGCCAGCGGGCATCGCGGCGGGGCCCGACAGCCCGGCGACGCGCCTCGGCAGGTGCTTACTTGGCGGCCTGGGGATCATTCCCCCCGGCGCCGGCCGGAGCGGGCGCGGCGGAGGCCTCGGCGGGCTTGGCCGGTTCCTTGCCGGCATCGGCATAGGCACCCAGATACTCGATCTTGGCCTGTTCCTTCAGCTTCTTCAGTTCGGCCTCGGCGGCTTCGCGCTTGCGGGCATTCTGCAGGAAACGCTCGATCACCGGCCTGGCCTGCTCCTGCGTCATCGGCTGGGTCTGGGAACCGGCCACGAACAGGATGGTGAGGCTGCCGGCCGAGGCCATGGTCATCGCCTGGCCATCCTTCAACTGGTGCAGGCGCGGCAGGATCTCCAGCGGCAGTTGCTCAGCCGCCTTGGTGGATTGGCCGACGCGGGCCGGGATGGACTCGGCCTTCAGCCAGGCGACGAAGTCGTTGAGGTTCTTGCTTTGGGCCAGTTGTGCCTTGACCGCTTCCAGCTTGTCCGGCCCCGCTTGCACGTTGATTTCCTGCAGGCGGTAGATACGACGCTCCGCGAACAATTCGGGATGCTTGGCGAAATACTCGCCGATCGCGGCATCGTCCGGCTTGGCGGTCGCGGCGGTCGATTTCTGCAAGTAGGCCTGGGCCAGGATCTGGCGGCGGGCCGATTCCAGCGACAAGGACACCTCCGCATCGGCGTCCAGCTTTTCCTCGATGGCCCGGCGCACCAGGATGCGCTGGTCCACCAGGGACTTCAGCAGTTGGTTGGCCGCCGCCTGGCGCTGTTCGGGCGCCAGATTGTTCAGCTTGGCCAGTTCGTGCTCCAACTCGGGCACGGTGATGGCCTCGCCATCCACCCGGGCTGCAAGCTGGTCGGCCGTTTGGCCGGCCTCCTGCTTGTCGCCGCAGCCCCCCAGGAGCATGGCCAATGCCAGGGTGAGGGCACCCAGGCCGATACGGTGGTTCGCGTACATGTCGATCCTCTCTGACGGATTGAAAAAAGGCTTACCGGCTCCGCATGCGCGAACCCGGCGTGAAAATGTAATGACTGGATGGAGTTATCGGTCGCCTGTCGCTTCTTCTTGAACCCGAATCACAGGATGCCGGCGGCGTGGTCCGCCAGGCGCGAACGCTCGCCACGGGCCAGGGTAATGTGGCCGGAATGGGGCCAGCCCTTGAAGCGGTCCACCACGTAGGTGAGTCCCGAGGAGCCCTCGGTCAGGTAGGGCGTGTCGATCTGCGCGATGTTGCCCAGGCAGACCACCTTGGTGCCGGGGCCGGCGCGGGTGATCAGGGTCTTCATCTGCTTGGAAGTCAGGTTCTGCGCCTCGTCGATGATGAGGAACTTGTTGATGAAGGTGCGGCCACGCATGAAATTCAGCGACTTGACCTTGATGCGGCTGCGCACCAGGTCCTGGGTTGCCGCCCTGCCCCACTCGCCGGCTTCCTCGTCAGGCTTGTTGAGCACGTCCAGGTTGTCCTCCAGGGCGCCCATCCAGGGCGTCATCTTCTCTTCCTCGGTGCCGGGCAGGAAGCCGATGTCCTCGCCCACCGGCACTGTCACCCGGGTCATGATGATCTCGCTGTAGGTCTTGGCCTCCAGGATCTGGGTCAGGCCCGCCGCCAGGGTCAGCAGGGTCTTGCCGGTGCCCGCCTGGCCCAGCAGGGAAACGAAGTCGATGTCCGGGTCCATGAGGGCGTTGAGGGCGAAGTTCTGCTCCCGGTTGCGGGCGGTGATGCCCCAGACGTTGTTCTTGTGGTGGCTGTAATCCCGGATGGTGACCAGGGTGGCGACGTTGCCGGTGACGTCGGTGACGCGGGCATGGAAGGGATTGGGCCCCTCCTGCCAGAGGAACTGGTTGACCAGCAGGGCCGGCACCAGCGGGCCGGAAAGCTTGTAGTAGGAGCGACCGTCCCTCTGCCACGACTCCATGCCCTTGCCGTGCTTCTCCCAGAAATCGGCGGGCAGTTCGAGGACACCGGTGTACAGCAGGTCGGTGTCTTCCAGCACCTTATCGTTGAAGTAGTCCTCCGCCGGGATCTCCAGGGCACGCGCCTTGATGCGCATGTTGATGTCCTTGGAGACCAGGATGACCTGGCGCTCGGGCTGCTGCGCCTTGAGGTAAGCCACCACCCCCAGTATCTGGTTGTCCACCTTGCTGTAGGGCAGCACGGCGGTGACGTCGCTGCTAATGGGATGGGTCTGCAGGAACAGCCGGCCGGTGGCGGCCTTGTGGCTGAAAGGCGCCAGGGGTGCGCCGTCCTGGATGGAAAGCTCGGCCGGGCTGACGATTTCGTCGAGGAAGCGGGTGACCTGGCGGGCGTTGCGGGCCACCTCGGACATGCCCTTCTTGTTGTGGTCCAGCTCCTCCAGGGTCGCCATCGGCAGGTAGATGTCGTGCTCCTGGAAGCGGTACAGGCAGGTGGGATCGTGCAGCAGGACGTTGGTGTCAAGTACGAACAGCTTGGTTTGATTCTTGCCGGTTTTACGCGCCATCGGGATCGTCCGAAGTTGAGAGAGGGATGCGGTAGGAAGGCTCAGCCCAGGGTCCGCACGAATTCCAGAACCTCCTGGGCATGCTTGGGCACCTTCACCCCCCGCCAGGCCCGGGCGATGCCGCCGTCCGGGGCGATGGCGAAGGTGCTGCGCTCGATGCCGCGCACCTGTTTGCCATACATGTTTTTCAGCTTCATGACGCCGAAGGCCTCGCACAGTATCTCTTCCGGATCGGACAGCAGGTCGAAGGGGAAATCCTGCTTGGCCTTGAAACTCTCGTGCGACTTTACGCTGTCTCGGGAGATTCCGAGGATGTCCCAGCCCAGGGCCTGGAACTCCGCATGCAGATCTCCAAAATCACGGCCTTCCGTGGTGCAACCCGGCGTGCTGTCCTTCGGATAAAAATAAAGGACGACGCCGCGTCCCTTGAAATCACTGAGCTTGATGCGCTTGCCGCCGGTGGCGGCAAGTTCGAAATCCGGCGCTGCCTGGGGATCCATCGGGCTATCTTGGGGGTGGCGACGGGCGCATTATCCGGAGCCGGAGTGGAAGCGGCAACCCGACGCGAAAACAACAACGCCCCGGCGGGCGGGGCGTCTTCATTTTGGCGGAGAGGGCGGGATTCGAACCCGCGGTGGGGTATTAGCCCACACACGCTTTCCAGGCGTGCGACTTAAACCGCTCATCCACCTCTCCGGAAGGGGCCGGAGAATACACGCAGGCGGGGCGTCAGGCAAGGCGCGGACCGGCTGATCCCGCTTGTAATCGGCGCTGGCCGCGCCTTCCGGGCGTGGCCGGAAATGAAAACCGCCGCGCGCCGGCGGCGGTTTCACCAGAACAAGACCCGCTTACTTCTTTTTCTTGCCCTTGGCGTTGGCGGCGGCGGTGAGGGCGGCGCCAGGCTTGAAGCGCACGACTTTCTTGGCGGGGATCTTCATTTCCTTGCCAGTCTGCGGATTGCGGCCGGTACGTGCCTTGCGGTCCTGCACGCTGAAGGTGCCGAAACCAATGAACTGAACGTTCTCCCCCTTGGCCAAGGCCTCGGAGATGGCTTCAATGGCGGCGGCGACCACCACCGTGGTGGCGGCTTTGCTGGCTTTCGCCTTGGCGGCGACGATCTCAATCATTTCAGCTTTGTTCATAGTCAGGTCTCCTGGTTGATGTCATGGGAAATGACGGGGGCGATCATAACAAGGCTGCGGCGTTTGTGTAGTGCCCGAAGCCAGATATTTCCAGCAATTCCGTATCTTCGTGACGGTATGCCGGACTGCAACAACAGAGAAAACGAAGGACGTCGGCGCCGACGTTCTCGATGTAATGGGGAGTGCCCGCTGGAATCAGCACGGTATCCCCCTCCCGCACGGGGAATTGCTCCGCCCCGAGTGTCATGCGGCCGCGTCCGGCGAGGATGTGGTAGATCTCCTCAGCCTCCCGGTGCCGATGCGGGCGGGTGGCCGTCCCCGCCGCCACCTCCGCCAGGGCCAGGCTCTGCCGGCGCACCGGCTGATGATCCGGATGCATGAGTTCGTGGATTTCCGACCCGTCCAGGGTACGGTAGGGCGTGATCTCGGCGCGTCGGGTCAGCATGGCGGAGATGGCGAAGAGATGGAGAGGCGAGCTTACCAGTTGGTCTCCCGTTCCGCGGTGGCGGAAACCTTATGGATGCTCAGATCGGCGCCGATGAACTCTTCTTCCGCATCCAGCCGCAGGCCGATCACCGCCTTGAGGACGCCATACACCAGCGCACCGCCGGCCAGGGCGATGCCTACCCCGGCCAGGGTCCCCGCCAACTGGGCGCCGAAGCTCACACCACCCAGCCCGCCCAATGCCTGCAGCCCGAAAATACCGGCGGCGATGCCACCCCAGGCCCCGCACAGGCCATGCAGGGGCCAGACCCCGAGGACGTCATCGATCTTCCACTTGTTCTGGGTGATGGTGAACATCAGCACGAACAGGCCACCAGCCACTGCGCCCGTGATCAGGGCGCCGAGCGGGTGCATGAGGTCGGAGCCGGCGCACACCGCCACCAGGCCGGCCAGGGGGCCGTTGTGGATGAAGCCGGGGTCGTTGCGGCCCGCCCACAGCGCCGCCAGCGTGCCACCCACCATGGCCATCAGGGAGTTCACCGCCACCAGGCCGGAAACGGCCTCCAGGGTCTGCGCCGACATGACGTTGAAGCCGAACCAGCCGACGGTGAGGATCCAGGCCCCCAGGGCCAGGAAGGGGATGCTGGACGGGGGATGGGCAGACATCATGCCGTCCTGGCGGTAGCGTCCGCGCCGCGCGCCCAGCAGCAGCACCGCCGGCAGCGCGATCCAGCCGCCCATGGCGTGCACCACCACCGAGCCGGCGAAATCATGGAACTTGGCGCCGAAGCTGGCCTGCATCCAGTCCTGGAAGCCCCAGTTGTTGTTCCACACCAGGCCCTCGAAGAAGGGGTAGACGAAACCCACCAGCATGAAGGAAGCCGCCAGTTGCGGATTGAAGCGGGCGCGTTCGGCGATGCCGCCGGAGACGATGGCCGGGATGGCCGCCGCGAAGGTCAGCAGGAAGAAGAATTTCACCAGATCGTAACCGTTCTTCGCCAGCAGATGTTCCGCCCCGGTCATGAAACCGACCCCATAGGCGATGCCGTAGCCGATGAAGAAATAGGCGATGGTGGACATGGAAAAATCCGTGAGGATCTTGACCAGGGCATTGACCTGGTTCTTCTTGCGTACCGTCCCCAACTCGAGGAAGGCGAAACCCGCGTGCATGGCAAGGACCATGATCGCGCCCAGCAGAATGAACAGGACGTCGCCGCCCGCTTTGAATGCATCCATGGTGTTCTCCGATCAAAACGGAGAAGCGGTAAGCAAGAGCCATGCCTCTTCCTGGGGCAGGCAACACAAATCAGGGATGTTTTCCGAAATCAGTGGATATGCCAGGCACGAACGGGGGTTCCGGTGATTGCCCAGCAACGGTCGGCGGGCCGTAATACGGACTGGAATCCCTGCCCCGCAAGTAAAAACGCCCCACGAAGGGGCGCGATCAGGCGGCATGCACCGTGTCGGTGCGTCAGCTCAACTTCTTCTGCTCTTCCTCGATGCGGTCCAGTTCCGCATCCATCTCGTCGCCGGTCAGTGGAGTGTAGGCTTCCTCGGCGGCCGGAGCCGGGCGGTTTTTCACCAGCCAGGCGGCGATCACCACCCCCAGTTCATAGAGCACCCACAGCGGCACCGCCAGCATGAACTGCGAGATCACGTCTGGCGGCGTCACCACCGCGGCGATGACGAAGGCGCCAACGATCACGTAGGGACGCGCCTCCTTGAATTTCTCCACCTCGACCATCCCCATCAGCGCCAGGGCGATGACGACGATAGGCACTTCGAAAGTCAGGCCGAAGGCGAGGAACATCGTCAGGACGAAATCCAGGTACTTGTTGATGTCCGTCATCACCGCCACACCCACTGGGGCGATGCCGATGATGAAGCCGAACACCACGGGGAACACCAGGAAATAGGCGAAGGCCATGCCCAGGGCGAACAGGAACAGACTCGCCACCACCAGGGGCAGGATGAACTTCCTCTCGTGGGCATACAGCCCCGGTGCCACGAAGGACCACACCTGATAGAGGATGACCGGCAAGGAGCCGAGGAAGGCGGTCATCATGGCCACCTTGATGGGCACGAAGAAGGGCGTCACCACCTCCGTCGCGATCATCTGCCCGCCCTGCGGCAGTTTGGCCAGCATGGGTTGCGCCAGCAGGGTGTAGAGGTCGTTGGCGAAGGGAAACAGGGCGATGAACAGGACGATCCAGGCGATGGCCGCGCGCAGCAGCCGGTCGCGCAGCTCGATCAGATGCGAGATGAAGGTTTCCTGACCATCCAGGCTCATGTTCGCACCCTCAAACCGTGCGTCCGGCCGGCGCCTGCTGCTCTGACGCAGCAGGCGCCGCGCCATCGTCCAGCGCCGGAGCCGGCTGTGCGGTAACGGCGTCCGCCGCGGCCACAGTGTTCGGCTCGTCGGCGGGCAAACTCCCAACCAGCGGAGTCTCGCTCGCCGCAGCCGCCTGCTCGACCTGCATCTTCTCGTATTCGCGCTTGGCCAGGCCGCCGTCGGTGGCGCTCATGGCCTCCATCACCCGGCTGATCTGGCCGGTCTCCTGCTGCACCGTCTCCTCGACCTCGCGTGCAGTCTGGCCGGCCAGAAGTTCGTATTTCTGCGCCGTCTCGCGCATTTCCTGCTGCATCTTGCGCAACTCTTCCAGCTTGATGTCGCGGTCGATGTCCTGCTTGACCTGGGAGACATAGCGGTTCAGCCGTCCCAGCCATTGCCCGGCGGTACGCGCCACCTTGGGCAGGCGCTCGGGGCCGATGACGATCAGGGCGACGAGGCCGATGACCAGCAGTTCGGTGAAGGCGATGTCGAACATATTTTTTGATAGCGGGTAGCAGGTAGCTCGTAGCGGGTAGCTATTGTTTGCGCGCCGTAGGCGCGGAAGAAAAGCTACCGGCTACCCGCTACGAGCTACTAGCTGTTTTGCCTGTCCTTGACCTCGCCCTCGATGGTGGTGCCCTTGGCCTCGTCCTGGCGCGGCAATTCGACGGCGTCGGACTTGTTCTTCTCCTCGCCCATGGCTTGCTTGAAGTTCTTCACCGCCCCGCCCAGGTCGCCACCGATGTTGCGCAGTTTCTTGGTGCCGAACACCAGCAGGACGATCAACAGCACGATCAACCAGTGCCAGATGCTGAAAGTACCCATCACTTCTCTCCTCTAACGAAATCTCTGTAGGTTGGCGTCACAACGGACGGGGTCCGCCGCCGCCGATGACATGCACATGCAGGTGGAACACTTCCTGGCCGCCACCACGGCCGGTGTTGATGACCGTACGGAAGCCGTCGCCGAGACCTTGCTCCCGCGCCAGTTTCGGCGCCAGCAGCAGCAACTTGCCGAGCACGTCGCGATGACTCGGGTCGCACTCCGCCAGCGAGGCCACATGCGCCTTGGGGATGAGCATGAAATGCACCGGCGCCACGGGGTGGATGTCGTGAAACGCCAGTACGTCCTCGTCCTCATACAGCTTGCGGCAGGGAATCTCGCCCGCCACGATCTTGCAGAATATGCAGTCGTTCATCGTCACCCCTCTCCTCGCTTCAGCCGGCGCGCGAGGCCTTTTCGGCCAGCCCGGACAGTCCCTCGCGCCTGGCCAGCTCGTTCAGGATCTCGTCGGGGCGGATGCCTTGCCTTGCCAGCAGAACCAGGGAATGAAACCACAGGTCGGCGGTTTCGTAGATGATTTTTTCGCGTTCGCCGTCCTTCGCCGCCATGATGGTCTCCGCCGCCTCCTCGGCCACCTTCTTCAGGATCGCATCCAGACCCTTGGCGTAGAGCTTGGCCACATACGAGGACTGCGGGTCGGCCTGCTTGCGCGCCTCCAGGGTGTCCGCCAGGCGGTCGAGAATGTCGGAAGCGGCGCCGCTCATGTCTTGTAGATCTCGTGCGGGTCCTTGAGCACCGGGTCCACCGCCAGCCACTGGCCGTCCTCCAACTTGTGGAAGAAGCAACTGCGCCGGCCGGTGTGGCAGGCGATGCCGCCCACCTGCTCGATCTTCATCAGCAGCACGTCCTCGTCGCAGTCCAGGCGCAGCTCCAGCACCTTCTGGGTGTGGCCGGACTCCTCGCCCTTGTGCCACAGCTTCTTGCGCGAACGCGACCAGTACACCGCCTCGCCGGTTTCCACCGTGCGCTTGAGGGATTCCCGGTTCATCCACGCCACCATGAGGATGTCTCCGGTCTTCGCATCCTGGGCGATGGCCGGAATCAGGCCATCCGCGGACCAGTTGATCTTGTTGAGCCAGGCTTCGCTCACGTCGTTTTCCTCACAACCGTACCTCGATGTCTTGCTCGGCCATGAAGCGCTTGCACTGCTCCACGGTGTATTCGCCGAAGTGGAAGATGCTGGCGGCCAGCACCGCGTCGGCGCCGCCAATTTTCACCCCGTCGGCCAGATGCTGCAGGTTGCCGACGCCGCCGCTGGCGATGACGGGAATGTTGACGGCGTCGACGATGGCTCGGGTCAGGTTGAGATCGAAACCGATCTTGGCGCCATCCCGGTCCATGCTGGTAAGAAGGATTTCACCGGCGCCGAGTTCCTCCATCTTCTTCGCCCAAGCCAGGGCGTCCAGGCCGGTGGGCTTGCGACCGCCGTGGGTAAAGATTTCCCATTTTGGATGCGCCCCCCAGACGGTCTGCTTGGCGTCGATGGCCACGACGATGCACTGGCTGCCGAAGCGGTCGGTGCAGTCCTTCACCAGTTGCGGGTTGAACACGGCGGCGGTGTTGATGGAGACCTTGTCTGCGCCGGCGTGCAGCAGCCGCCGCACGTCCTCGACGGCGCGCACGCCACCGCCCACGGTAAGGGGAATGAAGACCTGGGCGGCGACATCCTCGATGATGTGCAGGATCAGGTCGCGGTTGTCGGAGGTCGCGGTGATGTCCAGGAAGGTCAGTTCGTCCGCCCCCTGCTCGTCGTAGCGGCGGGCGATCTCGACCGGGTCGCCGGCATCGCGCAGGTTGACGAAATTGACCCCCTTCACCACGCGGCCGGCGGTGACGTCGAGGCAGGGAATGATGCGCTTGGCGAGGCCCAATTCGGTCTTCCGTTACTTGTTGCCGGAAAGCTCGTCGGCCAGGGCCTGGGCGGCGGCGAAGTCCAGGGTGCCCTCGTAGATGGCGCGGCCGGTGATGGCGCCCATGATGCCCTCCCCTTCCACCGCGCTCAGGCGGCGCACATCGTCGAGGTTGGTGATGCCGCCGCTGGCGATGACCGGGATGGTCAGGGCCTGGGCCAGTTGCACGGTGGCTTCGATGTTCACCCCGGAGAGCATGCCGTCGCGGCCGATGTCGGTGTAGACCACGCCTTCCACGCCGTAGTCCTGGAATTTCCTGGCCAGGTCGATGACGTCGTGGTGGGTCACCTTGGACCAGCCTTCGACCGCCACCTTGCCGTCCTTGGCGTCCAGGCCGACGATGATGTGGCCGGGAAAAGCGGTGCAGGCATCGTGCAGGAAGCCCGGATTCTTCACCGCCGCGCTGCCGATGATGACGTAGGTGATGCCGTCATCCAGGTAGCGCTCGATGGTGTCCAGGTCGCGGATGCCGCCGCCGAGCTGCACGGGAATGTCATCCCCGACCGTATTGACGATGGCCTTGATCGCCGCCTCGTTCACCGGCTTGCCGGCGAAGGCGCCGTTGAGATCCACCAGGTGCAGGCGGCGGGCGCCCGCCTGCAGCCACTTCGCGGCCATCTCGGCGGGGTTGCTGGAGAACACCGTGGCGCTGTCCATCTCGCCCTGCTTGAGGCGCACGCACTGGCCGTCTTTGAGATCGATCGCGGGAATGATGAGCATGGCTTACCTCGGATTGCCGTCCCAGGACACAAAATTTTGCAGGAGGCGCAGCCCTGCGGCCGCGCTTTTCTCAGGGTGGAACTGCACCGCGAACAGGTTGCCGCGGGCCACCGCGCAGGTGAAGGGGAAAGGGTAGCTGCTCTCGCCGGCGGTCACGCCGGGCTCGGCCGGCAGCGCGTAGTAGCTGTGCACGAAGTAAAAGCGTGCGCCGTCCTCGATGCCGCTCCACAGGGGATGGCGCATGCTCTGGCGGACGTTGTTCCAGCCCATGTGCGGCACCTTCAGCTTGTTGCCAGAGGCATCGCGCATGGCGGCGTCGGGGAAGCGCCGCACCTCGCCGGAGATCAGCCCCAGACAGGGCGTGTCACCCTCGTCGCTGTGCGTGAACAGCACCTGCAGGCCCATGCAGATGCCCAGGAAGGGTTTGTCCGCGGCCGCCCGCAGGATGGCCGCGCGCAGGCCGTGGGCTTCGATCTCCGCCATGCAGTCCGGCGCCGCGCCCTGGCCGGGAAAGACCACGCGGGCGGCGGCGGAAATCAGGGCGGCATCGTCGGTGACTACCACCTCGGCGCCGGGGGCCACATGCTCCAGGGCCTTGCGTACCGAATGCAGATTGCCCATGCCGTAGTCAATGACGGCGATGTCCGGCATTACAGCGTGCCTTTCGTCGAGGGCATGACATCACCCAGACGCGCGTCGGCCTCCACCGCCATGCGCAGAGCGCGGCCAAAGGCCTTGAACACGGTTTCCGCCTGATGGTGGGCGTTGACGCCGCGCAGGCAGTCGACGTGCAGGGTGACGCCGGCGTGGTTGACGAAGCCCTGGAAGAACTCGCGGAACAGGTCGACGTCGAAATCGCCGATGCGCGCGCGGCTGAATGCCACGTGGAATTCCAGGCCGGGCCGACCGGAGAGATCGATCACCACACGCGACAAGGCCTCGTCCAGCGGCACGTAGGCGTGGCCGTAGCGGCGGACGCCCTTCTTGTCGCCAAGGGCGCGGGCCACGGCTTGTCCGAGAGTGATGCCGAGATCCTCGGCGGTGTGATGGGCGTCGATGTGCAGGTCGCCCTCGGCCTCGATGTCGAGATCGATCAAGCCATGCCGGGCGACCTGATCCAGCATGTGCTCGAGGAAGGGCAGACCGGTGCGGAACGCGCAGCGGCCAGAACCGTCGAGATCGAGCTTGACGGTGATGCGGGTTTCCAGCGTGTTGCGCTGCACTTCGGCGGTTCGCGGCATGTCGGTTTCCTGCTCGGCTTCCTTACTCGGTTTTCAACTCGGCGCCCAGGGCGGCGAGGAAGGCTGCGTTCTCTTCCGGCGCGCCCACGGTGACCCGCAGACAGTTGTCCAGCAGGGGGTGGCCGCCGTGCAGATTCTTGATCAGCACGCCGCGCGCCTGGATGCCGGCGAACACGCGCGGCGCGTCGGCCACCCGGAAGAGGATGAAATTCGCGGCGCTGTCGAACACCTGCACACCGTCGAGGGTGGACATGGCCCGCATCAGCCGCCCGCGCTCCTCGACCAGCATGGCCGCCTGGGCTTGCAGCGTGTCCACGTGATCCAGGGCATAACGGGCCGCCACCTGGGTGAGGACGTTGACATTATAGGGGAGGCGTACCTTGTCGAGCTCGCGGATCCAGGCCGGCGCCCCCACCAGCAGCCCCAAGCGCAGGCCCGCCAGGCCCAGCTTGGAGACGGTGCGCAGCAGCAGCAGGTTGTCATGGCGGCCCAGCGCATCCATCACCGACAGCCCGCCGGCGAAGGCGTGATAGGCCTCGTCTACCACCACCAGCCCGGGCGCGGCGCGGATGATGCGATCCAGCGCGTCACGCGCGAAGGCATTGCCGGTGGGATTGTTCGGATAGGCCAGGAAGGTCAGGGCCGGCTCCTCCCGCTCCAGTGCCTCCAGCATGGCGGCCTCGTCCAGCGAGAAATCCGGCCGCAGAGGCACCCCCGCGTAACGCATGCCGGTAAAGCCGGCGATCAGGCGATACATGACGAAGGAGGGCTCCACCGCCAGCAGGGTGGCGCCGGGCCTGGCCAGCGCCATGGCCAGGATCTGGATCAGCTCGTCGGAGCCGTTGCCGAGCAGGATGTCCTGTTCCGCGGGAAAGTCGAAGGCCCGGCGCAGCGCCTGCTGGAGTTCGCGGCCGCGCGGATCCGGGTAGCGGTTGATGGACGCGTCGGCGAGCAGGCCGCCCAGTTCCCAGCGCAGCGCTTCCGGCAGCCGGTAGGGGTTCTCCATGGCGTCCAGCTTGACCAGGCCGGTGGCGTCGGCCACGTGATAGGCGGACAGGGCCAGGATTTCAGGGCGGATCAGCTGTTCGGGGGTCATGGCGTGGGCTCGAGCCCGAAAGATACCGGATTCCTCGGGGCACGGGGCGCCCCGCGGCGGCTTCTCGTGTCGGTCAGTGCCCCATCCGGTATTCGGCGGAACGGCCGTGCGCCTGCAGGCCCTCGCCGTAGGCCAGGGCGGTGGCGATCTCGCCCAGGCTCTTCGCGCCCTGCTCGGAGACGTGGATCAGGCTGGAACGCTTCTGGAAGTCGTACACCCCCAGGGGCGAGGAGAAACGCGCCGTGCGCGAGGTGGGCAGGACGTGGTTGGGGCCGGCGCAGTAGTCGCCCAGGGCTTCGCAGGTGTTGCGGCCCATGAAGATGGCGCCGGCGTGGCGGATCAGGGGCAGCATGGCGTTGGGGTCGTCCACCGACAGTTCCAGGTGTTCCGGGGCGATGAAGTTGGCGATCTCGGCGGCCTCGGCCAGATCGCGACAGTGGATCAGCCCGCCCCGGTTGCCGATGGAAGCGGAGATCACGTCCTGGCGCGGCAGGGTGGGCAGCAGTTTCCTGACGCTGGCCTGCACCGCATCCAGGAAGGCGGCATCGGGGGAGATGAGGATGGACTGGGCCAGTTCGTCATGCTCGGCCTGCGAGAAGAGATCCATGGCGATCCAATCCGGATCGGTCTTGCCGTCGCAAATCACCAGGATTTCCGAGGGGCCGGCGATCATGTCGATGCCGACGATGCCGAACACCCGGCGCTTGGCCTCGGCCACATAGGCGTTGCCGGGGCCGACGATCTTGTCCACCTGGGGGATGCTGGCCGTGCCGTAGGCCAGGGCCGCCACCGCCTGGGCACCGCCGATGGTGAACACGCGGTCGACCCCGGACACCAGGGCCGCCGCCAGCACCAGGTCGTTGCGCACCCCGTCCGGGGTGGGCACCACCATGATGAGTTCCCTCACCCCGGCCACCTTGGCGGGAATGGCGTTCATCAGCACGGAGGAGGGATAGGCCGCCTTGCCGCCGGGCACGTACAAACCGACCCGGTCCAGGGCCGTGACCTGCTGGCCCAGCACGGTGCCGTCGGATTCCGTGTAGGTCCAGGATTCCAGGCGTTGCCGCTCGTGATAGACGCGGACCCGCTCGGCGGCGGCCTTCAGCGCCTTCTCCAGGCGCAGGGGCAGTTTCTCCCGGGCCGCTTCCAAATCTGCCTTGCTCAGTTCCAGGCTGGCCATGTCCGGCGTGTTCAGCCGATCGAAGCGGGCGGTGTACTCCAGCACCGCCGCGTCGCCGCGGGCGCGCACCCCGGCCAGGATGTCGGAGACGGCGTTCTGCACGGCGCTGTCGGTGGCATCGGTGAAGGCCAGCAAGGCAGCGAGGCGCGCCCTGAAGTCGGGCGCGGCGGCATCGAGTCGGGTCATGGTGACGTCGGTCATGATCGGGGCTCTCGGCGGGGAGGTGGGGAGCGTGACGAGAAAATCAGGCTGAAGTTGAATTATAGCCATGCCGCAGTGCGGCAAGGGTTGGCATGCCCGGGTTTTTCGGGAATCAACTCAGGGACGTACCGCTCCGCGGAAGGCCTCAATGATGGGCTGCATGGCATCGTGTTTGAGCTTCATGGCCGCCTGATTGACCACCAGGCGGGAGCTGATGCTCATGATCTCCTCGACGGCTACCAGGTTGTTGGCTTTCAGGGTGCCGCCGGTGGACACCAGATCGACGATGACGTCGGCCAGTCCCACCAGGGGCGCCAGTTCCATGGAACCGTAGAGCTTGATGAGATCCACGTGCACGCCCTTCCGCGCGAAATGCAGGCGGGCGGTCTGCACGTACTTGGTGGCCACGCGCAGGCGCGCGCCCCGGCGCACGGCGGCCTCGTAGTCGAAGCCGAGCGGTGTGGCGACCATCATCCGGCACTTGGCGATGTGCAGATCCACCGGCTGGTACAGGCCCTCGCCGCCGTGCTCGATGAGCACGTCCTTGCCGGCGATCCCCAAGTCGGCGGCGCCGTGCTGGACATAGGTGGGCACGTCGGTGGCGCGCACGATGATCAGGCGCACGTCCGGCCGGTTGGTGCCGATGATGAGCTTGCGCGAGGTTTCCGGGCTCTCGCTCGGCGTGATGCCCGCCGCCGCCAACAGGGGCAGGGTTTCGTCGAAGATGCGGCCCTTGGATAGGGCCAGGGTGATGCCGCTCATGCCTTCTCCCGCTTGATCATGGCGCCCAGGGCGGTGAGCTTTTTCTCGAGCCGGTCGTAACCCCGGTCCAGGTGGTAGATGCGCTCGATGTGGGTGTCCCCTTCCGCCACCAGGCCGGCGATGACCAGGCTGGCGGAGGCGCGCAGGTCGGTGGCCATGACGGTGGCGCCCTGCAACTGCGCGACGCCCGTGACGAAGGCGGTGTTGCCGTCGATCTTGATGTCGGCGCCCAGGCGCTGGAGCTCCACGGCGTGCATGAAGCGGTTCTCGAAGATGGTCTCCCGCATCACCGCCGTGCCGTCGGCCACCGCGTTGATGGCCATGAACTGGGCCTGCATGTCGGTGGGGAAGGCGGGATAGGGCGCGGTACGGATGGATACCGCCTTGAGGCGGGCCGGCGCGACGATGCGGATGGATTCGTGATCCGGCGTCTTCTCGCCGACGATCTCGCAGCCGGCATCCATGAGCTTGTCCACCACCGCGTCCAGGTAGCCGGTGGAGGTGCCGTTGAGACGGATGTCGCCGCCGGTGGCCGCCGCCGCGCACAGGAAGGTGCCGGTCTCGATGCGGTCCGGCATGACGCGGTGGCTGGCGCCATGCAGGCGGTCGACGCCGTGGATGCGGATGACGTCGGTGCCGGCGCCGCTGATCCGCGCGCCCATGCTCACCAGGCACTGGGCCAGATCGACCACTTCCGGCTCCCGCGCCGCGTTCTCGATGATGGTCTCGCCGGAGGCCAGCACGGCCGCCATCATCAGGTTCTCGGTGCCGGTCACGGTGACCATGTCGGTAAACAGGCGCGCGCCCTTGAGCTTGGACGCCTTGGCGGTGATGTAGCCGTGCTCCACCGTAACCTCGGCACCCATGGCGAGCAGGCCCTTGATGTGCTGGTCCACCGGCCGGGCGCCGATGGCGCAGCCGCCGGGCAGGCTGACCCTGGCCTCGCCGCAACGGGCCAGCAGCGGCCCCAGCACCAGGATGGAGGCGCGCATGGTCTTCACCAGTTCGTAGGGTGCCACGGGGTTGTTCAGGCCGGAGGCATCCAGGCTGACGTTCTCGCCCTCCCGTTCCACCTTCACGCCCATCTGGGCCAGCAGCTTGAGCATTGTGCCGATGTCGTTGAGGCAGGGCACGTTGGTCAGCGTCAGGGGCTCGCTGGACAGCAGGCTGGCGCAGAGGATGGGCAGCGCGGCATTCTTGGCGCCGGAGATGGCGACTTCGCCGGCAAGCCGGGCGCCGCCGGTGATGACGAGCTTATCCATTGTTTGCCTGCCACTCTTCCGGGGTCAGCGTCTTCATGGAGAGTGCATGGATTTCGGCATGCATGCGCTCGCCGAGGGCGCCATAGACGAGTTGGTGGCGCGCCACCGGCAGCTTGCCGCGAAACTCGGGGCTGACGATGAGGGCTTCGAAATGCTGGCCGTCACCGGCCACCTGGATGTGATCACAGGCCAGGCCGGCCTGGATCCATTGCTGAATTTGCTGGGGGGTCACCATGAAAATGCTCGGGGAAGGTCAATGGCGGAGTTTATAGCCCGACTTCAACATCCTCAAAGTCAGGACGGCAAGCAGCACGACAAATGGCGTCACCACCGCCAGGCTCAGCCGGGGATCGACGTCGCCCTGGCCGAAGAAGCCATAGCGAAAGCCGTCGATCATGTAGAACACCGGATTGATGTGGGATACGCCCTGCCAGAAGGTGGGCAGGGAATGAATGGAATAGAACACGCCTGACAGGAAGGTGAGCGGCATGATCAGGAAGTTCTGCACCGCCGCCAGGTTGTCGTACTGGTTGGCCCAGATTCCGGCGAGGATGCCGATGCAGGCGAACACGGCGCCGGAGGCCAGGGCGAAAGCCAGAATCCACAAGGGATGGCGCATCTCGATGTCGGCGAAGAAGAGACCAACCAGCAGGACGCCAAGACCGACGGTGAAGCCGCGGATCAGGGCGGCGAACAGGTAGGCCAGGAAGAACTCCAGGTAGGAGATGGGCGGCAGCAGCACGAACACGATGTTGCCGGTGATCTTCGACTGGATCAGGGACGACGAGGAATTGGCGAAGGCGTTCTGCAGCAGGGACATCATGATCAGGCCGGGCATGAGGAAGGCCGTGTAGCTGACACCCGGATAGACCTGCACGTGTTCCTCCAGCACGTGCGAGAAGATCAGCAGGTACAGCAGGGCGGTGAGTACCGGCGCGCCCACGGTCTGCACCAGCACCTTCATGAAACGCAGGATTTCCTTGTAGAGCAGGGTTCGGAAACCGACGCTCATCGCCGTGTCTCCGGAGTCCCGCGCATCAGCCGGAGAAAGACTTCCTCCAGGTCTGCCTGGCCGTGATGCAGGTCGCGCACGGCGATGCCCGCCGCGCGCAGGACGGACAGGATGTGCTCCAGCTCGCCGAAGTCGGGCAGCTCCAGCACGAAGCGTTCGCCCTCCCTGCCGATCAGGCGCGGCAGCAGGGCTTCCGGCAGCCGGGCCGGCTCCAGTTCCAGGCTCAGGCGGCGCTCGCCACCCGACCTGAGCAGGTTCTCGGTGCGATCCAGGGCGATCACCCGGCCTTCCTTGAGCATGGCGACCCGCTCGCACAGGTTCTCGGCCTCTTCCAGGTAATGGGTGGTCAGCATGATGGTGTGGCCGTCGCGATTCAGGCGGCGGATGAAGGCCCACAGGGATTGCCGCAGTTCCACGTCGACGCCGGCGGTGGGCTCGTCGAGCACGATGACCGGCGGCCGGTGCACCAAGGCCTGGGCCACCAGCACCCGCCGCTTCATGCCGCCGGAAAGCTGGCGGGTGTAGGTCTCCGCCTTGTCGGTGAGACCCAGGTTGGCGAGCAACTCGTCGATCCAGTCGTCATTGCGGCGCAGGCCGAAGTAGCCGGACTGCAAGCGCAGGGTCTCGCGCACGGTAAAGAAGGGGTCGTACACCAGTTCCTGCGGGACCACACCGAGTGCGCGGCGGGCATCCCGGTAGTCGGCCACCACATCATGGCCCATGACCTCGGCGCTGCCCCCCGTGGCGCGGGTGAGACCGGCGAGGATGCTGATGAGGGTGGTCTTGCCGGCACCGTTGGGCCCGAGCAGAGCGAAGAACTCGCCCTCCGCGATGTCCAGGTCGACGCCGCGCAGGGCATGGACCCGCGCAAATCGCTTGTCCAGGCCGCGCAGGCGGACGGCGACGTTCATGGCGGGAAACTTACAACTGGTCGGCGATGCCGTAGAGCTTGGCGAGGCTGCTCAGACTCTCGGGTACGGCGCGAAACTCGACGGGCCGATCCGCGGCACGGCGCCGCAGCGAAAGCATCAGGCTCAAGGCCGAGGAATCCATGTGGCCCACCCGCGAGAAGTCGAACACCCTGGCACCCTGCGCCAGGGCGACTTCGGCCTCCGCCAACAATCGGCTGGCCTGGTCCAGGATGAGATCGCCTTCGAAAGCGGCGACGCCTTCATGCACGCGCATCACGGTCCCGCCACGGCGGCCTGCTGCTGGTTTCGCCGGCTGAGCGTGGCCACCAATCCGTCGATGCCGCCCTTGCGCACTTCCGTGTTGAAGGAGTTGCGGTATACCGTGACCAGGCTCACGCCTTCCACCAGCACGTCGTACACCTTCCAGCTGATGTCCTGTTTCTCCATGCGGTAGTCGATCGGCAGCGGCGGGGCGCCGGACTTGCTGACCACGGTGTTGACGGTCACCTCGCTGGCGCCGGGCGCCATACGCAGGGGCAGGAATTCGATCTTGTAATCCAGCACGCTGGTCAGGGAAGCCGAGTAGGTCCGCACCAGCAGGGCCTTGAACTCCTCCACCAGCCGCTGTTGCTGTTCCGGCGAGGCCTTGGACCAGTTGCGGCCCACAGCAAGCTGCGTCATCTGCCGGAAATCGAAGTTGGGCAGGATCTTCTGTTCGACCAGGGCGAGGATCTTGCGGCTGTTGCCGTTACGCAGGTCCTTGTCCTGCTTGAGGATGTTCAACACCTCGTTGGTGGTGTTGCGCGCCAGCGCGTCGGGGGCCAGGGCCTGGGCGTGCGTGGCCACCGTCATCAGCGCCAGCGCGGTGGCCAGGAAAAATCTGCTTGCTCGATTCATGGTTGCTGTCTCATGTCTGTGGTCGCCCCACTTTCCACAGGAAGCCGGGGCGGGTCAACCCCATGCGCGGTCCGGCCCGGGGGTCGGACTGCGACTGTCGCATTATTGAGGCGAATTCTCGGCCTTACCTTCGCCCTCGGCCTTGTTGTAGAGGAACTGACCGATGAGGTTCTCCAGAACCACGGCACCCTGGGTCAATTTGAGCCGTTCGCCGTTGGCCAGCATCTTCTCGTCGCCGCCCGCCTCCAGGGCGACATACTGTTCGCCCAAGAGGCCGGAGGTCATGATGGAGGCGCTGGAATCACGCGGGAACGGATAGCGGGCATCCAGCTTGAGGGTGACGCTGGCCTCGTAGGTCTCCGTATCGAAGCTGATATCGCCGACGCGACCCACCAACACGCCGGCGCTTTTCACCGGCGCGCGCGCCTTCAGCCCGCCGATGTTCTCGAACGAGGCCTTCACCTCGTAGGTCTTGGCGCTGTCGAAGGCGCCCATGTTGCCCACCTTGAGGGCGAGGAAAAGCAAGGCGGCGAGGCCTACCGCGACGAAGAAGCCGACCCAGAGGTCGAGGGTTGCGCGTTGCATGGATCAGACTCCACTGAACATGAATGCGGTGAGAATGAAATCCAGGCCAAGGATGGCCAGGGAAGAGGTTACCACCGTGCGGGTGGTGGCGCGGGAGACGCCTTCGGCGGTGGGCGGGGCGTCATAGCCCTCGAACAGGGCGATGGTGGTGACGGCGACGCCGAACACGAAGCTCTTGATCACGCCGTTGAGAATGTCTTCCTTGAAATCCACCGCCGCACGCATCTGCGACCAGAACGAGCCCTCGTCGACGCCGATGAGCACCACGCCCACCAGCCAGCCGCCGAGGATGCCCATCGCCGAGAACAGTGCCGCCAGCAGGGGCATGGATATCACGCCGCCCCAGAAACGCGGCGCCACCACGCGGGCGATGGGATTCACCGCCATCATTTCCATCGCCGCCAGCTGCTCGGTCGCCTTCATCAGGCCGATCTCGGCGGTAATGGCGGAACCCGCCCGGCTGGCGAACAACAGGGCGGCCACCACCGGGCCCAGCTCGCGCACCAGCGAGAGGGCCACCAGAATGCCCAGTGCTTCCTCCGAGCCGTAGGTCTGCAGGGTCTCGTAGCCTTGCAGACCGAGCACCATGCCGACGAACAGGCCGGACACCAGAATGATGATGAGGGAGAGCACGCCGGTGGAAAAAACCTCCCGGATGATCAGGTGGAAGCGACGGAAGCACTGGCCGGAATGCAGCAAAAGCAGCAGGAAAAAGCGCGTCGACACCCCCATGCGCCACAACATGTCCACCACGCGGTGGCCAAGGCGACGCACACCGTTGAGCAAGCCGTTGATCATGCGGACAACTCCAGATCGGCGGCGTAGGACGGCGCCGGATAGTGAAACGGAACTGGACCATCCTCCTCGCCGTGCACGAACTGGTGCACATAGGGGAGCTCGGAGGCCTTGATTTCCTCCGGCGTGCCCTGGGCGACGATGACGCCCTCCGAGACGAAGTAGATGTAATCGACCATCTTCAGCGATTCGTGCACGTCGTGGGTGACGACAATGGAAGTCATGCCCAGGGTATCGGTCAGGCGGCGGATCAGATTGCCGGTCACCCCCAGGGAGATCGGATCGAGGCCGGCGAATGGTTCGTCATAGAGGATGAGGGCCGGATCCAGAGCGATGGATCGGGCCAGGGCGACGCGCCGCGCCATGCCGCCCGACAACTCGGAGGGCATGAGATCCTGGGCGCCGCGCAAGCCCACCGCGTTCAGCTTCATCAGCGCCAGATCGCGGATCATCTCCTCGGGCAGGTCGGTGTGCTCGCGCAACTGGAAGGCCACGTTGTCCAGAACGGACATGTCGGTGAACAGGGCGCCAAACTGGAACAGCATGCCCATGCGCCGGCGCAGCCGGTAGAGACCGCGCTGGTCGACCTCGCCCATGTCGACGCCATCCACCCGCAACAGGCCCTGCGTCGGGCGCATGGCGCCGCCGATGAGCCGCAACAGCGTGGTCTTGCCGCAGCCCGAGTTGCCCATGATGGCGATGACCTGCCCCCGCCTGGCGCTCAGATTGATGCCCTTGAGCACCATGCGATCGCTGTAGGCAAAGGAAAGGTCGCAAATTTCGATGAGGTTGTCCGACACGGAATGACGTTCTGAAGCGGCTTTGGTTCTTGTTGGCGGCGGCATTCTAACACCCCCCGAAATGCACACCGGATCGCGTGCTTCCGGCCCGCGTGGCTCAGCCGAGGACTGCGAGGGGGGCCGTATCAGTAGCCCATGAGTTCCAGCAGGGTGTTGACTCGATCCATTTGCGCAAGATCGGCATCACGGCTGATCAGAAACAATTCCCCGTGCTCGACGCACACGCAGATTGCTTCCGCCAGGTGTTTCAGATCGCTGTGCGCATCGAACCAGATGAGGCGCGCATCTCCGCGCGACAGCAGCCGGATCTTGCCGTCCAGGCCGCCGTCGGAGAGCGTGCCGGCATCCTCCTCCAGCAGAAACACGAAGCGTGCGTGCGCCTCGTCACACCATTGCCGCAACCCGTCGGAACCGACCGCGCGCCAGTCGCTCGCCGCCAGAAACACGCAGTTGTACTGGCCCGAATAATAGGAAAGCCGCCATTCCTCCGGCATGTCGTCGGGATAGAAGGCGCCCGTCCATGCTGGATGGCGCCAGTCCACCGCGCCAATGCGGATGCTCGCGCTCATGCTGCCCCGCTCTGCATATCAGCCTGTCCGGGCCGCTGACGAAGTTGCGTCAGCACTTGGCGAATTTGCAACATCACTTCATCTCCATAAGGGTGGCTTATGCCAGGCACTATATAAATTAGGATATTTTGATATTCTATTCACCACCAAGCAGTGCCCTCCATACCCCCCCTGTTCCGAGCCAACCTTTGAAGGAGATCGTAATGAAAGTGAAATTCCTCGTTGCCGCCCTGCTGGTCAGCGCCGCCCCCATTGCCTTCGCCCAGACCGCCGCCGCGCCTGCCGCCAAGCAGGTTCCCCAGACTCCCGAAGCCTGGCTGGCGCGCATGACCGACATGACCCAGAACATGTCCGCCTACAAGGATCCCAAGGTGTTCGTGCCCTGGCTGAACGCCGTGACCGAACCCGGCTTCTACACCACCATGGGCCTGCACATGCAAGATCCCGCCAACTGGCTGAACATGATGAACTCCATGACCCAGCCCGGCGCCTACACCAACGTGGCCGCCTTCGCCGACCCGAACGTGTACATGAAGTGGCTGGCCGCCGGTATGGACCCCAACTTCTACACCGCCGTGCTGACCCAGATGTCCGACCCGGGCAAGCTGATGCGCTGGATGATGTCGCCGATGGATCCCAAGGTCATGCAGATGTTCATGAACACCCTGAACCCCAACGTGTACGTGAAGTGGGCGATGTCTCCCCTGGATCCGCGCGCCATGCAACTCATGATGGCCCCGGCGAACCCCAACCTGTACATGGGCTGGCTGGGCGCTTCCATGAACCCGGGTTCCTACGGTGACATGTGGAAGGGCTTCATGAATCCCGCCACCTACAGCATGCCCGCGCTGACCATGCCGACCATCCCGGCCATGCCCGCGCTGACCATGCCGGCCCTGCCCGCCGCTCCTGCCGGCGCCGCTCCGATGTTCAACCCGTTCGACCCGAATGCCTGGACCCAGATGTTCCAGATCCCCGGCATGCCCGCTCCGGCCGCTGCCCCCGCCGCTCCCGCCAAGTAATACCGGGACGCGCAACGAAAACGGCTGCCATCGGCAGCCGTTTTTTTCGTCTCAAGATTTTCGCGAGGCCCCGCTAGCCCCGCCGCCAGAGGGTGCCCTGGGGCGAGTCCTCCAGCACGATGCCCGCCGCCTTGAGCTCGTCTCGGATGGCATCGGAACGCTTGAAGTCCTTGTTCTTGCGCGCAGCGAGACGCTCGTTGATCAGTTCCTCAATGTGCTCATCAGAGAGGCCCTTTGTTCCTGTGGCGGCATAGCCTTGAATCACAATGTGTCCTGGAGCGGCTGGCGAAACAATCGTTGCCTGTCGGCCCTGAAAAAAAGATGTGGGATCGCGCTGCAACAGCCCCAGCACACCGGCCAATGTCTTGAGTAGCCCAGCCTGAGTCGTATTCCGGCTCTTATTGACCTCGCCTGCCAGGTCAAACAACACCGCCAAAGCCTCCGGCGTATTGAAGTCATCATCCATGGCCGCCTTGAAACGAACCGCATGGGTCTCGTTCCAGTCGACCGTTGCCTGGGGCACATCCAACCCGCGCAGCGCGGTGTAAAGCCGGGTCAACGCCGCCTTGGCGTCCGCCAGGTGCTGGTCGGAGTAGTTCAGCGGGCTGCGGTAATGGGCGCGCAGGATGAAGAAGCGCACCACCTCGGCGTCGAACTTCTCCAGGATTTCCCGGATGGTGAAGAAGTTGCCCAGGCTCTTCGACATCTTCTCGTCGTCCACCC
>VGVT01000003.1 GCA_016873935.1 Betaproteobacteria bacterium | reverse complement strand
GCCGGCGCTTGAGCTCGGCGTACTCCTCCAGGTTCTCGCTCTCGGCGGCGAAGCCGACGCAGAAGGGCGGCTTGGGCCGGCTGCTGATGTTGGCGAGGATGTCCGGGTTGGGCGCCAGTTCCAGGGTGAGGATGTGGGCGTCCTTCTTGATCTTCTGCTCGCTGCGGTTGAGCACGTAGTAGTCGGCCACGGCGGCGACGCCGATGAAGATGTCGGCTGCATCGGCGGCGGCTTCCACTGCCGCGAGCATGTCCTGGGCGCTGGTCACCGGCAGGGTCTTCGCCTCGCGGGGTGGTTTCAGGCAGGTGGGGCCGGACACCAGGGTGACTTCCGCGCCCGCCTCCAGGGCGGCGCGGGCCACGGCGTAGCCCATCTTGCCGGAGCTGGAATTGGTGATGCCGCGCACCGCGTCGATGGGCTCGAAGGTGGGGCCGGCGGTGATGAGCACCTTCAGCCCGCTGAGCCGCTTGGGCTGGAAGCGGGCGTCCAGGGCCTCCAGCAGAATCTCGGGTTCTAGCATGCGGCCGAAGCCCACTTCGCCGCAGGCCTGCTCGCCGCTATCGGGGCCCAGCAGGCTGACGCCGTCGGCCTTGAGTTGCGCGGCGTTGCGTTGCGTCGGGGGCGCCTCCCACATCTGCCGGTTCATCGCCGGCGCCAGCAGCAACGGGCAGTCGCGCGCCAGGCAGAGGGTGGAGAGCAGGTCGTCGGCGCGGCCCTGCGCCAGCTTGGCCAGGAAATCGGCGGAGGCGGGCGCCACCAGGATGGCGTCGCTGCCGCGGGTCAGGTCGATGTGGGCCATGCCGTTGTCCACCCGCTCGTCCCACAGGTCGGTGAACACCGGGTGGCCGGTGATGGCCTGGAAGGTGGCAGCGCCGACGAAATGCCGTGCCGCCTCGGTCATCACCACCTGCACGTCGAGGCCGTCCTTCACCATCAGCCGCGCCAGTTCCGCCGCCTTGTAGGCGGCGACACCGCCGGTCACGCCGAGCACGATGCGTTTGAGTTCCATGTCTTGTCCCGTCAGGCGTCTTCGAACACCGCATCCAGGCCGGCGCTGAAATCCAGGCTCTTGAGGATCAGTTTCCTGTCACTCTCGCTCGCGGCCAGCAGCCAGTCACCGTTGTCCATGCGCCGGAACACCTCCACACGGCGGTGTTCCGGGTCGATCAGGGCGTATTCCGCAAGGCTGTCCAGTTGCCGGTAGGCGGCGAATTTCTCGCCCCGGTCGTAGGCGGCGGTGCTGTCCGAGAGGACTTCGACGATCACCTTGGGATGATGCATGGCCAGCTCGGCCTTCAGGTCGTCCGGGTGGCAGGTGACCAGCACGTCCGGGTAGAAGACGGCGTCGGCGGCTTCGACTTCCAGTTTCATGGATAGCGCTAGGGCATGGCACTGGCTTTGTCGAAGATGCAACTTGAGGAGTGCGGCGCAATTTCCAGCAACCGTCACATGGGTGCGTCTTGCCCCCACCATGGCGAACACCTCGCCGGCGACGAACTCGTGCTTGTCCGGCTGCTGGTTTTCCCAGGCGATGAACTCCGCGCGGGTGAGACGGTGTTGCGGTTGTGGCAGTCCCATGGCCGGGCCTCCCGGATGCCTTGAACGGTCGGATTGTAGGCCACCGCCGCTAGCCGGCGTAGCCCAGTCGCGCCGAGATGCGCTGCGCCGCTTCCCGCACCAGCGGCACCCACTCCGGCCGGCGTCGCTCCATCGGCGCGGATACCGACAGGCCGGCCACCGCCGCGCCGCTGGCGTCGCGCACCAGGGCGCCGATGCAGCCGACGCCCAGTTCCGCCTCTTCGTCGTCGAGGGCGTAGCCGCGGGCGGCGCTGGCGCCCACGTCCTCCAGCAGGGTTTGCAGGTCGGCGCGGGTATTCGGGGTGTAGGACGGAAGCCGGGTGCGTTTGGCGTAGTCGCGAATGGCGGCGGCGCCGATCTCTCCGAGCATGAGCTTGCCCACGGCGGTGACGTGCAGGGGGGCGCGGCTGCCCACCACCTGTTCCACCCGCATCATGCGGTTGGGGGTGACCCGCTCCACGTAGACCACTTCGTCGCCCTGGCGCACGGTGAGGTTCACCGTCTCGCCGACCTGGTCGCGCAGCCATTCCATCTCCGGCCGCGCGGCCGCGCGGATGTCGACGCCAACCCGGGCCTTGGCGGCGAGACGCAGCAGATGGGGGCCGAGGCGGTAGTGGCCCTGCCCGTCGCGCGCCACGAAGTCATGCTCGATGAGGGCGGCGAGGATGCGGAAGGCGGTGGAGGGGTGCAGGCCGGTCTCCGCCGCCAGCACTTTCAGGGAGGCGCCGCCGTCCTCGGCGGCCAGCACGTCGAGCAGGGCGGTCATGCGGTCGATGACCTGGATGGAGGAGGTTTTGGCTGTATCCATGTTTTACATTATGAAATCAAAACTGCATTGTGAATAGTTGAACGATTAAGTAGAGTATTCCCACCGCCATCGACCCATCGGAGTCCCGCCATGATCGCAGCTACCCAACCCGACGAAATCGCGCCCGCCTTCTGCCAGGGCATTCAATACTACGGACCGTCCTGGCCCGGATTCGCCGAGCACGGCGCCCAGCCGGCCATCACCGAGGGCGGCAAGGCCATCGCCGGCGCCAACGCTCCCGGCGCCGCCTACCAGACCCTGCTGGCCGCCGACGCCCTGCGCTACCTGACCCTGCAGGTCTGCGGCGCCAAGGCTTCCGGCCATCCCGGCGGCTTCGCCTCCAGCGCCGAGGCCTATGCCTCCCTGGTCATGCTGGGCCATACCAACATCGTCACGGAAGTCGGTCACCACGCCCCCGGCTTCTACTCCGCCATGTTCCTGGACAGCTCGCTGGAGGACATGGGCATCCATACCGTGCAGCAGATGCGCGACCGCTTCCGCGAGAAGCACGGCCTGCTGGGCCACCTTTCCGGGGCGATCCCCGGCCTGCTGGCCCCCGCCGGCCCCCTGGGCCAGGGCCAGCACTTCGCCATGGCCGGCGCCCTGCTGCATCCCGGCGTGCTGTTCCCGGTGACCATCGGCGACGGCGGCATGGGCGAGCCCTATGTGCTGAATGCCATGATGCACTTCAACACCGCCTATCCCCAGGTCACCAACTACCTGCCGGTGCTGATTTGGAACGGCTTCAGCCAGGAGCACCACGCCATGTGCGCCACCTGGAGCAACGAACAGATGACCGCCTACTGGAAGGGCCACGGCTTCGAGAACGTGTTCCTGGTGGACGCGAAGCAGTTCGACGACCAGGACCAGGTGGGCGCCTACGTGGACAGCACCGCCTTCTCCTTCGACCGGCGCCTCGCCTTCGCCGGGGCCGTCCTGCAGGCCGCGGACAGCGCCGCGAAGCAGGCCCTGTCCGGCCGCCGCACGGTGCTCATCATCAAACAGCTGAAGGGCGCCGGCGTGCACAAGGTGGGGGCCAAGGCCCACAACCTGTATCCCGCCGACACCCTGGACGCGGAGCACATCAGCGAGGGCCTCAAGCGCCGCGCCCTGAGCCCGGACGCCTGGCAGCTGGTGCGGGACAACTTCTCCCGGGCCGGCGGCGGCCCCGCCGCGAAGACCGCCGTCACCGAGCGCGAACTGGACATCGTGCCCCTGCCGGAGCTGCCCATCCGGGAATTCGCCCTGGGCGACAAGCAGGTGCCCGCCACCGCCTTCGGCACCCTGGTGGCGGCCGTGGGCCAGTCGGATCCCTATTTCGTGGTCGCCAATGCGGACGGCAACGAGGCCTCCGCCATGGCCAACATCAACCAGGCCCTGAAGATCCGCCACCCGGTGGAGGACGCCCTCTACAACCAGACGCCCACGGGCCAGGTCTACGAACCCCTCAACGAGGACGCCTGCGCCGGCCTGGCGGCGGGCCTGGCCCTGTTCGGCGCCCGCTCGGTGTGGCTGTCCTACGAGAGCTTCGCCATCAACGGCTGGCCCATCGTGCAGACCGTCACCCAGGCCATGGCGGAACTGCGCCGCAAGACCCCGTCCTTCGTCTGCATGTTCACCGCCGGCGCCCTGGAGCAGGGCCGCAACGGCTGGACGCACCAGCGCCCGGAGATCGAGAACTACTTCGCCGCCCAGATGAGGAACGGCAACGTCTATCCGCTCTTCCCCTGCGACGCCAACCAGATCCAGGCGGCCTACGAATGGGCCTTGAACACCCATAACAAGGGCATCGCCATCATCGCCTCGAAGAGCCCGCTGCCGGTCCACACGACCATGGAACAGGCCCGGGAGGGGATCGAAAAAGGCGCGACGAGCCTGTACGAATCGGCGTCCGGCGACAGGACCGTGGTGTTCGCCGTCACCGGCGACATGGCCCTGCTGCCCGTGTTCGAGGCCAAGGACAGGCTGGAGGCGGCGGGGCGCAAGGTGCGCATCGTTTCCGTGGCCAACCCCCGTCGCCTGTACCGGCCCACGGACGTGGCCTGGGACACGGTCTCTGAGCCGGACGGCAACTTCATGTCCGACGCCGAGTTCGACGCCCTGTTCGACGGCGACGTGCTGATCGGCGTCACCGGCGGCCCCTCCGGTCCCCTGGAGCCGGTTCTGCTGCGCAGCCGGGCGGCCCGCCGCGACGTGTTCGCCTGGAAGCGGGGAGAAACCACCGCCAGCGCGGGGGAGATCATGGCCTTCAATGGCATCACGGCGGAGGCGATGGCGGCGCGGGCCGAGGCCCTGATTGGTTGAACGAAGGGTTCCCCCCTTTCATAAAGGGGGGACAGGGGGGATTTGCCGACTTGACCTTACGTCGAACGTTGCTAAATCCCCCCCAGCCCCCCTTTGAGAAAGGGGGGGATCACCACCATCCGCGAGGTTCCAAGCCCATGACCGACACCAAGATCATCGTCCTCGACGACGACCCCACCGGCTCCCAGACGGTCCATTCCTGTCTGCTGCTGACCCGCTGGGACGCGGCCACCCTGCAAGAGGCCCTGCTGGACGACGCGCCCCTCTTCTTCGTGCTCACCAACACCCGGGGCATGGACGCGGCGCGGGCCGCCGCCGTCACCGGCGAGGTCTGCGACAACCTGAAGCTGGCCCTGGCGGACCTGGCGGCGGGCGGGCGGCGCATCCAGCCCATCCTGGTGAGCCGCTCGGATTCCACCCTGCGCGGCCACTACCCGGTGGAGACCGACGTCATCGCCGAGAAGCTGGGGCCTTTCGACGCCCACTTCCTGGTACCCGCCTTCTTCGAGGGCGGCCGCTACACCCGGGATGGCGTGCACTACCTGATGGTGGACGGCAAGCCGACGCCGGTGCACGAAACCGAGTTCGCGCGGGATTCCGTGTTCGGCTACCGCCACAGCTACCTGCCGGCCTACGTCGAGGAGAAGACCCGTGGCCGGATCAAGTCTGGCGACGTGGAACGTTTCCGCCTGGAAGACGTGCGCGGTGACGTCACGGCACGGTTGCTCGGATTGACCGGCAACCGCTGCTGCGTGGTGGACGCGGAAACCCAGGCGGACCTGGACCATTTCGCCGCCCAGGTGGAGGCCGCCGCCGGCCAGGGCAAGCGCTTCCTGTTCCGCTCCGCCGCCAGCCTGCTTACCGCCCTGGCCGGGCTGCCGCCGCAGCCGGTGGCGGCGGAAGGCATGCGCGTCTACACGCGGGAAGGCCGGCCCGGCGCGGTCATCGTCGGCTCCCACGTGAAGAAGACCACGGCGCAACTGGAGCGTCTGCTCGCCGAGCCCGGCGTGACGGCCCTGGAGGTGGACGTGGACCGCATCCAGCCGGAGCGGGCGCGCCTGCTGGCCGACATCCTGGCCCGGGCCGCCGCCGCCCACGCCGCCGGCCTCACCCCGGTGGTCTTCACCAGCCGGGTGGAGCGGCAGTTTCCCGATCAGGCCGAACGCCTGGCCTTCGGCGAGGCGGTCTCCGCCTTCCTCATGGACGTGGTGCGCGGCCTGCCGCCGACCCTGGGCTTCCTGGTGAGCAAGGGCGGCATCACCTCCAACGACGTGCTTTCCGACGGCCTCGCCCTGAGGACGGCGCGGGTGCTGGGCCAGGTGCTGGCCGGCTGCTCGGTGGTGCGCTGCCCGGCGGACCATCCCCGCTTCCCGGATCTGCCGGTGGTGATCTTCCCCGGCAACGTGGGCGACGACGCCGCCCTGGCGACGGTGGTCCGACGTTTTGCGGAGAAAGTCTCCCCCGGCGGTTCCGCCCGGCATAATCCGCGGCATGAAGCCTGCCTTTCTCTCTGAGCTGCGCGCCGCCCTGCCCGCCCACGCCCTGCTGGTGGAGGCGGAGGCCCTGCGTCCCTACGAGTGCGACGGCCTGTCCGCCTATCGCCAGGTGCCCCTGGCCGTGTGCCTGCCGGACAGCCTGGAGCAGGCCCGTGCCGTGCTGCGCGCCTGCAAGACCCACGGCGTGCCGGTGGTGGCGCGGGGCGCCGGCACCGGCCTGTCCGGCGGCGCCCTGCCCCTGGCGGACGGGGTGATCCTGTCCCTGGCCCGCTTCAACCGGATCTTGGAGATCGACCCGGCCAACCGCCTGGCCCGGGTGCAGCCGGGGGTGCGCAACCTGGCCATTTCCGAGGCCGCCGCCCCCCATGGCCTCTATTACGCCCCGGACCCCTCCTCCCAGATCGCCTGTTCCATCGGCGGCAACGTGGCGGAGAACTCCGGCGGCGTGCACTGCCTGAAGTACGGCCTCACGGTCCACAACGTCCTCGCGGTGAAGATGCTGACCCTGGACGGGGAACTCATCGAGCTGGGCCTGGCCGCCCTGGACAGCCCGGGCTACGACCTGCTGGCCCTGATGAACGGCTCCGAGGGCTTGCTGGGCGTGGTGGTGGAAGTCACCGTCAAGCTGCTGGTGAAGCCGGAACGGGCCCAGGTGGTGCTGGCCGCCTTCGCCTCGGTGGAAGCCGCCGGGGCGGCGGTGGCGGACATCATTGCCGCCGGCATCCTGCCCGCCGGCCTGGAGATGATGGACAACCTGTCCATCAGCGCCGCCGAGGATTTCGTCCACGCCGGCTATCCCACGGACGCCGCCGCCATCCTGCTGTGCGAGCTGGACGGCGCCAACGCGGAAGTGTCGGAACAGATCATGGCGGTGCGGGAGGTGCTGCTCAAGGCCGGCGCCAGCGAAGTGCGCACCGCCGCCGACGAGGCCCAGCGCCTGAAGTTCTGGGCCGGCCGCAAGGGCGCCTTCCCGGCGGTGGGCCGCATCAGCCCGGACTACTACTGCATGGACGGCACCATTCCCAGGAAGCACCTGGCCTTCGTGCTGCGGCGCATCGCCGAGCTCTCGGAACAGTACGGTTTGCGGGTCGCCAACGTCTTCCACGCCGGCGACGGCAACCTGCATCCCCTCATCCTGTTCGACGCCAACCAGCCCGGCGAACTGAAGAAGGCCGAGGACTTCGGCACCGACATCCTCACGCTCTGCGTGGAAGTGGGCGGCACCGTCACCGGCGAGCACGGCGTCGGCGTGGAGAAGCTGGACGCCACGTGCAGCCAGTTTGCTCCGGCGGAACTGGCCCAGTTCCACGCCGTCAAGGCCGCTTTCGATCCGGACGGCCTGCTCAATCCGGGCAAGGCCGTGCCTACCCTGCACCGCTGCGCCGAGCTGGGGCGGATGCACGTCAGCGGCGGCCAGTTGCCGTTTCCGGAATTGCCGAGGTTCTAGGGATGGCCGCCCGATTCCACCCCCACCCCCACCCCAACCCCTCCCCCGTCAAGGGGGAGGGGCTCGGTATGGCCGGGCAAGCCGACTCTCCCTCCCCCTTGACGGGGGAGGGCAGGGGTGGGGGTGAACAAGTTCACGCACAACCCGCGACGAGACTGGTCCGCTCATTGCGCAAAAACATGACCGATGCCGAACGCCACCTCTGGGGCGGCTTGCGCATGCTCCAACTGGATGGGCACAAGTTCCGCCGTCAGTTCCCCCTCGGCCCCTATATCGTCGACTTCGTCTGCCTGTCCGCCCGGCTGATCGTGGAAGTGGACGGCGGCCAGCACCTCAACAACTCCAAGGATCAAGCGCGCGATGCCTGGCTGGCCGACCAGGGTTTCCGGGTCCTTCGTTTCTGGAACAACGATGTCCTGGCGCGGACCGGCCCGGTTCTCGACGCCATCCTGGCCGCGCTTGCCACCCCCACCCCGGCCCTCCCCCGTCAAGAAGGAGGGAGTCTCCATGGATAAGCAGGCGGAACTCCTGGATCGGGTCCGGCAGGCCGCCGCGGCAGGTACGCCCCTGTGCATCCGGGGCGGCGGCGGCAAGACGTTCTACGGGCGCCATTGCGAGGGTGAGCCGCTGGAGGTTTCCGGCCATCGCGGCATCGTCAGCTACGAGCCCTCGGAACTGGTGGTTACCGCCCGCGCCGGCACGCCTCTGGCGGAGATCGAAACGGCCCTGGCGGACAACGGCCAGCTGTTCCCCTTCGAGCCGCCCCACTTCGGCCCGGCGGCCACACTTGGCGGCATGGTGGCCGCGGGCCTGTCCGGCCCGCGCCGGCCCTGGGGCGGGTCCGTGCGCGACGCGGTGTTGGGGGTGAAGCTCCTCAACGGGAAGGGCGAAGTACTGCGCTTCGGCGGCCAGGTCATGAAGAACGTGGCGGGCTACGATCTCTCACGCCTCATGGCCGGCGCCCTGGGCACCCTGGGGGTGCTGCTGGAAGTCTCCGTCAAGGTCCTGCCGCGCCCGGCGGAGGAACGCACCCGGGCGTTCGAACTGGATGCCGGGGCCGCCGCAGCCCGCCAGATCGAGTGGGGGCGTCTGCCCCTGTCCCTGAGCGGCACCCTCTACGACGGCGAGCGGCTTTACGTCCGCCTGTGCGGCAGTGCCCAGGGGGTCGCGGCGGGGCTGGAGTCCCTGGGCGGCGAGGAAGTCAGCGACGGACCCTGGCGGGAGGCGCGGGAGCAGACCCTGCCCTTCTTCCAGGGTGAGGCTCCGCTCTGGCGCATCTCCCTGCCCGCCGCTGCGCCCGCCCTGAACCTGCCCGGCGCAAGCCTCACCGAGTGGGGGGGCGCCCTGCGCTGGCTGCGCACGGACCTGCCCGCCGAGCTGGTGCGCCAGCGGGCCGCCGCCCTCGGTGGCCACGCCACCCTGTTCCGGGGCCACGACGGCCGGGGCGAGGTGTTCCAGCCCCTGGCCCCGGCCCTGCGGGTCTTACACATGCAGGTGAAGCGGGCTCTGGACCCCCTGGGCCTCTTCAACCCCGGGCGGATGTACGCGGGGCTCTGATGCAGACCAAGCTGGCCGACTTCGTCCGCGACACGCCCCAGGGCCGGGAGGCCGACGCCATCCTGCGTTCCTGCGTGCATTGCGGCTTCTGCAACGCCACCTGCCCCACCTATCAGTTGCTGGGCGACGAGTTGGACGGTCCGCGCGGCCGCATCTACCTGATGAAACAGATGCTGGAGGGCAACCCGGTGTCGAGTGTGACCCGGGACCACCTGGACCGCTGCCTGACCTGCCGCAACTGCGAGACCACCTGCCCCTCGGGGGTGCAATACGGCCGGCTCATCGATATCGGCCGGGAACTGGTGGACAAGCTGCATCCGCGGCCGGCCAGCCAGCAACTGCTGCGCGCCGGCCTGCGCAAGACCCTGGCCAATGGGAAGGTGTTCGGCACCCTGCTGAAGGTGGGTAGAGGCGTGCGTTGGGCGCTGCCCGCAAACTTGCAGGGCCATCTCCCCCCTTTGCAAAAGGGGGGCAGGGGGGATTTCGCAACGGGCTACCCTTCTCAAACTGCTCAAAAATCCCCCCCCGCCCCCCTTTGCAAATGGGGGGAGTCCCAACGGCGCATGTTGGTCCTGGAAGGCTGCGTGCAGCCCACCCTGGCGCCGGAAACCAATGCCGCCGCCGCACGGGTGCTGGCCCGGCTGGGCATTCGCCTGATCGCCGCGCCTGAGGCCGGTTGCTGCGGCGCCGTCGACCAGCACCTGGCGGCGCCGGAAGCGGCTCGCGCGGCCATGCGCCGCAACATCGACGCCTGGTGGCCCCACATCGAGGCCGGGGTGGACGCTATCGTCATGACCGCCAGCGGCTGTGGCAGCCAGGTGAAGGAATACGGCCACCTGCTGCGCGACGATCCGGCCTACGCGGACAAGGCGGCGAAGGTTTCCGCGCTGACCCGCGATCTGTCCGAGGTGCTGGCGGCGGAAGACCTTTCCGCCTTCAAGGCGACACAAGCCCGCCGCATCGCCTTCCACCCGCCTTGCAGCCTGCAACACGGCCAGAAGGTGCGCGGCGTCATCGAGGCCATGCTCATCGGCCTGGGCCATGAACTGGTGCCGGTGGACGAGGCCCACCTGTGCTGCGGCTCCGCCGGCACCTATTCCCTGTTGCAGCCGGAGATCGCCGGCCGGTTGCGGGCGCGCAAGCTGTCCAACTTGCAGGCGCGCGGGCCGGAGCTCATCGCCACCGCCAACATCGGCTGCCAGAACCATCTCGCCGCCGCCAGTGGCGTCCCCGTGGTGCACTGGATCAGCTTGATTGAAGCAGCTGGTAGCTCGTAGCTGGTAGCCTTGAATTTCCGCGCCAAAGGCGCGCAAGACAAGCTACAAGCTACCGGCTACGAGCTACCAGCTAAAGGGAGGATTCATGGCCATCACCGACTGGCCCGAGGGCGACCGGCCCCGGGAGAAATTGCTGGAACGGGGGGCGGCGTCCCTGTCGGACGCGGAGTTGCTGGCCATCTTCCTGCGCGTCGGCGTACCCGGGAAAAGCGCGGTGGATCTGGCCCGCGACCTGCTCAGCCATTTCGGCGGCCTGACCCGGCTGTTCGCGGCGGAGCGGGCGGCGTTCAGCGCATTTCCCGGCATGGGGCCGGCGAAATTCGCCCAATTGCAGGCGGTGCTGGAAATGTCGCGGCGGGCGCTCTCCGAGCAAATGCGGGTCGGCGACGCCCTGAATTCCCCCGGCGCGGTGCGGGATTGGCTGCGGCTGAAACTTTCCGGATTGCCCCATGAGGTGTTCCTCGCGGTGTTCCTGGACGCCCAGAACCGGGTGATCGAAGCCGAGGAACTGTTTCGCGGCACCCTGACGCAAACCTCGGTATACCCGAGAGAAATCGTCAAGCGCGCCCTGGCCCAAAACGCCGCCGGGGTGATCCTGGCGCACAACCATCCCTCCGGCGTGGCCGAACCCAGCCAGGCCGACCGCTGGCTGACCGATCAGCTTAAAACCGCGCTGGGCCTGGTGGACGTGAAGGTGCTGGACCATTTCATCGTCGCCGGCGGGACAGGGTGCTCGTTCGCCGAACGCGGTTGGCTTTGACCAATCGACCGGCTTCCTGTATAAAGGCCGACTTTCCGTTTCAGTATCGTTCTGGGGTATTCATCATGGCCCGTGTATGTCAGATCACCGGCAAGAAGCCGATGGTGGGGAACAACGTCTCCCACGCCAACAACAAGACCAAGCGCCGTTTCCTGCCCAACCTGCAGTACCGCCGGTTCTGGGTCGAGAGCGAGAACCGCTGGGTTCGTCTGCGTGTTTCCAATGCCGCCCTGCGTCTGATCGACAAGAAGGGCATCGATGTCGTCCTGGCCGATCTACGCGCCAGCGGCGCCGCTTGATAGGAGTCCATCATGGCTAAAGGCGGACGCGAAAAGATCAAGCTGGAGTCCACCGCGGGCACCGGCCATTTCTACACCACCACCAAGAACAAGAAGACCATGCCCGGCAAGATGGAGATCAGCAAGTTCGATCCCGTCGCCCGCAAGCACGTGGCTTACAAGGAAACCAAGCTGAAGTAAGCGCTGATTTCAGCGATTTCCTCACACCCACAAAAAACCCCGCCTCGGCGGGGTTTTTTGTTGGGCCTGCCGCTCAGGCGTAACTGCGCAGGCGCAGGGAAAAGCGCGCAAGCGCCTCGATGCCGCTGGCTTCGGCGCGCTGGCACCAATCCTGCAACTGGCGCACCAGCTGTTCGCTGCTGGCGGTGGAACGACCCCACAGGGCGGTGAGTTCCTGGCGCATCTGGTAGAGGGTCTTGAGCCGCTCGTTTTGCGCGAGCACAGAGAGCAGTTCAGCCTTTTCCAGCGGCTTGAGGGCGTTCTGGTCGAGGTTGAGCCAGCGTTTGACGCGGGCCAGGTCGGGCAGCGCGCCGCGCATGTTCTGTAATTCCTGCGCGTAGGCCCGCTTCATGCCGCGACTGTAGCGGGTGAGCACGTCGTAGCGGTGGGTGATGATGGCGTGCAGCAGGTCGGCATCGCAGAAGTGCTTGATCTCGCCCCAGCGCACCTTGGGCGCCACCTTCTTGACGCTGGCGAGGCCGAGGATTTCCAGGATGCGGATATAGGCCCAGCCGATGTCGAACTCGTACCAGCGGTTGGACAGCCTGGCGGAACTGCCGTAGGCGTGGTGGTTGTTGTGCAGTTCCTCGCCGCCGATGAGGATGCCCCAGGGCAGGATGTTGGTGCTGGCGTCCTCGCAGGCGAAGTTGCGGTATCCCCAGTAGTGGCCGAGGCCATTGATGACGCCGGCGGCGAAGAGGGGAATCCACAGCATCTGCACGGCCCAGATGCTGAGGCCGATGGGGCCGAACAGGACCACGTCTATGACCAGCATGAGGGCGATGCCAAGACTGGAATGGGGGGTATAGACATGGCGCTCCAGCCAGTCGTCGGGGGTGCCGCGACCGTAGCGCTCGAGGGTGTCCTGGTTTTTCGCCTCCGCCCGGTACAGTTCCGCGCCTTCCAGCAAGACCTTGCGGATGCCAAGAACCTGGGGACTGTGAGGGTCTTCCGCGGTCTCGCACTTGGCGTGGTGCTTGCGATGGATGCTGGCCCATTCCTTGGTGACGATGCCCGTGGTCAGCCACAGCCAGAAACGGAAGAAGTGGCTGACCACGGGATGCAGGTCCAGGGCCCGGTGGGCCTGGGCGCGATGCAGGTAGAGGGTGACGCCGGCGATGGTGACGTGGGTGAGGGCTAGGGTGAGCAGCACATAGCCCCACCAGGGCAGTTCGATCAGGCCGTTCAGATAGGCAGGCATTCAGGGACGCTCGCGCGGGAGGAATGCGTTCATTCTACGCCTCACGATGTCGGCGCATCGGATCTTGCGGCCAGGTGTACAACCCTTTGCGGGAAGGGGATTTCGATGTTTTCCCGCTTGAATGCGGCCCAGATCGTCCAGTTCAGGTCGGAGCGCAGGTTGAGTTCTCCTTCTTCCGGGTCGCTGATCCAGACCACCAGTTCCAGGTTGATGCCGTTGTCACCAAAGGACTGTAGCCGGACCCTCGGCGCCGGAGATTTGAGCACCCGGTCATTGTCGGACGCGATATCCAACAACAGGGCACGGATCTTCTCCAGGTCGGAACCGTAGGCTACCTGCACGGGCAGCTGGATCTGATTGTCCTTGTCGGAAAGGCTCCGGTTGATCACCGGATTGATGATCATGGTTTCGTTGGGAATGATGCTTTCACTGCCGTTGAGGGCGCGCAGCACCGTGTAGCGGGTGGCGATCTCCTTCACCTCGCCATAGTGCTCGTTGACCTGCACCATGTCGCCGATGCGGATGGACTGGTCCAGCAGCAGGGTGAAGCCGGACACGTAATTGGCGGCGATCTTCTGCAGGCCGAGGCCGAGGCCGACGCCCAGGGCGCCGCCGAACACCGACAGCACGGTGATGTCGATGCCCACCAGGGGCAGGGCGATGAGGACAGCGAGGACGATGAACAGGCTGCGCGCGAGCTTGCTGAAGGCCAGGCGCAGATTGGGCGTGAGGGGCATGGCGCCGATCAGGCGGCTTTCCAGCAGATGCGCCAGCCACAGCGCGACCATCAACGTCAGCGTGACCGACAGCAGCCCCACCAGCAGCGTGTACAGGGACAGATGCTGCTTGCCGGCGTTGAAGCCGACGGCATCGAGGGCGGCCACCGCCTCGTCGAGGTAGCCGGTGAGGTGCAGGGCGAACACGATCCACACCAGCCAGGACACCGTCTTCTCCACCACCTGCAGGGCGCGGCTGGGCCGCAGGATGCGCCGCAGCAGGAAGAAGCAGCCCTGAATGGCGATGAAGGACAGCAGCAAAGGCATGACCAGGTTGAAGACGTGCACGCTCTGCCAGTGGCCCAGGATGGCACGGCCGATCAGCACCGCGGGCAGCAGGGCGGCGGGCAGGATCAGGCGATTCCAGTCGGAGTGGGTCAGGTGGCCGCGCAGGCCGTCCTGGGTCTCCGTCCACTGGCGCAGCCGGTACACGGCGAAACCGATAACCAGGGCGATGGCCGCCAGCACGGCGGCCTCCGTCCACATGGCGGCGTTGCCGAGGGTGTCGATCAGGGGGGCGATCAGGTTGCTGGGCGTTTCGGAGAGATTCACGGGCTATCCTGTCGTGCGCGCAGGGGCAGAGAGTGGATTTTGTGCCGCCGCCAGTTGGCCGCATAGGCCTCGGCGAGCGGGGCATTGCCGCGCAGCAGCAGCAGATTCTCCGCGTTGCGGTATTGCGCGGCATGGGTGAAGTTGAACGAGCCGGTGATGACCGCGGCGTCGGCCGTGCCGTTGTCGATCACCATGACCTTGTTGTGGGCGGCGGCATGGTCCGCGTCGATCCAGACCGGCACGCCCTGCTCCGCCAGCCAGACCACCCGGCTGGTGGCCACGCTTTCCATCTGCTGGCGATCGGCGATCACCTGCACGTCGACGCCGCGCCGCTTGGCATCCACCAGGGCCTGGGCGATGTCCTTGTGGGTGAAGCTGTAGGCCTGCACCAGGATTTGTTTGCGGGCCTTGCGGAGTGCCTCCACCACCAGGGCGCCGGCATCGTCGCCGGGCGTGAAGGCCACTTGCACCGAGCCGCGCGCGTCCAGGCGCAGCGGCTCGCCGGCACCGGCGACAAGGCTGGCCAGGGCCAGGACGATCAGGACTACGGCACGACTCATGCCCGGTGTTCGAGCACGGCCGCGAAAAACCCGTCGGCGCCGTGGGTCGCCGGCTCCAGGCGGAAATAGGCGCCCATTTCCAAAGGGATTTTCTGGGCGGCGAGCACCTCGCCCGCCGGCAACACGCGAAATTCGGGATGCGCCGCCAGGAACGCCTCGACGATGGCCTCGTTTTCTTCGGCGAGCAGGCTGCACGTGGCGTAGACCAGGCGGCCGCCGGCCTTCACCAGGCTGGCCGCCGAGGCCAGGATGGCGGCCTGCTTGGCGTTCAGCTCCGTCACCGACTGCGGGCTCTGCCGCCATTTCAGGTCCGGGTTGCGGCGCAGGGTGCCGAGGCCCGAGCAGGGGGCGTCCACCAGCACCCGGTCGAATTTGCCGGCCAGGCGCTTCACCTTGGCGTCCCGTTCGTGGGCGATGAGCAGGCCCTGCACGTTGGAGAGGCCGGAGCGGGCCAGGCGGGGCTTGAGCTTGGCCAGGCGCTTTTCCGAAACGTCGAAGGCGTACAGGCGACCGGCGCTGTGCATCAGGGCGCCCAGCAGCAGGGTCTTGCCGCCGGCGCCGGCGCAGAAGTCGCACACCATCTCGCCCCGGCGCGGCGCCAGCAGGAGTCCCAGCAACTGGCTGCCCTCATCCTGCACTTCGAAGCTGCCGTCGAGGTAACGTCCGTGTTTTTGCAGGGCCGGCTTGCCTTGAAGGCGGATGCCCAGGGGCGAGTAGGGCGTGGGCGCGGCGGCCAGGCCTTCGCCGGCCAGTTCCGCGAGTAAAGTGTCGCGCCCGGCCTTCAGGCTGTTGACGCGCAGGTCCAGCGGCGCCGGGCTGTTGAGGGCGGCCATCAGGCCAGGCAATCGTTCGCCATACTGGGCCAGCAGGCGCTCGTGCAGCCAGTCCGGCAGGTCGAGACGTACCGCCTCCGGCTGCTCGTCCAGACTCGCGCCCTTCAGTCCGCGCAGCCATTCCAGGTCGTCCTTGTCCACCAGGGATTCAAACTCGCGCAGGTTGCGGCCGCCATGGCGGGCCAGCCAGGCCAGCAGCAGGCGGCGTGGGGTGGCACCCGCAAGGGGTACGCCGATTCCGGAAGGCGGCAAAGCCGCCAACGGCTTCACTGGGGGAGCGGCCAGCACTTGCAGGCTGCGCAGGTGGCGCAAGACACCATAGACCGCCTCGGCGATGAAGGCCCGGTCGCGCGCGCCCAGCTTGGGGTCGGCGCGGAAGCAGGCGGACAGGCGGACGTCGGCGGGTCGGTCCAGTTCCAGCACTTCCGCCAGGGCGTCGATGGCGGCGGTCAAATCCTGGCCGGGCGGTTCAACCCGGCGCTCGGCCGCGCGCCGGCCGGACATGGACTTAGGCGCGGGCATGGTTCTCCGGGCCGCGATCGGCCAGCAGGAAGTCGAGGAACGCGCGGGCCACGGTGGAAATCTGGCGACCGGCGGGATAGACCGCGTACCAGTGCCGCTGGATCGGGAAGCCCTCGGCATCGAGCACGGCGAACTGGCCGGGCTGATGCAGCACCAGGGTATGACCGGACAGGGCGGACAGGCCAAGGCCGGACAGGATGGCCTGCTTGATCGCTTCGTTGCTGCCCAGTTCCAGGCGCGGCCGAATCTCCAGGCCGCGTCCCAGGAACAGGCGTTCGATGGCCTTGCGCGTACCGGAACCGGCCTCACGCATGATCCACGGTTCCTGGGCCAGGCGTTCCAGGCTGATGCGCCTGGCTTCGGCCAGCGGGTGATCCGGCGGCGCCAGGACAACAATGGGATTGTCCATGATGGGCATGGCGACGACGTCGACCTCGTCGGGTGGCGTACCCAGCAGGTAGAGGTCGTCCAGATTGTCGGTCATGCTCGCCAGCACCTGCTCCTTGTTGGTGACGCGCAGGGAGACCTCGATGCCCGGATGCCGCTTGCTGAAGGCTCCCAGCAAACGGGGCGCGAAATAGGAGGCGGTGGTGATGGCCATCAGCCGCAGGCGGCCCTTGCGCAGGCCCTGGCGTTCGGCCACCGACATGGCATAGCGGTCGAGGATGGCGAAGATGTCGCGGCTGGCCTGGGCCAGTTCGCGGCCGTCCTCGGTGAGCAGCACCTTCTTGCCTACCTGCTCGACCAGCGCGGTGCCCACCGCGTCGCACAGTTTCTTCATCTGCATGGACACCGTCGGCTGCGTCAGATGCAGTTCCTCGGCGGCGCGGGTAAAGCTGCCAAGCCGGGCGATGGCCTCGAAGATCTCAAGTTGTCTGAACGTGCTGTGCCGCATGGTCTATGCTTGCCTTCTCGGCCACCGCGCGGTGGCGAGGGAGAGGGTAACAGAATAGATTTAAATCTATCACGTCAATAGAAAATCGTGACTGTTATTTATGGTTTGATGTGCGCATTATCCGCAGACCTCCAAATCGACAAATCGGTCGATGAGGTTCAAAGCAATCCCGAAATTAAGGAGCTTACTCATGGCTGTGAAGACGTATAGCGCTGGCGTGAAGGAATACCGCCACACTTACTGGATGCCGGACTACACCCCGCTGGACACCGACCTCCTGGCTTGCTTCAAGATTACCCCCCAGCCTGGCGTCGACCGTGAAGAGGCCGCCGCCGCCGTGTGTGCGGAGTCTTCCACCGGCACCTGGACCACGGTGTGGACCGACCTCTTGACCGACATGGATTACTACAAGGGTCGCGCCTATCGCATCGAGGACGTGCCCGGCGACGACACCGCCTTCTACGCCTTCATCGCCTACCCGATCGACCTGTTCGAAGAGGGCTCCGTGGTGAACGTGTTCACCTCCCTGGTCGGCAACGTGTTCGGCTTCAAGGCGGTGCGCGCCCTGCGTCTGGAAGACATCCGCTTCCCCATCGCCTACGTCAAGACCTGCGGCGGCCCGCCCCTGGGCATCCAGGTCGAGCGCGACATCATGAACAAGTACGGCCGTCCGATGCTCGGCTGCACCATCAAGCCGAAGCTGGGTCTGTCCGCCAAGAACTACGGCCGCGCCGTGTACGAGTGCCTGCGCGGCGGTCTGGACTTCACCAAGGACGACGAGAACGTCAACAGCCAGCCCTTCATGCGTTGGCGTCAGCGTTTCGACTTCGTCATGGAAGCCATCCACAAGGCCGAAGCCGAGACCGGCGAGCGCAAGGGTCACTACCTGAACGTGACCGCTCCCACCCCGGAAGAGATGTACAAGCGTGCCGAGTACGCCAAGGAAATCGGCGCCCCCATCATCATGCACGACTACATCACCGGCGGCTTCTGCGCCAACACGGGTCTGGCCAACTGGTGTCGTGACAACGGCATCCTCCTGCACCTGCACCGCGCCATGCACGCCGTGGTCGACCGCAACCCGCACCACGGCATCCACTTCCGCGTGCTGACCAAGATCGCCCGTCTGTCCGGCGGCGACCACCTGCACACCGGCACCGTCGTCGGCAAGCTGGAAGGCGACCGCGCCTCCACCCTGGGCTGGATCGACCTGCTGCGTGAATCCTTTGTGCCGGAAGACCGCAGCCGCGGCATCTTCTTCGACCAGGATTGGGGCTCCATGCCCGGCGCCTTCGCCGTCGCTTCCGGTGGTATCCACGTCTGGCACATGCCCGCCCTGGTCACCATCTTCGGTGACGACTCCGTGCTGCAGTTCGGTGGCGGCACCCTGGGCCACCCCTGGGGCAACGCCGCCGGCGCCGCCGCCAACCGCGTCGCGCTGGAAGCCTGCGTGCAGGCCCGCAACGAAGGCCGTCAGCTGGAGAAGGAAGGCAAGGAGATCCTCACCGCCGCCGCCCAGAACAGTCCCGAACTGAAGATCGCCATGGAAACCTGGAAGGAAATCAAGTTCGAGTTCGACACCGTCGACAAGCTGGATATCGCCAACAAGTGACGCCGTGCCGAAGGCGCGACGTCATCCCGGACGGGTCGTAAGCCCGGTCCGGGATCCAGATCACACGAGTTGAAAGGAATCCTGAAATGGCTGTACAAGCTTATCGTTCGACCAAGAAGTTCGAGACTTTCTCCTACCTGCCGCAGATGACCCCGGATCAGGTGCGTCGGCAAATCGCCTACTGCATCAGCCAGGGCTGGAACCCCGCCGTTGAGCATACCGAGAAGGGCACCACCGCGCGTGTCAACTTCTGGTACATGTGGAAGCTGCCGCTGTTCGGCGAGCAGTCCATTGATGCTGTGCTGGCCGAAATCGAGGCTTGCCATCGCGAATTCCCGGACCAGATGGTTCGCTTTGTTGCGTATGACAACTATGCCCAGAGCCAGGGCATGGCCTTCGTGGTCTATCGCTGATGTTCGGCGGGGGCGGCGGCACGGCTTGTCCGTCCGTCGCCCATGATTCTTCCCGCATGCGGTTTGGTGCGGAGGCGGGCCGCGCAGGTCCGCGTCCGCAGCAAGCCTTAACACAGTTCGAGGTAAGTGATGACACAAGCCGCAGATAGCTCGGCCAGCGCCACCCTGTCCGGGCGCGAGTTGGCCCTGAAGCGTCGCAAGGCCATGGCCTTGCACGGCAAGACCGCCGCCGTCAAAGGCGCGGATGCGCGTCAGGCATCGACCCGGCGCGTCGCCCCGGCCGCCATGCCGGCGGCCCCGACCGCACCCGGCGTCGCGGTCGCGTCCCAGGTTGACGCCGCCGCCCTGCCGGACTCCGCGCTGATTGCCCAACTCCGGGCCGCCAGCGCGCCCAAGGCCAGTCGCGCCCGTCGCGAGGCGCTGAGCCTCGCCGGCAAGGCCGCCTTGCAGCCCACCGCCAGCCGTCCTTCGGGTCACGTGCGTCCCACGCGCCAGACCGTGGCCGCCGCCGAACCCGCCACCACCTGTGGTTGCGGTTGCAACGGCGCGCCGGGCGGATGCGGCGCCGCGCAAACGCAAGCGGCCGCCGAGGTGCGCGAGGCCGCGGTGGCCAGTTTCGCCACGCAGGTCGTCGTCGCTAGGACCAATGTCGAGCCCACCGGTCGCGCCCTGGCGCGTGCCCGTCGCGCGGCGCTGGCCCAGGATGGCAAGGCCGGCCTCAAGCGCGTCGCCCAGGCCACCAAGATCGCCGCCACCATGCCCGAGCAGGATTGGCAGGCCGCCATTGCCAAAGGCGCCACCGGCCGCCAGGTCGCCATGCAGCGCCGCCTGGTGCAGTCCCTGGCCGGCCGCGTCGGCGCCAGCGGCGAGTCGCGCCCGAGCGGACGCATGAAGGCGCGCCAGACCACCCCGGCCCCGGCCAAGGTGGAAGAGGGCCACACCCTCTCCGGCCAGTCCGTCACCGGCACCCAGGTGGAGCGCAGCAAGAAGGTGACCGGCAACGAGCCCGGTTCCTGCCGCGCCATCACCGGCACCGAATACATCGGCAACGAGCAGTACACCGCTCTCTGCGACACCCGTCCCGCTCCGGCTCCGGCGAAGGTGGGCGTGGGCAGCACGCTGAGCAGCCGCACCGTCACCGGTACCGAGGTGGGACGTTCCACCAAGGTCACGGGCGACGAGGTGGGCGCCTGCCGCGGCATCACGGGTACCGAATACCTGTCCGCCGAGCGTTTCGACGAGTTCTGCGCGACTCGTCCGGCGTCGGCCCCCGCGAAGGTCGGCGTGACCCAGAGCGAGAAGGGCAAGGCCGTCTCGGGCACGCTGGTGGGCCGCTCGGGCAAGGTGACGGGCGACGAGCCCGGCGCCGACCGCGCCATCACCGGCACGCGCTACGCGCAGCCGGCCGCCGACACCGCTCCGGACAAGGTCGTGGTCTCGCATACCGCGCAGGGCAAGCCGGTCACCGGCACCGCCGTCGGCCACACCGCCAAGATCACCGGCGACGAGCCGGGCGCCTGTCGTGGCATCACCGGCACCCAGTATCTGGCCGCCGAGCAGTATCAGGAACTGTGCCAGAGCACGCCGCCGGCCACGCCGCGCAAGGTCAGCGTGATGTCCTCCAGCGGCAGCCAGGCCGTGTCCGGCACCGAGGTCGGCCGCTCCGGCAAGGTCACCGGCGACGAGCCGGGTTCCTGCCGGCCCATCACCGGCAGCCAGTATTACAACAGCGGCGACTTCGCCGAACTGTGCAAGACCCCGAGCCCGCGCAAGGTGGGGGCCATGCAGACCCTGGCCGGACGCACGGTGACCGGTACGGAGGTGAACACCAGCCCAAAAATGTCCGGTGACGTGAGCGACGGGTGCATTCCCGTCACCGGTATGGACTATGTCGGCGCCGCGCGCGTCGACGGCACCCAAGCGCAACCCGTGGCCAAGGTTGCGGTGGATCAGACCTGGCGCGGCCAGCCCGTCACCGGCAGCCTGCCTGGTCGTTCGGGCAAGGTCACCGGTGACGAGTACGGCAGTTGCGCGCCCATCAGCGGCACGCCCTATATCGGCCGTGGCCAGTACGGCGGTTTCTGCGCCGCGCCCGAAGTGGCGGCGCAGGCGGCCCGCGTCCGCGACAGCGCGGTGATTCCCGCCACCGCCGTGACCGGTGACCGGCCCGGCGCCGGTGGTTCCGTGGTCACCGGCGACGAGCGCGGCGCCTGCGGCCCGGTCAGCGGCACTCCTTACATGGGGCCGGACAACGGCGCCGGCCAGTGCGCCGCCAGCGGCCGCTTCGTGTCCCGCGCGCGGGCTTGGGAAGAACCCGCGCGGCCGCCCGCGCCCATCGATTTCAGCATCGTCTCCCCGGCGCGTCAGGCCTGGCAGCGCGGTAGCCAGGCGGTGACCGGTACCGGCTACAGCGGCGAGCGCATCACCGGTCCGGTCAACAAGGCCGGCGGCCTGATCACCGGCACGCCGGAGTTCCGCCACATGGGTGCCGCAGCGTCCCAGGCCGAACAGACGGAAGTCGTCGCCGCGGCCCTGCGCCTCACCGGCGAGGGTAGCCAGGCCGGCACGCGCATCACCGGCGACGCCTGGCATGCGCAAAGCCGCGTCACCGGGACCGAGGGGGCATCGAGTCTGTCGCGCAACATGTCGATGCGCGGCAACCCGCGCGGCGCCGGGGCGAATGCCCAGGTGTTCCGCGAAGTCGAGCGCCCCGAAGTGCCGGAAAGCCGCATTACCGGTTCTGCCGGCAACAGCCCGAAGGGCGCAGTGGTGACCGTCTCCGGCGGAGCGCGCGCTTAAGCAGCGGATCATGAACACGCGCAAACGACTTGCCGCCATGCGCCAGGCCGGGGTGGTCACCCCGGTGGAGGCGCCCGCCAATCCGGCCTGCGTCATCGGCCCGGGGCAGCGTTGCGAGCACACCCTGGTGGATCAGGAGCTCAACCGGCGCCTGTATGCCTACGAGTCGCGGGTGCGCGGCCGTTTCGCGGCCATCGCCGACACCCTCAAGGTGTTGTCCTCGCTCCAGCACGAGCTGGATTTCGTGGCGCGGGCGCAGAACCTGGCGCGCGAGTGCCTGGGCTACGAACTGCCCGACGCGCTGCTGCAAGATGCCTGGGTGACCGGCCTCGACCTGCGCGCCCTGCACGCCCACTGCATCTTCAAGAGCTTCAAGGCCTGCGTCGAGCAGGTCGATGCGGATCAGGCGCCGTGGCGCGAACGCATGAAGCTGGATGAGACCTTCTTCCAGTCCTGCGGCTATCACACCCTCGATATCAGCCCCTGCGCGGACGGCCGCCTGCAGGGCCTGCTACCCTTCGTGCTGCGGCTGGCGCCCAACGACGCGGTGCGGGTCAAGGCCTACGCCGGCGCGATGTTCGACGTCGAAGGCGACGTCGCGGACTGGACGCAACGGGAACTGGACCGGCTCACCGGCGGCATTCCTGGTGGCGAACAGGGCAATTACCTGAAGGTCGCGGTCTATCACCTCAGCACCTCGCATCCCTGCCAGCAGGGCTGCGCCGCGCACGGCAGCAACGACGCCGCGGCCATGGATGCCGCGCTCGGCCGGCTGGTCGAACTGCGCGCCGCGGTGGAGAACACCTTTGGTCTGGGCGCGGCCCCCGACATCCTGCTGATCGGCATGGACACCGATCTGGACGCCATCCGCATCCACGTGCCGGACGCCGACGGCAACATCAATCTGGCGCGTTACGTCTGCAACGCCACCCTCTATCGGGAAACCCTGGGCATGCTGCCGGAAACGGCGCGCGGCCACGTCGAAGCCACGCTGGCGCGCGTCGAAGGCGCTTCGCCCTGCGCGCCGGGCATGCGTCGCCTGATCCTCGCCCTGCTGGAGGCCAACCTCTCGCAGATCGAGTACGTCATCCAGCACCACGCCGGACGCTACGCCGTGATCGGCCACAACGAGCGCTTCATCTGCGCCGGCGAGGCGATGAGCGAACTGCAGTTGCGCAACAAGTTCTACTTCGCCCACCTCGACACGGTGGAGGAGGGTGCCGCCGACATGGACGTGGGCATCAAGATCTTTAGCGGCCTGAACGTCAAGCACGGCATGGCCATCCCTGTCCTCGTGCACTTCCATTATTCCTCGCGCGTGCCCGGCGCCCGCGAACGCGCGCTGCTGCGCTGCCGGCGGGTGAAGGCCGCGATCGAGTCGCGCTACGCCGATCTGCACACGCAGGGACTGCTGCGTTGCCAGATGGCGGTGAGCGATCTGCAAGGCGGCGAGCGCGCCAGCTTCGTCGAGGACGAGGTCGAAGATCATGGACATTGAGAGAAAGGCTGGCTTGGGGTCCTTACGATGAAGATCATGCGCGTGGAAAAAACCCTGGTGTCGACCAATCGCATCGATACCTTCGGCCATCGCCCCCTGCTGGTGGTGCAGGAGAAAGCGGGCGGCGCCCGCAGCGTGGCGGTCGACGCGGTGGGCTGCGTGCCCGGGGACTGGGTGATCTGCGTCGGCTCCTCGGCCGCGCGCGAGGCCGCCGGCAGCAAGGAGTTTCCCTCCGACCTGACCATCGTCGGCATCATCGATCACTGGAACCCGGAGGCGGCCTGATGGAAATCATGCGCGTGGTCGACGAGCTGGTCTGCACCCGCCGGGTGCCGGGCCTGATGGCGTCGTCGCTGCGCGTGCTGGAGAGTCAGCAGGGCGCGCTTTCGGTGGCGACCGATCCCGTCGGAGTGCCCGCCGGCAAATGGGTGTTCACCAGCAGCGGCAGCGCGGCGCGGCTGGCGATGAAGGATGTGAAGGTCATGACCGACCTGACCATCTGCGGGATCATCGACAACTGGGATGAGTGAAGGTTTTGGACGGCGAAGCCGGACAGGAGTTGTGGTTAGGGACGCGATCTCCCGGCAATGCGAGTGGTCGTGAACTTGTTTTCAATGTTGTTCCTAAAAGGAGTAATGAAATGGCAGAACGTATGGGTATTGCACTGGGCATGATCGAAACCCGTGGCCTGGTGCCCGCGATCGAGGCGGCCGACGCCATGACCAAGGCCGCGGAAGTGCGCCTGATCGGTCGTCAATTCGTCGGTGGCGGTTACGTCACCGTGCTGGTGCGCGGTGAAACCGGCGCCGTCAACGCCGCCGTGCGCGCCGGTGCCGACGCCTGCGAGCGCGTGGGTGACGGCCTGGTCGCCGCCCACATCATCGCCCGCGTGCACAACGAAGTGGAAGGCATCCTGCCGACCGCGCCGTCCGCCTGATTCACCCCGCGCCTCGCGGTTAACGTCTTATCACTTAAGGAGCTGAAAAATGGCCAACGCCACTGGTATTGCCCTGGGCATGATCGAAACCCGCGGTCTGGTTCCCGCGATTGAAGCCGCCGACGCCATGACCAAGGCCGCCGAAGTGCGCCTGATCGGTCGTCAATTCGTCGGTGGCGGCTATGTCACCGTGCTGGTGCGCGGCGAAACCGGTGCCGTCAACGCCGCCGTGCGTGCCGGCGCGGACGCCTGCGAGCGTGTCGGTGACGGCCTCGTTGCCGCGCATATCATCGCCCGCGTGCATAGCGAAGTCGAAGGCATCCTGCCTTCCGCGCCCTCCGCTTGATGCCGCGGCGAGATCGTTTCAAACCATTGATGGAGAACTCACATGGCTAACGTGACCGGCATTGCCTTGGGGATGATCGAAACCCGCGGCCTGGTGCCCGCGATTGAAGCCGCCGACGCCATGACCAAGGCCGCCGAAGTGCGCCTGGTCGGCCGTCAATTCGTCGGCGGCGGCTACGTCACCTTGCTGGTGCGCGGCGAGACCGGCGCCGTCAACGCCGCCGTGCGCGCCGGTGCCGACGCTTGCGAGCGCGTGGGTGACGGTCTGGTCGCCGCCCACATCATCGCCCGCGTGCACAGCGAAGTGGAAGGCATCCTGCCGACCGCGCCGGATGCCGGCGGTGGCGGACGCGACGCCGAGATCACCTCGACCCGCAGCTGAGCGGACGGACGCCGATGAGCGTGGATCCCCGCACCCTGGGCTGGCTGTCGCGCGCGCTCACCCACGAGATGAGCGCCGTGCAGCAGTATCTGGCGCAAAGCGTGCTGGCCAGACTGTGGGGGAATGAGGATCTGGCGGCCCACCTGCGCCGCGAGGCGGTGGAGGAACTGGAGCACGCCGAGCGCCTGATGGAACGGCTGATCCGCCTGGGCGTCGCGCCTTCCGCCGGCAACCTGCCACCGGCCCGCCTGGGCCGCGACGCGCAGGCCATGCTGGACGCGGACCATCGTCTGGAAGTGGACGCGGTGCGTCTCTACCAGGAGGCTCTGGCGCATGCCACGCGCATGCGTGACGCCGAGGACGCGGCCTTGCTGGAGGGCATCCTGCGCGAAGAGATGGCGCACGTGCGCGAGCTGGACGGCATGATGGCCGGCGAGGCCGGACATGGCTGACCTGCCCGAGGGTTGGGAAGCGCGGGGGACGCCGCCGAACCTGTTCCGGCGCTTCGAGTTCGCGCGCTACGGGGAGACCCGCGCCTTTCTCGACGCGCTCGCCGCGCTGACCGAGGAGACGGGCCTGCATCCGCAGAACATCAACTTCGGCACCACCTACGTCAACATCACCGTGGAGGCGGCGGAGGGCGCGGCGATGGGCGAGCGGGAATACGGCTTCGCCGCGCGCGTCAATGCGCTGCGGCCGGCGGCGGGGAACTGACATGGCCACACGGGTGACCGCCGTCATCAACCAGAAGGGCGGGGCCGGCAAGACCACCCTGGCCATGAACCTGGCCGCGGGCCTGGCGCGCCGGGGCGAGACCGTGGTCATCGACCTGGACCCGCAAGGCTCGTCGGTGCAGTGGGCCAGTCAGGGCAGCGCGCCGTTTCCCGCGACCGTGAAGCAGATCGGCGGCAAGTGGGATGCGCGGACCCTGCATCAGAACTACCGCGCCTACCAACACCTGGTGCTGGACTGTCCACCGTCGGTGGAAAGCCACGCCTCGCAGCAGGCCCTGCGCGCCTGCGACGTGGCGCTGATCCCGGTGTTGCCGTCGCCCGTGGATCTCTGGGCCAGCCTGCGCCTGCCCCAGGAAATCGAAGAGGCGCGGCGCGTGAATCCGGGGCTCAGGGCCTTCCTGGTGCTCAATCAGCTGGAGCCGAAGAGCGCGCTGTCCGCGGCCATGCACGAGGCTCTGGCCGAGTTCGGGGTGCCGGTGCTGACCGCGGTGGTGCGGCGCCGGGCCGCTTATCGCGGCGCCGCGCTGGAAGGGATGTCGGTGTACCAAATGGGCAGCCGGGGCGCGCAAGCGGCGGCTGAAATCGAAGCCATCATTGACGAGGTGATCGCATCATGACCAATGTGAAAGACAAGCTGTCCGCCAGCGTGCGCCAGGCGCGCGCCTCCCAGCAATCCGCCGCGGCGAAACCGGCGGCGAAACCGGCGGCGGCCAAACCCGCCGCGACCAAGTCCGCGCCCGCCAAAGCCGCGGTGGCGAAGCCCGCGACCCCGGTCAAGCCCGCCGTCAAGCCCGCGCCCAAGCGCGCGGCCCGCGCCACGCCGGCGAAAGCCAAGGCCTCCGCGCCGGCCGCGGCCAGCGCCAACATCGTCCAGGACAGCGGCAGCGCCCTGTTCCCCTCCCGCGTCTGGCCGGATTGAAGCCTATCCGCGAACTCCAGCATTCACAGGTCTGAAGCCATGCGTAACGATCCCTTCATGCGTACCTACTCGCCGCGTCAGGAAGCCCTGGCGCGGGCCGCCAGCCAGCAGGCGGCGAGCGCGGCGGCCGCCAGCCGTCCCGCCGCCAACACCGGCGCGGTCGCCGATGTTCTTGCCGCCTACCTGGTGAAAGGCGAGCCCTATTACCGTCCGGTGGCCGACGAAGTGGAACTCTACGAGGCGGCCTATTCCGTGCGCATGCCCATCATGCTCAAGGGCCCCACCGGTTGCGGCAAGACGCGTTTCGTCGAGTACATGGCCTGGAAGCTGGGCAAGCCCCTCATCACCGTGGCCTGCAACGAGGACATGACCGCCTCGGACCTGGTTGGTCGCTTCCTGCTCGACGCCAACGGCACCCGCTGGCAGGACGGCCCGCTCGCCGTCGCCGCCCGCCATGGCGCCATCTGCTATCTGGACGAGGTGGTGGAGGCGCGCCAGGACACCACCGTGGTCATCCATCCGCTGACCGATGCCCGCCGCGTGCTGCCCCTGGAGAAGAAGGGCGAGCTGATCGAGGCCCACCCCGATTTCCAGATTGTCATTTCTTACAACCCCGGCTACCAGTCGCTGATGAAGGACCTGAAGCAGTCCACCAAGCAGCGCTTCGGCGCCCTCGACTTCAACTATCCGGAGCACGACGTCGAGGCCGAGATCGTCGCCCACGAATCCGGCGTGACCCTGGAGGTGGCCAAGAACCTGGTGCACATCGGCGAGCGCGCGCGCAACCTCAAGGGCCACGGCCTCGACGAGGGTCTGTCCACCCGCATGCTGATCTACGCCGGCTCCCTCATCGCCAAGGGGGTGGCCCCGCTGGCCGCCTGCCGCGTCGCCCTGGTGCGTCCGATCACCGACGACCCGGACATGCGCGACGCCCTGGATTCGGCCGTCACCACCTATTTCTGATTCAGGATACGGGTTACGGGTTACCGGATACGGTCGTTTTCGCGCGCTGCGACGCAGCGCGGATTGACCGAAACCTGGTACCTGGAACCTGAAACCCGATGGCCATCCATCTCGACGAATACCAGGAACTCCTCGAGGAACTCCCCGGCGGTGCCCTTGAGGTGTTGCAGGCTTCCTGGAACGAGGCCGCCCGGGTGTTCTCCGCGCGCGGCCTGGACAACTACATCAAGGGCGCGGTCGCCCTGCACAACCTCGGCCGCGGTGACGACCTGGTGGTCACCTACATCCAGGAGATGCCGGAGGTTTCGCGCGCCATCGGCGAAAACGTGCTGCCGGACCTGGTCAACTTCCTGCTCGGCATGGCCTCCAAGACTTCCGGCCAGGTCCTCACCCTGATCGCCGCCACCGCGCCGCTCGCCGCCGAGCGCCTGGGTGACGAGGAACTGTTCCGCAAGTACCTCACCGTCCTCTCCATCATGCTGGCGCAAGCCTCGCGCGGCCTGCGGCCGATGCTGGAGAACCTGGACCGGCTGCTCACCCAGCTTACCCTGGGTGGCCTGCGCCGCTGGGTGCAATGGGGCGCCCAGGCCTATCGGGCCGACTTCGAAGGCCAGGTGAAGTACTTCTCGTTGCAAAGCCCCGACGCCCTCTCGGTGCTGCAATCGGAGCGCAAGGGCACGCTGTTCGTCGACGTGCAGCGGCGCCTCAACATCTACCTGCGCGCCATGTGGGGACGCGATTTCTTCCTGCGCCCCACCGCCGGCGACTACGAAAGCCGCGAGGGCCTGAAGCCCTACATCGCGCATTACCAGATCTACATCGCCGACGCCTACGACGATTACCGCCCCCTGGGCGAGGAGACGCCCGCCGAGGCTATCGTGCCGGGCGTCGAACTCTACCGCGCCGCCGCCAACCACTGCGCCGCGCACCTGGTGTTCACCGGCGCGCCGCTTTCGATGCAGATGCTCAACACCACGCAGATGGCGATCATCGAAGCCATCGAGGACGCCCGCGTCGAGGAACTCGCCTGCCGCCAGTTCCCCGGCATGCGCGCCGCCTGGCTGGCCCTGCACGCGCCCCTGAACACGCGCGCGCCGGAGAGCGTCGGCGACCTCCTCAACCGCCTGGCGCGTGCGCTGCTCGCCCAGGATGACCTGGATCCCCATCCGTGGGTGCAGAAGGGCGTCGAGTTGTTCCGCGCCGAACCGGATCTGTCGACCAACCAGGCAAGCTGGAACATCGGCGTCGAACTCGCGCATCACCTCGGCCAGATCCCCCTGCCGGAATTCAACCCGCGCACCGACGCCCTGTGCGCCCTGTACCGCGACGACAACCGCACGGTCTGGGAATCCGAGGAGTACGACGAGCAGGAGGCCCTGGAGGCCACCTGGCAACGGCAGCAGCAGGTGCGCAAGAAGGTCTCCGTCATGGAGATGGTCAACGAGGTGAACAACGAGTTCGCCGGCGACGACGCGGAAGAAGTCTGGGTGCTGGAAACTCCTTTCTGGCTCGACCAGGAAGGCAAGACCATCAACGAGCTGGAAGGCCGCGAACCGATCGCCGACCCGGTGCACTACCACGAGTGGGACTACCAGATCCAACTGGAACGGCCGAGCTGGGTGACCGTGCTGGAACGCCGCCCCAAGGCCGGCGAACTGGAGGTGATCGAGAAGATCATCGAGGACAACAAGCCGGTCATTTCGCGCCTGAAGTTTCTCATCGAGTCCATGATTCCCCAGGGCATGCAGCGCATCCGCCGGGTCGAGGACGGCGACGAGCTCGACGTCAACGCCGCCGTGCGCGCCATGATCGACATCCGCATGGGGCAGCAGCCCGACACCCGCATCATGATGCGCTACAAGCGCAACCTGCGCGATCTCGCCGTCATGGTGCTGCTCGACATGTCCGAGTCGGCCAACGACAAGGTGCGCGGCAAGGATTATTCGGTGATGGATCTCACCCGCGCCGCGACGGTGATGCTCTCCGACGCCCTCGACAAGATCGGCGACCCCTTCGCCCTGCACGGCTTCTGCTCCGACGGCCGTCACGACGTGCACTACTACCGCTTCAAGGATTTCGGCCAGCCCTACAACGACCTGGTCAAGGCCCGCCTGGCGGCGATGCAGGGCTCCTATTCGACGCGCATGGGCGCCGCCCTGCGCCACGCCGGTTCGGTGCTGAAGCAGCAGCCGAAGAACAAGAAGATCCTGTTCGTCATCACCGACGGCGAGCCGGCCGACAACGACGTGCGCGATCCGCAATACCTGCGCTTCGACACCAAGCGCGCGGTGGAGGAGTTGCAGCGCGACGGCATCACCACCTACGCCCTGTCGCTCGACCCGCACGCCGACCAGTACGTGTCGCGCATCTTCGGCGCCAAGAACTTCACCGTGCTCGACCACGTCGAGCGTTTGCCCGAGAAACTGCCGATGCTCTATATGGGCCTGACCCGCTAACGGTCATGACTTTGAGATGACACCCTGAAACATGAAAGTCATGCCCGTTTCCCTCACCCCCAACCCCCGCTTCGCGCCCCACGGCAGGCGCTGCATCGCCAGCCGGCTGCGAGGGCGGAATGCTGTGCATTCCGAATTCCCCTCTCGCCCCGCTTGCGGGAGAGGGGAGCTTAGAGAGTCGCTGACGCGACTTTCACGGTAAGTTCATGAAGGTCACCCTGCGCACCTTCGTCTTCATGGACTCGCTGCAACCGCAGCTGGCCTCCTATCTGGCCACCTCCTCGCAGGGCTTCCTGCCGGTGCCCGGCGACGCCTGCCTGTGGATCGAGGTGGCGCCGGGCATGGCCGTGCACCGCCTGTCCGACATCGCCCTCAAGGAAACCAACGTGCACCTGGGCGAGCAGGTGGTGGAGCGTTCCTTCGGTTCCATGGAAATCCATTACCGTAACCAGAGCGAGGTGATGGAGGCGGGCGACATCATCCTGCGCCAGCTCAACACCACCCTGGACACCCGGCACGCCTGCCGCATCGCCTGGAACGAGATCATCCGCGGCATCACCCCGGACCACACCACACTGATCAACCGCCAGATGCGCAAGGGCTCCATGATCCTGCCCGGCAAGAGCATGTTCATCCTGGAAGTGGAGCCGGCGGGCTATGCCGTCTACGCCGCCAACGAGGCGGAAAAGGCCGCGCACATCACCCTGGTGGACGTGAAGCCCTTCGGTAATTTCGGCCGCCTCACCATGATGGGCAACGAGGCCGAAGCCGAGGAGGCGCAGCGCGCCGTCGTGCAGGCACTCGATCAGCTCAACCGCCAGGCCCGCCATCACGGCTGAGAGCCTGTGAATAAATCTACTGCGCGTCCCGATTGCTGCGTTGGGCGGTGCTCGCTCCTCGCCTATCTATTTGATATGTCTCGTCGCAGCGCTCCGTCCGCCTTGCTCTCGGGCCGCTCGCTACGATTTCTTCACAGGCTCTGAGGCCGTGCCGGCCCCAGCGCGGAACCCACCCGGAAAGCGCGGCTACAGCCGCACACGCACGTCGCGATGCCGGACCATGGTGGCGATGGCTTTGTCGAGGGCGAGTTGCGAGGGGTTGTCCGCCGGTTGCGCGGCCAGGCGCTCAATGAGCTCGTCCTGTTCGAGCAGTTCCCGACTGCCGTCCTCGCGCTGCAGGTAGGCGGCCCAGGGCATGAATTTGGTCAGGGGGAAGTTTTCGCCGGGATACGGCGAGATGTCGATGTTCAGGCCGGCCAGGAACAGCATGTTCTTGCCGCGCACCTTGGGCGACTGGGTCAGGCTGCGGTAGGCGCGGTCAAACTCGGCGATGGTGTTGGCGCGCGCGGCGGCGAGCAAGGGATGCTTGCAGGTCAGGATCCAGGGCATGGCGGGCAGGATGTTGCTCTCCAGCTGGTCCTTGCTGATGTCAGGGTTGACGAATTCGCGCACGAAAAAGAAATCGTCCGCCACCAGACGAGGACCGATCTGCACGCTGCCCTGCGTCGGCCAGGTCGCCGCGCCGAGGCGCTCGACCAGGCTGTTGGCGGCGGCATAGACCATGCCCGTGCTGCGCGCCGCCAGAGGCGGCGGCAGGTGGTTGTGGCGGACCACGCCCTCGATGAGCCGGTCGGCAACCAGGAAGATGCCTTCGGTGCGGTTGCGCGACAGCAGCTGGTTATCGATGAGCAGGGCGGGGGTGTCGCCATGGCGCAGCAAGCGCACGTTTTCCCGCGCGTACTGATAACCGGTCCGGTACCACTCGATGATGTTCCCGATCTTGCCGCAGTTGCAGGAGTTGCTTTCGTCCTGGGTATGCAGGCGGCGGTAGACGCCGAACTCGGCACTATCCGGGTCGTAGCCCACGTGGCTGGCCTGGATCAGCACCAGGTCGCGGCCATGGTCGGCGTGCGGCCCGTGCCGGTCGAGCGAGATGATGCCGCCCAGGCGGCCATGATTGAAAGGGAAGGCGCCGAAGTGCTTGGCCAGCAGGATGATGGGGAAGCCCTGGCTCTCGTCCGAACAGAACGCCCGCGCGGGCATGATCTTGCCCGGCATGAAGCCCATCGACAGGCACCAGTTGTAGAGTCTGGCGACGAAGTTGTTGTAGGCCAGCATGCGGTCGTCGACGTGGAAGCTTTCAAGGACGCTGGCAATGCTGGTGCGGTTGGAGAACATGATGGATTGGAGCCGGGGCAGGAGGCGCCGTGTATAATATCAGGCTTTCCTGATATGACGATAAGGTTGGCCGGAAACGCACCAGCCTGCATCGACGATGAACGAAAAACTGCTCCGCTTCCTTCCCTTCCTGCGCTGGTTCCCGATGTCCGCCGGCGATGTGAAGATCAACTTCATGGCCGGCCTGACGGTGGCGCTGGTGCTGATTCCCCAGTCCATGGCCTACGCCCAGTTGGCGGGGATGCCCGCCTACTACGGCCTGTACGCCGCCTTCCTGCCGGTGATGGTGGCCTCGATGTGGGGCTCCTCCAACCAGTTGGCCACCGGCCCGGTCGCGGTGGTGTCCCTGCTCACCGCATCCGCCCTGGCCACCCTGGCGGCCCCCGGCAGCGACCAGTTCATCGCCCTGGCGATCATGATGACCCTGCTGGTGGGTCTCATCCAACTCGCCCTGGGGGTGTTCAAGCTGGGCGTCATCGTCAACTTCCTGTCCCACCCTGTCATCGTCGGCTTCACCAACGCGGCCGCCATCATCATCGCCCTGTCGCAGTTGTCGAAGCTGCTCGGCGTCTCCATGCCGCGCAGTGAGTCGTTCATGAACGACATCGTTGCCGTGTTTAAACAAGTGGGCGATACCCACCTGCCTACCCTGGCCATGGGCGTGGGCGCCATGCTGCTGATGTGGGCGCTGAAGAAATACGCCCCCAAGCTGCCCGGCGTGCTCATCGCCGTGGTGCTCAGCACGCTGCTGGCCTGGGCCATCGGTTTCGAGAAGAACGCCGCCGGTAGTCTGGAGCATCTGCACGATCCCTTGTTGCGCGCCCAGGTGGAAAAGGTGGTCGCCGCCGACACCGAACTGGCGCGCCTGCGCGGCGAGCTGGCACAGATCAACGCCAATCTGCTGCAGGCCGAAAAAGCCGACGAGCACGACAGTGCCCTGATCGTTTCGTTGCATGCCGAGGCCGACCTGATGCGTCTGGTGGTGCAGGAGACCGAGGAATCGGCGGCCTCCCTGCGCAAAGCGATGCGCCAGATGCCGGTGGTGCGCGCGGTGGATGGCGAAGGCAAGACCACGGCGATCTACCTGGCGGGCGCCGTGCCGCAGGGGGTGCAGGTGGAGGACACCGTCTATCGCATCCGCAAGATATCGAAGGGCGACTTCAAGCTGGTGGGCGGCGGCGAAGTGGTGGGCGCCATCCCCGAGGGGCTGCCCGCCATATCCATGCCTGCGCTGGACATGGACAAGTTCGGCGCGATGCTTTCGGCGGCCCTGGTGATCGCCCTGGTGGGCTTCATGGAGGCGATTTCCATCGCCAAGGCGGTGGCGGCGAAGACCCGCCAGCGCCTGGATCCGAACCAGGAACTGATCGGCCAGGGGGCTGCCAACATCGTCGGCAGCTTCTCCCAGGCCTATCCCTCATCGGGCTCCTTCTCGCGCACCGCGGTGAACGCCAGCATGGGGGCCACCTCCGGCCTGTCGGCGGTGTTCACCGCGCTGGTGGTGGCACTGACCCTGCTGTTCCTGACGCCGCTGCTCTACCACCTGCCGCAGGCCGTGCTGGCGGCCATCATCGTCATGGCGGTGGGCGGCCTGGTCAACGTCGAGGCCGTCAAGCACGCCTGGAAGGCGCACAAGCACGACGGCGCCGCGGCCATCGTCACCTTCGCCGCCACCCTGTTCTTCGCGCCCCACCTCGACAACGGCATCCTGGTCGGCGCCGGCCTGGCCATCGTCCTCTTCCTGCTGCGCACCATGAAGCCCCGCGTTGCCCTGCTCGGACGCTTCAAGGACGGCACCCTGCGCGACATCAAGGTGAACCCTGACCTGCCCACCAGCGAGCACATCATGGCCATGCGCTACGACGGCTCGCTGTATTTCGCCAACATCTCCTATTTCGAGGACGCCGTGCTGGAGGCGCTGGCCGACCATCCCAAGGCGAAATACGTGCTCATCGTCGGCGATTCCATCAACCAGATGGACGCCTCCGGCGAGGAAGTGGTGCACCATCTCATCGAGCGCCTGCGCGCCGCCGGCGTCACCCTGGTGTTCTCCGGCCTGAAGAAGCAGGTGATCGACGTCATGCGGCAAACCGGCCTGTTCGAGCTGGTCGGACAGGAGAACATCTTCGCCACCGAGGACCAGGCCATCTTCGCCATCTACGAGCGCCTGGGCAGCGCCGCCGAGGAAGACCTGTTCTGTCCCCTGAAGCCCGCGTCACAGAGCTGAGGCCACCGTGGAAATCAATTCCCTCACCAAGAAGCTGCTGTTCAACACCATCCGTGTCGATACCGTCCTCGAGGACGGCAGCGAGGGTTCCGGCACCGCCTTCGTGGTGAGCCATGCCCACCCGCGCGGCACCCACACCTTCATCGTCACCAACCGCCATCTGGTCGATGGCGTGCGCCGCGGCGGCCTGGTGTTCACCCAGAAGCAGAACGGGCAGCCGGCCTTCGGCCAGCGTTTCCAACTCAACATCGAGGATTTTCCCCAGGCCTGGTTCATGCACCCGAACCCGGAGGTGGACCTGGCCATCATCCCCATGCGGCCGCTCGAACAGGCTGCGCGTGACCAGGGCGTGGAGCTCTACTACCAGCCCATCGACAGCCGCCTGGCGCCGGACGCCGCCACCCTGCGCGCCCTGGACGCCCTCGAGGAGGTGCTGTTCGTCGGCTATCCCAGCGGCGTCTGGGACCAGGTCAACCTGATGCCCATCCTGCGGCGGGGCACCACCGCCACCCCCATGGCCCTGGATTTCGAGGGTCGCGCCGAATTCCTCATCGATGCGGCGGTGTATCCCGGCTCCAGCGGCAGTCCGGTGTTCGTCTACCAGCCCGACCCCCTGCGTCCCAGCCAGAGCGCCGGGCGCAAGTTCCTGTTCGCCGGCGTGGTGGCGGCGGTGTTCTTCCGCGAGGAGGCCAACCACCTGGTGTCCGTGCCGGTGCCGGCCAACAATACCTCCATGGTCATGGGCTCGGAGATGATCGACCTGGGTCTGGTCATCAAGTCCCAGGCGGTGCTGGACGTGATCAACGCTTACCTGGGCAAGTGGGCGGAGTAAGCCTATGGCCGAGAAGATGACCTACGCCGGCTTCAACCAGGACACCCACGGCATCACCACCCTGGGCCGCGTCGTCCTCGATGCCTGGCTGTTCGGGATGCTGCCGCGCGAGGAGGATTGCGCCGGCTGGGACCTGCAGCGCATGCAACACCTCTTCGAGCAGGTGAATCAGCGCTGGGACGAATATGGCAACCTGCCCAGCCGACTGCCCGACGACCTGCGCGCGCGCCATGCCGAACTCTACGACTGGGCCATGCGCCGGGGCCGCCAGCGGGGTTGGGATCCCGAGCTGGACGAGGACGAGTGAGCCGCCCCGCTGGGCGGTAATCCGTTGCCGGCGGCATCCGGCGGGAGGACGCGATGAGTTTCGAACCGGTGGTGCTGTTCTTCGTGCTGGGGGTGGCGGCGGGTCTGCTGCGCTCCGATCTCAAGATCCCGGGCAGCATCTACGAGGCCCTGTCCATCTTCATCCTGCTCGCCATCGGCCTCAAGGGCGGGGTGGAAATGGCCAAGCATCCGGTGGTCGACCTGCTCGGCGCGGGCCTGGTCATCGTCCTGGTGGGCGCCCTCATCCCCCTGGTGGCCTTCCCGGTTTTGCGTTATCTCGGCCGCATGAGCCGCGCCGATTCGGCCTCCATCGCCGCCCACTACGGCTCGGTGAGCGTCGTCACCTTCTCCGTCGGCATTACCCTGCTGGGCCAGGAAAAGCTCGATTTCGAGGGCTATCTCATCGTCTTCCTGGTGCTCCTGGAAATCCCCGCCCTGGTGCTGGGCGTCATCCTCGCGCGCTACGGCCAGGGCACGGTGCGCTGGGGCAAGCTGCTGCACGAGGTGTTCTTCGGCAAGAGCATCTACCTGCTCGCCGGCGGCCTGATCATCGGTTTCGTCGCCGGCGCGGAAGGCATCAAGCCCCTCGACAAGCTGTTCTTCGACCTGTTCAAGGGCGTGCTGGCCCTGTTCCTGCTGGAAATGGGCCTGGTCGCCTCCAGCCGCATCGCCGCGCTGCGCGAGTACGGCGCCTTCCTCGCCGGCTTCGCCGTGTTGATGCCGATCTTCTCAGCCACCCTGGGCACGCTCACCGGCTGGATGCTCGGCTTCACGGTGGGCGGCACCTTCCTGCTCGCCACCCTGTTCGCCAGCGCCTCCTACATCGCCGCCCCGGCGGCCATGCGTATCGCCGTGCCCGAGGCGAATCCGGCCCTGTCCATCGGCGCCTCGCTGGGCATGACCTTCCCCTTCAACATCTTCCTGGGCATCCCGATCTACCTGTGGATGGCCCGCTTCATCCACCAAGGAGGCTGATCCATGCCCGCGCAAGACATGTTGCTGCTGACCATCCTGTCCGAGGCGGTTCTGGAGGACATGCTCATCGACGAGATCATGGGCCTGGGCGCCAAGGGCTACACCATCACCGAGGCGCGCGGGCGCGGTACCCACGGCGTGCGCAGCGGCAAGTGGAGCGCCGGCGGCAACATCCGCATCGACGTGGTCGGCGACCCGGACCTGTGCGGCCGCATCGTCGAGCGGCTGCAGGCCCAGTACGAAAAGGACTACGGCCTGCTCATGTTTACCTGCCCGGTGCAGTTGCAGAACTGAGCTGTTTTGAAAATCTCTGCGCTCAAAAAATCCGTCATTCCCGCGCACGCGGGAATCCAGTTCGTAGGACTCACTGCCTTGAAAATCAACCCGATGCACAATCTGGTTTCCCGCTTACGCGGGAATGACGACCACTGTAGTTGCCGGGTTCGAACAATTCACAGGCTTTGAGCGGCGGACGGAAAACCGCCGTCATGGCATCCACCGCTTCGGCCGACGGCGGCCTGGTCGCCGCCACGCCGCAAAACATCGCCCGCGCCGCCACCCTCCTCGCAGCCGGCGGCCTGGTCGCCTTTCCCACCGAGACGGTGTATGGCCTCGGCGCCAGCGCCCGCGACCCGGCCGCCGTCGCCCGCGTCTTCGCCGCCAAGGGCCGGCCTGCCGACCATCCCCTCATCGTCCATCTCGGCGCCGCCGAACTGCTCGACGAATGGGCGCGGGACGTGCCCGAGGCGGCCCGTCGCCTGGCGAGGGCGTTCTGGCCGGGCCCCCTGACCCTGGTGCTGCCGCGCCGCCAGGACGTCGCGGACGTCATCACCGGCGGCCAGGACAGCGTCGCCCTGCGCGTGCCCGCGCACCCCGTGGCCCTGGCCCTGCTGCAAGCCGCCGGACCCCTGGTGGCACCGTCCGCCAACCGCTTCGGCCGCGTTTCCCCCACCACCGCCGCGCACGTGCGCGACGAACTGGGTACGGCGGTAGACCTTATCCTGGACGGCGGACCCTGCTCGGTGGGGGTGGAATCCAGCATCGTCGGCCTGCTCGGCGAGGCGCCCGTGCTGCTGCGCCCCGGCGGCATCTCCCCGGCCCGCCTGGAGGCGGTGTTGGGACAGCCGGTCATGCTGCCCCATCGCGCGGGTGGCGCCGATACCCCGCGCGTGCCGGGCGCCCTGGCCAGCCACTACGCGCCCGCCACGCCCCTGGAGGTGTGGTCCGCCGGAGCGCTGGCCGCGCGTGCCGACGAACTGGCGCAGCGTGGCCTGCGGGTCACGGTGCTTGCCCTCGGCGAGGCCGCCGCTCTGCCCGCGAGTGCCCTTGTCGAGCCCATGCCGGCGGATGCCGCCGGCTACGCCCGCGTCCTCTACGCCACCCTGCGCCGGCTGGACAATGCCGGTCACGGCGTCATCCTGGTCGAAGCGCCGCCGGAAAGTCCGGACTGGCTGGCGGTGCGCGATCGCCTGGCGCGGGCGGCCCACCGGCGCGGCTGAACCATCAACCTGCCCGCGTCGCCCGTACATCGCAGCCGCCGCATGACCTTTCCACGGGTAGCGGAGAACCTGCGCGGCAAACCGCGGTCTCTCTGTCCAAAGTCCGCTAATAGGCTCCACCATGACTCAATCGCGTTCTCCCTTGCTGGAAATTGCCGTCACCCTGCTCATCCCCTCGCTCATCCTCATGCAGCTCTCCAAGCCTGATTACCTGGGTGCGGCGGGCGCGCTGGTGGTGGCGTTGGCCTTTCCCATCGGCTGGGGGTTGCACGAACTGGCGAAGAGCCACAGGTTCAGCCTGTTCGCCGGCCTCGGCGTGGTCAGCCTGCTGCTCACCGGCGGCATTGGCCTGCTGGAACTCGACACGCGCTGGCTGGCGGTGAAGGAGGCGGCGGTTCCCGGCGTGCTGGGCCTGATCGTCGCCGGCTCGGCGCTCAGCCCCTACCCGCTGGTGCGCGTGCTGCTCTACACCCCCATGCTGCTGGACACCGCGAGGATCGACGCGGCCCTCGCCGAACGCGGCAACCAGGCCGCGTTCGAGGCCCGTCTGCGCACCGCCACCTGGATGCTGGCCGGTTCCTTCGCCTTCTCGTCGGTGATGAACTACGTGCTCGCCACCCGGATCGTCACCAGCCCTGCCGGCACCGCCGCCTTCAACGAGGAACTCGGCCGGCTCACCCTGTTGAGCTACCCCATGATCGCCGTGCCCGCCATGCTGATCATGCTGGCCGTGCTCTATTACCTGGGACGCGGCGTCAGGCACCTGGCCGGATTGGGCCTGGGCGACGTGCTGCACGGCAAATAGGACAAGGACTGCGCCAGTGTTTTTCCATGTGACATCTGTGCCAGCAACGGACGTGTGATTGCATTGTTTTGATTGGGCCGGGGTGAATCGTCCCGGTCGGGTCAAGGTGGCCCTGGGCGTGTGTTTTTCTATGGAGAAAGGAAGCATCGACATGAACCCCGAACAACAACGCGCCATCCTCACCCTGGCGCTGTTCGCCGCCTTCGCCGACGGCGAGAAGCATGCCCGCGAGCGCGAGGAAATCCGCCGCATCGCCGACGCCCTCGCCGCCGACGCCGGCGCGCCCGACCTGATGCGGCTCTACCAGGACGTGCTGCTCAAGCGCGCCAGCCTGGAGAGCGCCATTTCCGCCCTCACCGAGGCCGAGCATCGCCAGCTCGCCTATGAAATGGCGGTCTGCGTGTGCGAGGCGGACGGCACCACCAGCGAGGCCGAGCGGCGCTTCCTGGATGATCTGAAGACTCGTCTGGGGCTGGATGCGGCGCGCGTCGCTGCCATCGAGAACGAGGCCGACGCCATGGTCTCGCTTTCCCAGGCCGCCGCCCCCTACCTACCCGCCACCGCCGCCGCCACCTTGGCCGCGCCGGGGCCGGTGGTCGCGGCGCAGCCCAATGTCAGCGAGGCCGAGCTGGACAAGTCCATCCTCAACTACAGCCTGCTCAACGGCGCCCTCGAACTGCTGCCGCAATCCTGGGCCTCGATGGCCATCATCCCCTTGCAGATCAAGATGGTGTACGGCATCGGCAAGGCGCACGGCGTCAGCCTCGACCAAGGCCATATCAAGGAATTCATCGCCGCCGCCGGCGTCGGCCTGACCTCGCAATACCTGGAACAGTTCGGCCGCAAGCTGCTCGGCGGCCTGCTCGGCAAGGCGGCCGGCAAGACCGTCGGCAAGATCGGCGGCGCGGCCACCGGCATGGCGTTCTCCTTCGCCACCACCTACGCCCTCGGCCAGCTCGCCAAGCGCTATTACGCTGGCGGACGCCGCATGGATACGGGCATGCTGCGCGACACCTTCCAGAACCTGCTGGGACCCGCGAAAGAGATGCAGACGCGCTATCTGCCGCAAATCCAGCAACAGGCCTCAAGCCTCGACATGGGCCGGGTGATGGCCATGGTGCGCGGCGGTTGAGCGCGTTCCCAGGGAAGACCAAGGAAACCGACATGAACGACACCGAATCCGATCCCCCAAGCGCTGCCACCGGCAAGATCCACCTCGGCATCCGTATCGCCGTCGGCGTGGTCGGACTTGCCCTGCTCGCCCTGTTCGTCCTGTTGGGCAGCGTGACGATGAAGCAGTCCGCCACCACACAGGCGCTGGAGGCGCGGCAGCCCCTCAACGAGGAGGCGCGGCCCGCACCCGGCCGGGAATGAGGCTGTCCCCCCGGGTGCCACCCGCCGCCCTGCTGCCCTGGTCGATAGGCCTGCTCGTGCTTGGGGCGGGGGCCTGGTGGGTGTGCCCGGACGACGCCTGCGCCGTTCCCGCCTTCGATCGCGCCGGCCTCGTGCTCGCCTGGAACTGGCGTGATCCCGTCCTCGATGCCGCCATGGGCGCCGTCACCTGGCTCGGCTCCCTGTACGTCCTGCTGCCTCTGGCGGCGTGGGTGGCCTGGCGCCTAGCGCGCGCGGGCCGCGCCGGCGAGGCCCGCTTCCTGCTCGCCGCCCTGCTGGGCGCCAGCGCCTTGAGCCACGCGGCCAAGCTGTGGGTGGCGCGGCCGCGCCCGGATCTGTTCACAGCCTGGGGGCCGATGCCCGCCGACTTGTCCTACCCGAGCGCCCACGCCATGCAGGCCGCGGCTTTGGCCCTGGCGCTGCTGCTGGTGGCGCCCGCCGGCCGCGGGCGCGCGTTCCTGGCCGCGCTGCTGGCGGCGACGGTGGTGCTGGTGGGCACATCGCGCATCCACCTGCAGGTGCATTTTCCCAGCGACGTGTTTGTCGGTATCCTCGCGGCGGCGGGCTGGGTGCTGGGGTTGCGGGCGTTTCTGCCGGGTCGGACAGCGATTCGAGCCCGCTTCGGAGCAGGCAAGTGAGGCACAAGTTTCTTGGCACCGGCGATCCCGGTTATCACCCGTTGCGCAAGCTGCGCACCATCGCCGCGGGCTTGCGCTACGCGGTCATCTACGACTTCAGCGTGGCCTGGAAACTGGCCTTTTCGACGCTGGTACTGGCGGCCGCGCTGGTTGCCCGCGACTGGGTCGACTCGCTGCTCATCATCGTGGTGACCGCTCTGGTGCTGGTGGCGGAGATCATGAACAGCGCCGTCGAGGCCCTGTGCGATTTCGTCGAAACCCGCCACAACGAGAAGATCGCCATCATCAAGGACATCGCCGCCGCCGGAGTCGGTGTGGCCATGCTGGCCTGGCTGCTGGTGCTGGGCTTCGAGGTGGGATCCATGTGGGTTAACTGGAGATGAGGTCATGAGCGTGCTGTGGTTCGTACTCGGCCTGATCGCCCTGGTGGCGGGCGCCGAGCTGCTGGTGCGGGGCGCCTCGCGCCTGGCCCTGTCCTTCGGCATCTCGCCGCTGGTGGTGGGGCTGACGGTGGTGGCCTTCGGTACCAGCGCGCCGGAAATGGCGGTGTCGGTCCAGTCCGCCTGGGCGGGTCAGGTCGACATTGCGCTGGGCAACGTGGTGGGAAGCAACATCTTCAACGTGCTGGTCATCCTTGGTCTGTCGGCGCTCATCACTCCGCTGGTGGTGCACCAGCAGGTGATCCGCCAGGAAGTGCCGGTGATGATTGGCGTCTCCCTGCTGCTGTGGGCGATGGCCGCCGACGGGGGCATCGGCCGCGGCGAGGGCCTGTTGCTGGCGGGCCTGGTGGTGGCGTACACGGTCCTGCTCATCCGCCAGAGCAGGCGCGAGACGGCGGCGGTGCAGGCGGAGGTGGACGCCGAGTACGCCGAGGCCTTCGACGGCGCGCGGCCGGGCTGGCGCGACCACTGGGGTATCCAGCTCCTGTTGATCCTGGCGGGGCTCGCCCTGCTGCTGATGGGTTCTCGCTGGCTGGTGGAGGCTGCCGTGGGGTTCGCTCGCCACCTGGGGGTGAGCGAGCTGGTCATCGGTCTGACCATCGTCGCCGCCGGCACCTCACTGCCCGAGGTGGCCACCTCGGTCATGGCCGCCATCCGCGGCGAGCGCGATATCGCCGTGGGCAACGTGGTGGGCAGCAACATCTTCAACATCCTGTCGGTGCTGGGTTTTTCGGCGCTCGTGGCGCCGGCCCAACTGATCGTGGCGCCGGCCTTGCTGGCGGTCGATCTGCCGGTCATGGTGGCGGTCGCCGTGGCCTGCCTGCCGGTGTTTTTCACCGGCGCCCGCGTGGCGCGCTGGGAAGGCCTGCTGTTCCTGATGTTGTATACCGCCTACACGGTCTATCTGATCCTGCGCGCCGGCGGGCATGGTGCCCTGGATGATTTCGGCGCCGTCATGCTGCTCACCCTGCCCCTGGTGGCCCTCACTCTCGCCATCCTGGCCTGGCGGCACTGGCGGGAGGGGCGAGTGGGTCCGGGCGCTTGACGCGCCGCGGCCGCCTCGGCGATGCTGCGGCCGCGTTTCCGTCCGCGACCATCGAAAGCTCACCATGCGCCAGAACAAATACACCCAGCAAGCCATCTCGGTCCTGGGCCTGATCGAATTCCTCGGCCTGATCATCATCACCATCGCCACCATCGTCGCTGGCGCCATCGAGGTGAACGTCATGCTCACCGCGCGCAACGTGACCCTGGCCGACCTGCTGCTGATGTTCCTCTACCTGGAAATCCTGGCCATGGTCGCGGTGTATTTCGAGTCCGGCAAACTGCCGGTGCAGTTTCCCATCTTCATCGCCATCGTCGCCCTGGCCCGCTACCTGGTGCTGGACCTGAAGAACCTGGACCACTGGGACATGCTCGGCGTCGCCACGTCCATCCTGCTGCTCACCGCGGCGGTGCTGGTGGTGCGCTACGGGCACGTGAAGCTGCCCTCCGGCGAGAAGGAATAACTTAGCGGGTAGCTGGTAGCTGGTAGTCGGTAGCTGAATTTATCCGCGCCTTTGGCGCGCAAGCTCAGGCTACGAACTAACCGCTACCCGCTACCCGCCAATCCAAAACCGTCCTCAGCCCTGGTTGAGGACGCGAACGCGTTCCACCGCCTGGGCGAAGGGCAGCGGCCGCGCCAGCAGGAAGCCCTGCTGCATGTCGCAACCGAGTGACTTCAGGAAATCCCGCTGCTCCGGTGCTTCCACGCCTTCCGCGAGGACGCGCAGGTTGAGGGAATGGCCCAGGGCGATGATGGCGCGTGTGATGGCGGCGTCCTCGGTGTCGCCCGGCAGGTCGCGGATGAAGACACGGTCGATCTTCAGGGTGGAGACCGGCAGCCGCTTCAGATAGCCCAGGTTGGAATAGCCGCTGCCGAAGTCGTCGATGGCCAGTTGCACGCCCAGTTCGGTGAGCTGGTGCAGCATGGCGATGCTCTCCTCGCCGCGGCGCATGGCCGAGCTTTCGGTGATTTCCAGTTCCAGCAGGCCGGGGGCGAGGCCGGTGGAGGCGAGTATGCGTCGCACCCGTTCAACCGGCTCGCCGCGTTGCAGTTCCAGCGGCGACAGGTTGACCGCCACGGCCAGGGCTTCGCCGCACAGCGCCTGGCACTGCAGGGCTTCGATGCAGGCGGTGTGCAGCACCCACTCGCCGATCGGCAGGATCAGGCCGGTCTCCTCGGCCACCGGGATGAACTGGTCCGGCGGGATCAGGCCGATGTCCGGGTGGCGCCAGCGCAGCAGCGCCTCCATGGCGGTGACGCGGCCGCTCGCCAGATCCATCTGCGGCTGGTAGTGCAGTTCGAATTCGCCGCGTTCCAGCGCGCGGTGCAGCGCGGCTTCCAGGCTGAAGCGCTGGAAGGCGGCGACTGATTGCTCGCGGGTGTAGAACTGGTAGCCGTTGCGCCCGCCCTCCTTGGCCCGGTACATGGCGGTATCGGCGTGCTTGATCAGGGTTTCGGCGTCGTCGCCGTCCTCCGGATGCAGGCTGATGCCGATGCTGGCCGACAGGAAGATGTCGTGGCCGGAGACGTGATAGGGCTTGCTCAGCAGGCGCAACAGATCTCGCGCAAGATGGGCGGCCTGCTGCTCGCTGCCGATCTCCTCCATGAGCAGGATGAATTCGTCGCCGCCCAGCCGCGACAGGGTGTCTTCCGCGCGCAGCCGCTTGCCGATGCGCTCCGCGACCGCCATCAGCAGTTCATCGCCGGTCTGGTGGCCAAGGGTATCGTTGATGTTCTTGAAGCGGTCCAGGTCGATGAACAGCACGGCGAAGCGCCCGCCGGAACGTCCCGCGCGACGGATGGCGTGATTGACGCGATCGAGCAGCAGCAGCCGGTTGGGCAGGCCGGTGAGGACGTCGTGGTAGGCGAGACGATTGAGCTCCTCCTCGGAGCGTTTCACCGAGGTGATGTCGGAGAACACCGCCACGTAATGGCTGACGCGGTTGTGATCGTCGAGCACGGCGCTGATCGTCAGCCATTCCGGAAACACGCTGCCGGACTTGCGCTTGTTCCAGATCTCCCCGCGCCAACTGCCGCGGCTGTCCAACTCCTCCCACATGGCCTGGTAGAAGGCGGCGTCGTGGCGGCCCGACTGCATGAGGCTGGGAGAGCGCCCCAGCACTTCCTCCTCGGCGTAGCCGGTGATGTCGGTGAAGGCACGGTTGATGGCGACGATGCGGTTGTCCGCGTCGGTGATCACCACCCCCTCGACGGTGTTCTCGAACACCGCCGCCGCCAGGCGCAGCTTCTCCTCGCGCAGGCGGTGCGCGGTGACGTCGGCGTGCGTGCCGATCATGCGCCTGGGCCTGCCGTCCGGCAGGCGCTGCATGACCTTGCCGCGCGTGAGGATCCATACCCAGTCGCCCCCCTTGCGGCGCATGCGGTGTTCCAGTTCGTAGATCGGCGTGTCGCCGCGGAAATGCGCCTCCAGGGCGGCTTCGGCCTTGGCCAGGTCGTCCGGATGCACGCGCCGGCGCCATTCCTCGAATTCGTTGCGGATTTCCGCGTCCGCGTAGCCCAGCAGGGCTTTCCAGCCGGGCGAGAAATACACGCTGTCGGCTTCCATGTCCAAATCCCATACACCCTGTTCGAGACCTTCCAGGGCGAATTGCCAGCGCGTCTCGCTGTCCCTCAGCGCGGCCTCCACATGCTTGATGCGGCTCAGGTCGCTGACGAAGGCGAAGGCCCGTTCCGGCGCGCCGTTGCCGTCGCGGTGGGTGGTGGCGTGAAAAAACACCGGCACACCGACGCCGTCCTTGCGGAGCAGGGTGATCTCGTAGTCGCGCTGATAGGTGTCCTCGATGCGCGCCATCTGCGCCTGGAAGATGGCCCGGTTCTCCGCGTCGACGAAGTCAGTGGGCGCTCGTCCCAGCATCTCCTCGCGCCGGTAGCCGAGCATCTGGCAGAGGGCCTCGTTGACGTCCACCGTGCGGCGTTCGCGGTCGATCATCCAGAATCCCTCGGCCGCGGTGTCGATGATGCGGCGATGCAGGGATTCGCTTTCGCGCAAGGCCGATTCGGCGAGGACGCGGTCGGTGACGTCGTGGATGATGGAGAACAGCAGGGTGCGGCCGCCCTCGACGATGGGAGAGGAATGCACCTCCACCGTGCGCGCTTGGCCATCGGCGAGGCGGTGCGGGAAGAGGAAACAATTGCGTTTCTCCGCCAGGGCGTTCAGGCGCTCGGCGCGGATCCGCTCGGCGGGCAGGGTGTTGATGTCCTCGATGCGCAGGGCGGTGAGTTTCGACCATTCGTAGCCGTAGAAGCGGCAGGCGGCGGCATTGGCGTCGAGAATGCGACCGCTGTCGGGGTCGATCAGCAGCATCACCGAGGCGTGGTGCTGGAACAGGGCGTGAAAGCGGCCCCCGGTGTCGCGCGGGTCGCCGCCGCGCGGGCGCTGTTCGGTCACGTCCAGGCCGAAACTGCGTACTTCCACCAGATCCCCGGCGGCGTCGAACACCCCGAGGTCGCGCCAGGCGAGGCGACGTCGGCCACCCGGCGTGTCCACCTCCCATTCGCCCTCGTGCAGGCGATGACCGGCCTGAAAGCGTTCGAGGACGGTGTTCAGATGATCGTCCGCGCAAGCCCGGAAAGGATCGGGCAAGACGTCCGGCAGACGGCCGCCCAGCAGGGTTTCCAGCGGCAAGCCGAATGCCTTCGCGCAGCCTCGATTGGCGTAGCTCACCCCGCGGTCGGGGCGCCAGCGCAGCACCAGTTCGCGCAGGGAATCGAGCAGATCGTGATCGGGCGGGGAAAAGGGATGCATGGCGCACGGACATGGGAGGCCGCCCGATAACGGCCGATGCTGGATAAATCTTGAACCTTTGTCATAATGAATGTCGTGAATAAAACATTTTCATGTAACGCAAGTGATAAATTGGCTACTCCTGGTGTTGTCCCTCGCAAGCGACAATGCCACCGCGCGCACCCGAATCTGGCGCACCCTCAAGGCCCTGGGCGGCGCGCCGCTGCGAGATGGCGCCTGGCTGTTGCCCGCGCGTGACGATCTGGCCGCCACCCTGCGCCATCAGGCCGCCGAAGCGCGGGCGTTGGGAGGCAGTGCCTGGCTGCTCGAGCTGGGTAGCCAGGGGCGGGGGGACGCCGAACTGGCCGCCCTTTTCGACCGGAGCGGCGACTATGCCGCGCTGGACGCCGCCCTCGACCAGTTGGCGGTGAGCACGGCGGATGCCGTCGAACAGTTGAAAACCCTGCGCGGCCTGCGCCGCCAGTTCGAGCACCTCTCCGCCATCGACTACTTTCCCGGCGCCACCCGCCAGGCCAGCGCGGACTGCCTTGAGCGCGTGGCGCGCACGGTGCGCGCGAGGCTGCAAGCGGGCGAACCCCGCGCGCGCGACGCCGTCATCGAACGACTCGATCCGGCCGCGTACCGGCGGCGGTTATGGGCCACACGCCGCGATCTATGGGTGGACCGCCTGGCCTCGGCCTGGCTGATCCGCCGCCACATCGACCCCGAGGCGCGCTTTCTCTGGCTGGCGCAGCCCGCCGACTGTCCGCCGGAGGCGCTCGGCTTCGATTTCGACGGCGCCGACTTCAGCCACGTCGGTGAGCGGGTGAGCTTCGAGACCCTGCTGGCCAGCTTTGGCCTTGAGGGTGACGCCGCGCTGGCGCGCATCGCCGCCATCGTGCACAGCCTCGACGTGGGCGGCGCGGCGCCCGAGGCGGCGGGCTTCGAAGCCTTGCTGAAAGGACTCAAGGCGCGCATCGACGACGACGATCAATTGCTGGAAGAGGGCGGCCGCCTGCTGGACGACCTGTATTTGGCATTCAAGGACACCAACGGAGCATGAAATGAACGACACGACCCCCACGCAACGCCCCGCCCACCCTTCCTTCGGCGAGGCCTTCCTGTACTGGCTGAAACTCGGCTTCATCAGCTTCGGCGGCCCCGCCGGGCAGATCGCCATCATGCATCAGGATTTGGTGGAGAAACGCCGCTGGATCAGCGAACACCGCTTCCTGCACGCCCTCAACTACTGCATGGTGCTGCCGGGACCGGAGGCGCAGCAACTGGCCATCTACATCGGCTGGCTGTTGCACCGCACCTGGGGCGGCATCGTCGCGGGGACGCTGTTCGTGCTGCCCTCGCTGTTCATCCTCGCCGCGCTCACCTATGTGTATCTGGCGTTCGGTGACGTCACCTTCGTGCAGGGCATTTTCAACGGCATCAAGCCCGCCGTGGTGGCCATCGTCGTCTTCGCCGCCTGGCGCATCGGCTTGCGGGCCTTGAAGAACAATCTGCTGTGGGCCATGGCGGCGCTGTCCTTCATCGCCATCTTCGCCCTGAAGGTGCCCTTCCCCTACATCGTCATCGGCGCCGGCATCCTCGGCGCCCTGGGCGGCAAGATCTGGCCGGACAAGTTCAAGGTGGGTGGCGGTCACGGCGCCTCCGACAAGAATTTCGGGCCCGCCCTCATCGACGACGATACCCCGCCCCTGTCGCACACCCGCTTCCGCTGGTCGTATCTCGTCATCCTGTTGGTGCTGGCCCTGGTGATCTGGGGTGCCGCCATGGCCCTGCTGCCCGCCGGCACGCTCTTCGACATGGGCGAGTTCTTCACCAAGGCCGCCCTGGTCACCTTCGGCGGCGCCTACGCCGTGCTGCCCTACGTCTACCAGGGCGGCGTCGAGACCTACGGCTGGCTCACCGGCACGCAGATGATCGACGGCCTCGCCCTGGGCGAGACCACGCCGGGTCCGCTGATCATGGTGGTGGCCTTCGTCGGCTTCGTCGGCGCCTGGACCAAGGAGATCTTCGGCCCCGAGGCCCTGTTGCTGGCGGGTTTCGTCGGCGCCTCGGTGGCCACCTTCTTCACCTTCCTGCCCAGCTTCATCTTCATCCTGGCCGGTGCGCCGCTGGTCGAATCCACGCACGGCGACCTCAAATTCACAGCACCCTTGACCGGCATCACCGCCGCCGTGGTGGGCGTGATCCTCAACCTGGCGCTGTTCTTCGGCTGGCACGTCATCTGGCCGCGCGCCACCGAGGCGGCGCCGTTCTCCGGTGGTTTCGAGTGGTTCTACGCGCTGATGTCGGTGGCCGCCTTCGTCGCCCTGTGGAAGTACAAGCAGGACATCATGAGAGTCATCGCCGCCTGCGCCGCCATCGGTCTGGTCTACACACTGGCCCTGGGCTGATCCGGCAAGGAATCCTCATGGACCATCACGATCCCGAATTTCTCAAACGCGCCGCCGGCACCCTGGTCATCGACGTGCGCGATCCGGAGGAACACGCCAAGGGCCATGTGCCGGGTGCGCTGAACCCGCCTCTGGAGCATCTCGCACAACGCATCGCCGAGGCTTTGCCGGACAAGAACGCCCCGGTCATCACCTACTGCAACGGCGGCAACCGGGGCGGCATCGGCGCCGACACCCTGCAAAACCTGGGCTACACCCAGGTGTTTTCCATCGCCGGCGGCTTTCGGGCCTACCAAGCCGCCACCCCCAACAAGGAGTCTTGATCCATATGCCTTACGAACTGAAACCCCTGCCCTGCGACCCTGCCAGGCTCAACGGCCTGTCCGAGAAGTTGATCGTCAGCCATTGGGAGAACAACTACGGCGGCGCGGTGAAGCGCCTCAACGCCATCGAGCAGCGTCTGGCCGAGCTGCAGTGGACCAGTGCGCCGGTGTTCGAGATCAATGGTTTCAAGCGCGAAGAGATGATCGCTGCCGGCTCCATGATCCTGCACGAGGTGTATTTCGACAGCCTGGGCGGTGCGGGTGGCGACCCGGCCGGCGCATTGAAGGCGGCCATCGAGCGCGACTTCGGTTCGCTGGATGCCTGGCGCGCCGAATTCACCGCCATGGGCAAGGCGCAAGGCGGTGGTTCCGGCTGGACCCTGCTGGTGTGGAGCCCGCGCCGCAATCGTCTGGTCAATGTCTGGGCCGCCGACCACGCCCACAACCTGGCCGGGGCGACGCCGCTCGTCGCCCTGGACATGTACGAACACAGCTATCACATGGACTTCGGCGCCAAGGCCGGCGCCTATGTGGACGCCTTCATGAACAACCTGTCCTGGACCGCCGCCGAAGCGTCCTTCACCAGAATTGGAGCCTGAACATGGACCGCACCATCAACCCCGCCACCCTGCAAGCCGAGTTCGCCGGCAAGTTCATCCTCGACGTGCGCCGCGACGATGACCTTGCGGCTTCCAGCGAGCAACTGGCGGGTGCCAACTGGAAAGACCCGACGCAAATCGGCGTCTGGGCGGATGAACTGCCGAAGGATCAGGACATCGTCCTCTACTGCGTGCGCGGGGGCGGCGTCTCCAACAGCGTGGTCGATGCGTTGCAGGCCAAGGGTCTGAACGCCCGCTTCATCGAGGGCGGCATCGAAGGCTGGAAGGCTGCCGGCGGCGCGGTGACGGCGAAGTAAGGCCATCGCTCGTATCATTTGCCGGTGTTGCAGCCTACCGCCGGGAGACCGAGATGAGTAATGCCGAGCACTGGGAAAACGTCTATCGCGGCAAAGCGATCGACCGGGTGAGCTGGTACCAGGCCCAGGCCGATCTGTCGCTCGCCCTCATCCGCCAAACCGGTCTGGCGCCGGAAGCGGCGCGCATCATCGACGTCGGCGCCGGCGCCTCGGTGCTGGCCGATAACCTGATCGAGGCCGGTTACCGCCACCTCACCGTTCTCGACATCGCCGCGCCGCCTCTGGCGTTAAGCAAGGCGCGGCTGGGCGAACGGGCCGGCCTGGTGGATTGGAGAGTCGGCGACGTGACCACCGTTGATCTGCCGGAATCCGGCTTCGACATCTGGCACGACCGCGCGGTGTTCCATTTCCTCACCCGCGAAGAGGATCGCCGCCGCTATGTGGCCCAGGTCTGGCGCGCGGTGCGTCCGGGTGGTTTCGTCATCGTCGCCACCTTCGGCCCCAACGGGCCCACGCAATGCTCCAACCTCGACGTCTGCCGCTATGCGCCGGAAACCCTGCACGGCGAATTCGGTGCCGGTTACGAACTGGTCTCGCACCGTACCGAGCTGCATGCCACGCCGGCGGGCAAGGACCAGGAATTCGTCTATTGTTTTTGCCGGCGCAACGCCTGATCCGGGCGAGGCCGGCACCCCAAGGAGCACGTCAAATGAAATGGGTGACCCGCGAACGCCCCAAGATCGACCGCATCGCCTGCCCCTGGCTGATCGCCCGCTTCATCGACCCTGAACCGGAGTTCCTCTACGTGCCGGGCGGCGACGTGCTCAAGGTGGCGGCGGAAACCGGCGCCACGCCCTATGACGTCCCCGGCGTGGACTATGGCCACCACGGCGAGAAGTGCAGCTTCGACGCCTTCATCGAGCGCCACCACCTCACCGACCCCGCCCTGCACAAACTGGCCCTGATCGTGCGCGGCGCGGATTGCGACGCGCCCCACCTGGCCAAGGAGGCCGCCGGTTTGCTGGCCATCTCCAAGGGTCTGTCCCTCAACTTCGAGGACGACCATGAAATGCTGAAGCACGGCATGGTGATCTACGACGCCCTCTATGCCTGGTGCGCCGACACACCCTTGCAGAAATTGGGCCGGCTGTTGGGCATGAAATGATCCTGCCGGATGGCGTCGCCCCCGAGGCCCGCCCGCTTCTGATCGCCCGCGCCCTGCGGGCCTTCGTCGATGGTTTCATCTGCGTCCTGCTGCCCGCCTACCTGCTGGCGCTGGGATTGGGCGCGTTCGAGGTGGGCGTGCTCAGCGCCGCCACCCTGCTGGGTTCCGCCCTGCTCACCTTATTGCTGGGCAGCCACGGCCACCGCTTCCATCACCGCCCCCTGCTGCTGGGCGCGGCCCTGCTCATGACCGCCACCGGCCTGGCGTTCGCCGGACTTTCCTCGTTCTGGCCGCTGCTGCTGGTGGCCTTCGTTGGCACGCTCAACCCCAGTTCCGGCGACGTCAGCGTCTTCCTGCCGCTGGAGCACGCGCGTCTGGCGGAGGCGGCCCAGGGCGATGCCCGCACCCGCCTGTTCGCCCGCTACACCCTTGCAGGGGCGTTGTTCGCGGCGTTCGGCGCCCTGGCGACGGGCCTGCCTGATGTGCTGGTGAACCTGGGCTGGGCCAGGCTCGACGCCTTGCGCGTGATGTTCCTGATCTACGCCCTTACGGGCGCGGTGGTGTGGCTGCTGTACCGGCGCCTGCCCGAGCCACCCCCTCATATGCAGCCGGCACCGCCCGCGCCGCTGGGGGCCTCGCGCGGTGTCGTCATCCGCCTCGCGGCGCTGTTCTCCATCGACGCCTTCGCCGGCGGGCTGGTTCTGAACGCGCTGCTGGCCCTATGGCTGTTCCAGCGCTTCGAGCTCTCGCTCGCCGCCGCCGGTTACTTCTTCTTCTGGGCCGGGCTGCTCGCCGCCTTCTCGCAGTTGGCGGCGCCGTGGGTGGCGCGGCGCATCGGCCTGGTACGCACCATGGTGTTCACCCACGTTCCGGCCAACATCTTCCTGATCCTTGCGGCGCTGGCGCCAAGCCTGCCCTGGGCACTGGCCTTCCTGCTGCTGCGCGCCCTGCTCTCGCAGATGGACGTGCCCACGCGCTCGGCCCTGGTCATGGCGCTGGTGACGCCGCCGGAACGCGCCGCGGCGGCGAGCTTCACCGCCGTGCCCCGCAGCCTCGCCGCGGCTTTGAGCCCCACGCTGGGCGGCGCGCTGCTCGCTTCGGGCTGGCTCGCCGCGCCGCTGGTGGCGGGCGGGGTGCTGAAGATCGCCTACGACCTGGCCCTGCTGGCGTCCTTCCGCAACACGCCGGAATCACCGACCCGGTAGCCGGGCCGCAAGCGCCAGCCTCACGACCAGGGTCAGACGCAGCGCCGGATTGCGGGCCGCCGCTTCACCCTGCCCGGAACGGCGCTCGATGCGAACCTGCCTCATGTGCCCCAGCGGTTGCGCTCCATCTGACGTTTCAACTCGCTGTCCTCTTCCTCGAATGTGGCTTCCACGTCGCTGGGGTGACAGTCCTCGGCGCGCTCCTCGCGTTGCGGGGTGGGCGGCGTCGCCGGCTGCGGGCCGCTGCCATTCCAGGCAAACGGGTTCTTGAAGACGGGCGGGTCGGGCAGGCAATCGTAGCGATAGGACGGCGGCCACCCCGTCTCGTAGGGCAGGAACGAGAGGGTCTTCTCGAATACCAGGGGCTTGCCGGTGGGCGTCGGCGGCAGGCGGGGCATGGCCTGGATGGCCTTGCGCGCCAGTTCCGAGGCCTTCGCCGAGGTGGACCAGAGTTCCTCCGCCTGGGCCAGGCTGCCGTCCGGATGGATGCTGATGCGGAAGCGGACCTGGCCCTGGTCCGGGCCTTCCACTGCCGTACCCATCATGCTGCGCACCTGCTGACCCCAGGCGTTGCGATAGCGCTTGCTGTTCTTGAGTGTGTAGGTGGAAGCCAGCTGCCAATCCTCCGCGCTGGGGGCGGGCGGCGCCTCCAGCGTAGCGGGTGTCTTCGGCACCTCGGCCGGCGCTGGCTCGGGCTGGGGTTCATCCCGGGGCGGCTGGGGTTCGCGCCGGGCTTTCTCGGTGACCTCCGGTGGCGGGAGCGGCAGCTCGATCAGCTCGGCATCGAGGCTGAGTTCTTCCGGGCCGGGCGCGGGCGCATCCCCTGGCATGAGTCCCCCTCCAACCCAGAGGCCCAGCAAGCCGACGAGCACCGCGCCGGGCAGGGTGATGGGCAGGCGCCGCCAGGGGCTGTCCAGGCGCCAGTCGAAACCGGCGGCATGGCCCTTACTGGCCATGCTGGACGGCGATGAGGAAGTGCTTGGCGCCCGCCTCCCGGGCCCGGATCATGGCCTGGACGATGACGCCGTTGGTGGCCGCGTCGTCGGCGGCGATGATGACGCTGGGGTCGGCGGGGTTCAGCAGCGTCTTCAGGGTGGGGGCCAGGGACTCCAGGGTGACCGGCGCCTTGTCCAGGAACAGCCGGCCTTCAGGGGTCACCGTCAGGGTGACCGGCGGTTTCTTATCCATGGGCGAAGTCGCCCCCCGCGGCAGGTTGACCTGCACGGCGTTCAAATGCTGCAGGGTCAGCGACGCCAGCATGAAGGTGGCGAGCAGGAAGAACATCACGTCGATCATCGGGATGATCTCGATGCGGCCCCGCTTGGGCTGGCGGCTTCTACGCAGCTTCATGACGCGCAGTGTCGTCAGCCGCCCCGGCTTCCTGGGCATCCAGACGGATGTGGTCGACCAGGCGGGTGCCCAGGCGCTCCATCTCGTCCAGGGTCTGGGCCTGCAAACGGGTCAGATAGTTGAAACCGAACAGGGCGACCAGGGCGATGAGCAGGCCCACCGCCGTGGCGATGAGGGCCTCGGCCACCCCGGCGGTGACGCCACCCGGGTTGACCAGGCCGTCCGGACCGATGAGCTGGAAGGACTGCATCATGCCGAAGATGGTGCCCAACAGGCCCAGCAGGGGCGCGGCGGTCACCACCGTGTCCAGCACCCACATGCCCCGCCCCAGCGCCTTCTCGATCTGCTGGGCCTCGTCCCCGGCGCGGGATTCCACCCACCAGTCAGGCTTGCTGCGGTTGTCCATGATCACCCGGAAAAAGCGGCTGAAGTAGTTGCGTGGCCCCAGCTTGGCAAGCTGCCGGTCCAGCTCCGCCCAGTCGAAGCCGTAGGTCTCCACCAGCTGCCGCAGGGCCTCCGGCAGCCGGGCATGACGGCGGTAGACGAGCGCCTTGTCCAGCATCACCACCAGGGCGGCCAGGGCCAGCGCCAGCAGCGGATAAATGATGGCGCCGCCGTGTTTGAGCACTTCAATTGCGGCCTGCAGGTCTTGCATCGTGTGACTCCATCCTGTCCTGAGAGCGAAAGGTTTGCTTGATCTACCCCACCGGGAGAAGCCGATGCGCAGCGGCGGGTGAGGGCACCCACTTGCATCATCCCCCGGCCTGGGCGCAACCAGGAAGGCAAGGTTCGGGCCATGTTGGCGGAAAGGCAATGCTAGAAATGAGCCCGGCGCCACGCCATGGGCCAGGACAACCAGAACGCCGGCCGATCCGTACCAGACGGGCGGGGAACCTCCTTCCGCCGCGCCGGGCCATAGGCAGGACCCACACACCTGGAGCGATCGGCCGGTAACATTCCGCATCCCGCACCCGCCCCCAGCCCATGCTCGACACCCTGCCCCTGCTGAGCCCCACCGATTTCCCGGCCCTGAAGCGCGGCCGGCTGACCACGCTACAGGTCAATCTGGGCTATCGCTGCAACCAGAGTTGCCAGCACTGCCACGTCAATGCCGGGCCCCAACGCACGGAAATGATGGACGACACCCAGGTGGAGTTGATCCCGCAAGTGCTGGCGGCGCGGCGGCTGGAAACCCTGGACCTCACCGGCGGCGCGCCGGAACTGCATTCGCGTTTCCGCTGGCTGGTGGCCGAGGCCCGCGCTCTGGGAGTGAGGGTCATCGACCGCTGCAATCTCACCATCCTCTCCGAGCCCGGCCACGAGGACCTGGCCGAATTCCTCGCTGAACAGCAGGTGGAAGTGGTGGCCTCCCTGCCTTGCTACCTGGAAGACAACGTCGACAAGCAGCGCGGCAAGGGGGTGTACGCCCGCAGCATCGCCGGGCTGAAACGGCTCAATGCCCTGGGGTACGGGCAAGCCGGCGGCGGCCTGGCAAGTCGTTCGCCGGGCCGCCCCAAGAACGACTTGGCCCCCTCGGGGGGCGGCTCGGGCGATTTTCCCGAGCCGGGGGCGCAGCGAATCCTCAACCTGGTCTACAACCCCGGCGGCGCCCATCTGCCGCCTGCCCAGGCCGGGCTGGAAGCGGCCTACAAGCGGGAATTGCTGGAACGCCACGGCATCGTCTTCAACCGCCTGCTCACCCTCGCCAACATGCCCATCCTGCGTTTCGGCAGCACGCTGCTGTCGAAGGGCGGCTTCGAGGACTACATGGTCCTGCTCAAATCCAGCCACAACCCCGCCAATCTGGCCGGCGTGATGTGCCGGGAACTCATCAGCGTGGACTGGCAGGGCCGGCTGTACGACTGCGACTTCAATCAGATGCTGGGGCTGGCGATGAGGGGTCACGCCACCCTGGCCGGCCTGCTGGAGGTCGACCCGGCCGATGCCGCCATCCGCGTGGCGGAACACTGCTACGGCTGCACCGCCGGCCAGGGCAGCAGTTGCGGCGGGGCGCTGGCATGAACTCGTTGCGCAAGCCCCGCCGCTACGACCGCAACCTCATCGTCATCGGCGCCGGGGCCGGCGGCCTGGTCACCGCCTACATCGCCGCCGCCGTGAAGGCCAAAGTGACCCTGATCGAGGGCCACCAGATGGGCGGCGACTGCCTCAACACCGGCTGCGTGCCCTCCAAGGCCTTGATCCGCCCCGCCCGCTTGCTGGCTGACCTGCGCCGGGCGGGGGAATTCGGCATCCACACCGAACCGCCACGGGTCGATTTCGCCGCAGTGATGGACCGGGTGCGGGCGGTGATCCGCCAGGTGGAACCCCACGATTCGGTGGAACGCTACACCGCCCTCGGGGTGGAGGTGATCCGCGGCCATGCCCGCCTGACCTCGCCCTGGACGGTGGAGATCGACACCGGCGAAGGCCGGCGCAGCCTCTCCGCCCGCGCCATCGTCCTGGCCACCGGCGCCGCGCCGGTGATTCCGGCCCTCCCCGGCATCGAACACGTGCGCCACGTCACCTCGGACACGGTCTGGGACCTGGACGCCCTGCCCGAGCGCCTGGCCGTGCTCGGCGGCGGCCCCATCGGCTGCGAGCTGGCCCAGGCCTTCGCGGCGCTGGGCAGCCGGGTCACTCTGGTGGCCCGTTCCGGCCTGCTGGGCAGGGAAGACGCCGATGTCGTCGCGCGGGTGGAACAGGGTCTGGCCGCCGACGGCGTGCGCGTGTGCAAGGGCGCGGAGCCCCTGCGCTGCGAGATCCAGGATGGGGCGCAGCGCCTGATCGTGGGCGGCCCGGATGGCGAGGAAGCCATCCCCTTCGACGTTCTGCTCTGCGCCACCGGCCGCAAGGCGCGGGTGGCGGGCTACGGCCTGGAAGAACTGGGCATACGCCTCACCCGCGCCGGCACCATCGAGGTCAACGAAACCCTGCAAACCCGCCACCCCAGCATCTACGCCTGCGGCGACGCGGCCGGGCCGTACCAGTTCACCCACGCCGCCGCCCACCAGGCCTGGTACGCGGCGGTGAACGCCTTGTTCTCCGGAATGCTCGGCCCCATCGGGCGGTTCAAGGCGGACTACCGGGTCATGCCCCGCGTCACCTTCACCCGCCCCGAAGTGGCGCGGGTGGGCCTCAACGAAACCGGGGCCCAGGCGAAAGGCATTGCCCATGAAATCACCCGCTACGACCTGGCCGACCTGGACCGGGCCATCACCGACGGCGCCGCCCAGGGCTTCATCCAGGTGCTCACCCCGCCCGGCAAGGACCGCATCCTGGGCGTCAGCATCGTCGGCGAGCACGCCGGCGAACTGCTGGCGGAATTCACCCTGGCCATGAAGCACAACCTGGGGCTCAACAAGATTTTGGGCACCATCCACCCCTATCCCACCTGGAGCGAAGCGGCCAAGTACGCCGCCGGGGAATGGAAGCGCGCCCACGCCCCCCAGGGGCTGCTGGCCTGGCTGGAACGCTTTCACGCCTGGCGGCGGGGATGAAATGGTTTTGGAACCTTCGATCGACTCGCGCTGCCACGGATTACCCCGTGACCGCGGCGCAGGCCGGGGTCCTGGGGTATGCCACTGGGTTCCGGCCTGCGCCGGAATGACCCTTCCCTTTTTCGAGCCTGTATTCCCATCTCAATGCACCACATCGACCGCATCCCCCTGCCCCTGCTGATCGTCCTCGCACTGTTCATGCTCGGCGCCCCCTTCGTCCCCGAACCCCACCTGGTGGAAAAGGCCCGCATGCTGGCGGAAGGCACCCTCACCCGCCCCATCGACATCTTCGACGTGTTCTGGCACCTGCTGCCGACGGGGCTGCTGGCGGTGCGGCTGGCAAGGAGGGCGAGAAAGTAGGGTGAAGTAGGGTGGATAAGCGAAGCGCATCCACCTTTCAGCGACGGGGATGGTGGATGCGCTGCGCTTATCCACCCTACGACGCCTACACCCCCCCATCCCTCCCGCGTCGCAGCCGCCAGGCCACCACGGCCAGGGCGAGGTAGTTGAGCGCAAGGAACCAGGGCGTGTTCCAGGCCAGGCCGTCGAAGCCCTCCCGGGTGAGGGGGTACAACACCGGCGCCGGGTAGAACTCGGCGGAGTGGGTGAACACGTCGATGACGATGTGCAGCCACCAGCCCGCCAGAACCAGGCCGACGCGCCGGCGCCAGGGCCACAGCAGCAGGGTGACGGCACCGGCGATGAGGGCACTGTGCAGGATGCAGTGCAGATGGTGGGCCGCCTCTCCCACCCAGAAGGGCATGGCCGGCTCGCCGCCCGGCTGGGCGACGGCGTAGTCCAGCAGGGCCTGGGCGGAGCCGCCGCCGAAGGCCGCCCAGGCCAGCAGCGGCGCCAGGTGGACCACGTCCGGCAGCACCGACAGGCTCACCGCGGCGACCGCCTGGGGGCGGGTCACCGGATGGCGTCGGGCCAGCCAGCGAACGCCAAGGCCGGCCCAGAGACCGTGGGCAAGGATGTCCATGCCTGCATTGTTCGTCGAAAACGGAAAAGATTCACTGCCGTCCCCGATGTTTTCCCGGATCATCGTCCGCCATGCGCCTGTCCATCATCCTGCCCACTCTGAATGAAGCCGAGGGCATCGCCGCCGTCCTGGCGCCACTGCAAGCTCTGCGCCGGGCGGGCCACGAGGTGATCGTGGCCGACGGCGGCAGCGACGACGGCACGCCGGCCCTGGCCGCGCCCCTGGCGGACCGGGTGATCGCCGCGCCCCGGGGCCGGGCCCGGCAGATGAACACCGGGACGGCGGCGGCTACCGGTGACACGCTCCTCTTCCTGCACGCCGACACCCGCCTGCCGGAGGGCGCGCTGGAACGCATCGCCGGAACCCTGGCCGACCACGCCTGGGGCCGTTTCGACGTCACCATCACGGGCCGGCCGGCCCTGCTGGCCGTGGTGGCGGCCCTCATGAACCTGCGTTCCCGCCTCACCGGCATCGCCACCGGCGACCAGGCCCTCTTCGTCACCCGCGCCGCCTTCAATGCCGTGGGCGGCTTTCCCGACCAGCCGCTGATGGAAGACATCGAACTGTCGAAACGCCTCAAGCGCCTGGGCCCGCCGGCCTGCCTGCGTGAACGGGCGACCACCTCCGGCCGACGCTGGGAGCGCCACGGTGTCTGGCGCACCATCCTGCTCATGTGGCGCCTGCGCTTCGACTACTGGCGCGGCGTGCCGACGGAACGGCTGTCCGAGCGCTACTACCCATGAAACATGAGGTGGCGTAGGGTGGATAAGCGCAGCGCATCCACCACCCCCGTCGCCAAAGGTGGATGCGCTGCGCTTATCCACCCTACAGATATCCACTCACCCTGTCTTTGCTTGTTGAATTCATGAAGCCCGTGCGCATCCTGATCTTCGCCAAGGCCCCCCTGCCCGGCCGGGTGAAGACCCGCCTGATCCCGGCCCTGGGCGCGGACGGCGCTGCCCGACTGGCGGCGCGGCTGCTGGCCCACGCCCTGGAACAAGCCCGCGCCGCAGGAGTCGGGCCGGTGGAGTTATGCATGAGCCCGGCACCGGACAGCCCCGAATGGACGTCCACCCCCCTGCCGCCGGACATCGCCACCAGCGACCAGGGCGCAGGCGACCTGGGCCGCCGCATGGCCCGCGCCTCGCAACGATGCATCAACGCCGGCGAAGCGGCGCTGCTGATCGGCACGGACTGCCCCGGCCTCGACGCCGAACGCCTGCGACAAGCCGCCGCCCGCCTGCAAGACCATGACGCGGTCATCCATCCCGCCGAAGACGGCGGCTACCCCCTGCTGGGCCTGAACGCCTTCGCCCCCGAGTTGTTCGCGGACATGCGCTGGAGCACGCCCGCCGTCGCACGGCTGACCCTGGAGCGCATGGCGGCATTGGGCTGGCGGGTGTGGATCGGGGAAACGCTCAGGGACATCGACGTGCCGGCCGACCTGGCTTCCTTACCGAAATGGCTCTGCCAAACTGCCGTGATCGACCCTTTTTGAACGGCGGCTACCCTGGATTCCATCAGGCAGTACCCGCCTTGGTGCAGTCAAACAGCGGGGGCGAGGTGAGCTTCCGCAGTTCGGCCGAAACGGCCGGTCAGGATGGAACGGTGTTGGTCAGCTATGAACCCGATGCCGCCCTTCAGCACTCCGAGAAGCTACTGGCAACATGTGCAGGCAACCAAATCATCAGGCATTGGCCTTTATCGGATAACCTGCTAGAGAACTGATTCAATACTTGGGAGATAAGGGATGGGAAAGCTCATCGATGGGGACGACGGACTGCCTGCCGAGGAAGTGGGAGTCTGGGCCAAGGAGAAGCATGATTATCTGTGCCGCTACATCGATATTTCGCGTAGTACACGGGCGAAGTACCTCGGACCCGGGAAGGCTGGTGCGACTTACATCGACTTGTTCTGTGGCCCGGGCCGATGCAAGGTGCGGGATTCTGAAGAATGGATTGACGGTGGTGTGGTTGCCGCTTGGAAGAAAAGCCAGGAAGGTGGCTCGCCGTTCTCGCAGGTTTTCATTGGCGACCTTGAAACGCAGCGCCGTGATGCCGCCGCCACCCGACTACGCCAATTAGGCGCGCCTGTAGTTGAAATCGACGGTGCCGCAATACAGTCCGTGCAGCAGGTTGTGACGCAGTTGAATCCGTACGGATTGCACTTCGCGTTTCTCGATCCCTTCGACTTGGCCGCATTGAATTTCGACATCATCGTGGCGCTGTCGCGCCTTACACGCATCGACATGCTCGTTCACATCAGCCAGATGGATTTACAGCGCAACGCAGTGAGTTACGCGACCTCGGAGGAGTCGGCATTCGATACATTCGCACCAGGTTGGCGGGAGAAAGTTGCTGTGGTCCAAGCGCAGCAGACGCTTCGGCAGCAGGTCTTCCAATATTGGCGCGACAAGGTAGTGGACCTTGGCGTGTGGCCATCTACCGACATGCGCCTTCTGACTGGTGGAAAGAACCAACCACTTTATTGGCTGTTGATGGCGGCCAAGCATCCATTGCCGCATAAGTTCTGGTCTACGGCCTCCAACATCGAAGGCCAAGGCAAGTTCGAGTTTTAGGGATGTACGACAGCTTCCGGGTAAGCATCCCAAGTGCGTCCACGGAAAATCCGCCCGTTCGCTTTCTTGTGGCGCTTGACCCCGTCAGCACCCCAGCCGCCCCACTGCTTGAAAAAGAACGCTGCCCCAGCCGCTTCGGCTTGCCTCTGAATATTCGCCACCCACTCCTCGCGCATAGGACGGGCTCTGTGGCCCGACTCGCCACCGACAATTACCCAGTGGATGTCACGCAGGTTGATGCGTCCTAGGTCCTCAAGCAATGGTTCGACCGAGAGAAATCGTATGTGAGCATTAACCCTGCGCAGATGGTCGATGCGCGGCACACCATACTCTTTGTCCTCCACAGAGACGCCCAGCCACACATTGTTCGGGCAACCACGATTCCGGAAGTAGTCCGGCAGGCGTTCGGCACGCTTGGTCAGAATTTGATATGTGTGCTGCGGCGTCTGTCGGATAACTGAGAAGACCTGATCGAGAAACTGATCGGGGATGTCCTCGTGAAACAGGTCACTCATCGAGTTCACGAAGTACACAGTCGGTTTCTTGCGCAGCAGAGGCTGGACAAGACGTTCTGGCAGGATAGCCAGCTTGAAGCCGTTCTCATACCCTGGCGCGCCCATGGCATGCAGGCGACGCGCCATCACCTCCGCGTAGCAGTGCTTACAGCCCGGAGATATTTTGGTGCAGCCAGTGGTTGGGTTCCACGTCTGCTCGGTCCATTCAATGCTGGTCTGGGTCGTCATCTCACCCTCCATCCTATTTGATCCGGTGACTCATGCCGTGAGCCACACCTAACCCGCTGCCAGTCCATCAATCAGCTTGGATAGAGCCACGCGCAAAGGTGCCTGATCCACACGGCCGAGTCTGTTGCGGACTTTATCCGCCAATTCATCTACCGACAGCTCTCGTTCTTGATCGCCCCAATGCACGAGGCGCATACAGCGTTCGATATGTTCAGCCTTGGGATTCATAAATGGGGACGTACCACGGAGTAATAGACCAGATGTTCAGTCACCCAGCATGATGATCCGGCGCAGTTCAGGCCGTAGTGTTGCTTCCCAGGTCCGAGAAATTGCTGATCTTCACCGCACCGTCAGGAAAGCGCGCCACCACCTCCAGTTGGCCGCCCATGGCCTCGATGTGGCTACGCAGCGTGGAGAGGTACATATCCGTGCGTTTCTCCAGCTTGGCGATGGAAGGTTGCTGGACGTGCAAGACTTCGGCCAGCATCTTTTGCGATAGTCCACGTGCTTGACGCAGTTCGTTGAGCGGCATTTCGGCCAGCATGGCTTCAGCCTGGGCATCGGCCCGTGCCTGAGATCCGAGCGACATGCGCGAGCGCAGTTCTGAAAATTTCTTAGCCATCGATCAACCCCTCCTTTCGAAGTTGCTCCAGATGTTCGTCGTACCGTCGGTCAGCCATGGGAACGTGGATGTCGTACCAACGGTCGTCCCCGGTCTTGTCCCCACCAATCAGCAGGATGGCGGTGCGTTTCGGGTCGAAGGCGTACAGGGTACGCAACGGCCTGCCGCCACGTTGCGTGCGAAGTTCCCGCATGTGACTGTGCTTCGATCCTTTGATGCCACTGCTGTGCGGGAAACCCAACGCCGGGCCATGCACTTCGAGCAAACGCACTGAGGCGGCCAGCGCTTCCTGCTCCTCTTCGGACAGGCTGCTCCACCAGTCGCCGAACTCATCGGTGTATTCGACTTCCCATGTCATGGCGTCACTGTAACCAAGGCAGAACATTCCATCAATGGAATATGTGCTCAACCCCTCGACAAACCGCGCTCCGCGCGGATACACCTTGGCCGGGTCGCCGCGTCCCAACTTCACCCACATGCACGACTTGATCCTGGCGCTGGCGAAGCCCAGGGCTCGTTCGGTCATGATGAAGCAGCCGGCTTGCAGGCAGGCGGGCGGGGATAAGCTCCGGGACATCGACGTGCCGGGGGATTTTGTCCAGGCTGGCCCGATTCCTGGAAGTACGATTGAATGCGGGCTTTGAACCCGCGCCCGCGCCATGCCCGATGCCCCCACCCTGGTCCTGTTCAATTACGACTGGGACCTCGTCGGATTCGCCCGCTGGCGGGAGCACTTTCCCCTGGACAGCGCCGGCTTCGACCTGTTCAGCTTTCCCAGCAACGTGCGCCTGGCGGGTTTCGACCTGGAGCGCTTCGTCGATGGCCTGGCGCATCGGGCTCGGCATCGGGGCTGGCGGGGGGTGACCTCCAACCACGAGCAGTTCGGCGCCCTGGCGGCGGCTCTGCTGGCCGAACGCATGGGCTGGCCGGGCACGCCGGTGGCGGCGGTGCTGGCCTGCCAGCACAAGCTGCATGCCCGGCGGGTGCTGGAAACGGTGGCGCCGGAGGCCAGCGTGCCCTGCCAGCCGCTGCCCGCCCGCTACGGCGAGCCCATCCCCGACGGCCTGGCTTACCCCTGCTTCGCCAAGCCGGTGAAGGCGGCTTTCTCAGTGCTGGCGCGCACGGTCCATAACCGCGAGGAACTGGCCGCCCTGACGCGCTTCCGTCCCTGGGAGCTGTGGGTGATCCGGCATCTGGTGGAGCCCTTCGAGCGGGTGGCGCGGCAGCGCCTGCCCGAGGCGAGCAGCGCCCATCGCATGCTTCTCGAACACCCCGCCGGGGGGCGCCAGTACAACCTGGATGGCTACGTGTTCAACGGCGAGCTGCGGCCCCTGGGGGTGGTGGAATCGGTGATGTATCCGGGCACCCAGGCCTTCATGCGCTTCGTCTATCCCTGCGCCCTGCCGGACGCCGCGCGGGCGCGGGCCATCGACGTGGCGCGCCGATTCCTGGCCGCCGTGGGCTTCGACCACGGCCTGTTCAACATGGAGTTCTTCCATGACCCGGCCAGCGACCGGCTGACGGTGATCGAGTTCAACCCGCGCATGGCGTCCCAGTTCTCCGACCTCTACCTGCGGGTGGACGGCCTGGACCTGCACCGGGTGGCCCTGGAACTGGCGCACGGCCGGGACCCCGCCATCCTGCCCCGGGCCGTGCCCGGCGCCGGGGTGGCGGCCAGCTTCGTCTATCGCAGCTTCGACCCGGCGGCGCGGCCGCCCATGCCGGGGCCGACCCGGCGCCGGGGCCTGGCGCGGGATTTTCCCGACGCCCTGCTGTTCCACTTCCCCAAGACGCCGGGCCAGATCGCGCGGGATTTCAAATGGCTGGGCAGCTACCGCTACGGCATCCTGCACCTGGGCGGGCGCGACGCCGGCGACCTGGCGGCCCGCTGCGTCACCGCCAGCGAATTGCTGGGCTGGGCGCCGACCTGCGGAACGGCCGCGACTGAACCGCTGGGGGGTATGTCGACATGCCGCGCCTGATCCAGATCAGCGCCGAGGACCCGGCGGCGATCCGGGCCGAACTCGTCGCCGGCCTGCAAGCGCACTGTCCCGCGCTGTCGCCCAAGTTTCTCTACGACGCCCTGGGTTCCCGCCTGTTCTCGGCCATCACCGAACTGCCGGAGTACTACCCCACCCGCACCGAGGCGGCCATCTTCGACACCCACCTGGAGGCCATGGCCACCGCCCTGGGCCCGGCGTCCAACCTGGTGGAACTGGGCGCCGGCAACTGCGAGAAGGCCGCGCGCCTGTTCGCCGCCCTGGCGGTGCGGCGCTACGTGGCGGTGGACATCTCCGCCGACTATCTGCTGGCCGCCCTGGACCGCCTGCAATACGAGCATCCGGGCATGGAGATGTTCGGCGTCGGCCTGGATTTTTCGGATTCCCTGGCGTTGCCGGCCGAGGTGGGCGACGGCCCGCGATTGCTGTTCTACCCCGGCTCCAGCATCGGCAACTTCGCCCCGGACCAGGCCCTGGCCTTCCTGCGGCGCATGCACGCCGCCTGCGCCGGCGGCCGGCTGCTGATCGGCGTGGACCTGGTGAAGCCCAGCGCGGTGCTGGAATCCGCCTACGACGACGCCCTGGGGGTGACGGCGGCCTTCAACCGCAATCTGCTGCTGCACCTCAACCGCCTGATCGGCAGCGACTTCGCCCTGGCGGACTGGCGCCACGTGGCCTTCTTCAACCGTGCTGAATCGCGCATCGAGATGCACCTGGAGGCGGCGCGGGCCGTCACCGTGCGTTGGCCTGGGGGGGAACGCCGCTTCGCCGCCGGCGAGCGCATCCACACCGAAAACTCCTACAAGTGGCGCCCGGCGGATTTCGCCGACCTGCTGACGGCGGCGGGCTTCCGCAATCCCCGCGCCTGGCGCGATGAGCGCGACTGGTTCGCGGTGTTCGCGGCGAAGGCGTGAATGGGACAGACGCCCCCCGTGCGCCTAAACCGCGCAACTGCGAAACCCGGCGTGGAGGTCGTTGCGCTCCGGCGTGAAGTAGTTGCGGTAGCGCGGATGCGCCATGCGCGGCGCGGTGGCGCTGCTGGCGCCGCGCAGCACGTAGCGGTCGCCGAACCAGGGCGCGGAATAGTCGCGGTAGGGGTGGGGCACAAAGCCGGGGTAGGGCTGGAAGCGGCTGGCGGTCCATTCCCACACCTCGCCCCAGGCGAATTCCGGCCGGGTGACGGCGGCCAGTTCCCATTCCGCCTCGCTGGGCAGGCGCCGGCCCGCCCAACGGCAGCAGGCGTCGGCCTCGTGCCAGGTCAGGTGCACGGCGGCGGTGTCCAGGTCCAGGGCCTGCCAGTCGCCGAAGCGGCGAGCTTCCCAGGTCTTGCCGGCCCGGCGCAGGTAGCGCGGCGGCGCGGCCTCGGCGGCCTCGACATAGGCCAGGTAGCGGCGCCAGCTCACCGGCTGGCGGTCGATCTCGAAGGCGTCCAGTGTCACCGGGTGGGCGGCCAGTTCGTTGTCGAAGGCGAAACCCGCGCCATGCCAGCCCAGGGTCCAGTCCTGTCCGGAAATGCGCAGCGGGGCGACTTCCGGCAGACGCGCCACTTGCGGGCGCAGGTTCTCCGGCAGCGGAATATCCAGGGCCTGGGCCATGTAGACGCCCGCCTCGCCGTGCATGTCCTCGTGGAACAGGGCCAGGCGGAAGAAGTACAGGCCCGCGTCGGTTTCCGGCGCCGCCCTCAGCAGGGCCAGGGTCTCTTCCAGGCCGGCGGCCAGGTAGGCGCGGGTGGCGGCGAGATCGGGCAAGGGCAGATGCCAGCGGCGGCTGTGGGCCACCCGGCTGGAGTCGTAGAGGGCGTCGGCCCCCGCCAGGCGTCCTTCCGGCCGGGCATGCTCCGGCTCGCAGGCCAGGCCCCGGTCGCGCTGGCGGTTGCGGGCGATCCACCAGTCCTGGAACCAGCCCACATGGCCCGCTTCCCACAGGGGCGGATTGAGCTGGGGCGAGTAGGGCACGGGCAAGGTGTCGCCCAGGGCGGTGGCATAGGCCTCCAGCAGGGCCAGGGTGCGGGCGCGGCTGTCGCTGAGGGCGGCGGCGAGCGGGTCGCGGCCACCCCGACGCGTGGCTTCGGCTTGGGTGGGCTGCATGATGCGGGGATGAGCGATGGCTGACCGGTCCAGTATGCCCCAAGTGGTCATCGTCAGCCCTTACCTGCGCGCCGCCAACAACGGCAACTGGCGCACCGCCGAGCGCTGGCGCCGCTATCTGGCGGGCGTGTGCGACGCGCGCATCGTCGATGCCTGGCCGGATGCCCAGGCGGCTGGAGACCAGGCCATGATCGCCCTGCACGCCCGACGTTCCGCCGCGGCCATCAGCGCCTGGCACGCGGCCCATCCCGGCCGCGGCCTGGCCGTGGTGCTCACCGGCACCGACCTCTACCGCGACATCCACACCGACGCCCAGGCGCGCCGTTCCCTGGATCTGGCTCAGGCGCTGGTGACCTTGCAGGAACAGGCGCCCCGGGCTCTGCCCGCCGAGGTGCGCGGCAAGGCCCGCGTCATCTACCAGTCGGTGTCGGCCCGCCCGGCCCTGGCGAAGACGACGCGCCACCTGCGCGCCCTGGCGGTGGGCCACCTGCGCGAGGAAAAGTCGCCCGATACCCTGTTCGCCGCCGCCTGCCTGCTCTCAAGACGTTCGCCGGGCCGCCCCAAGAACGACTTGGCCCCCTCGGGGGCCGGCTCGGACGTTTTTTCCGAGCCGGGGGCACAGCTAACCGGGCGCCAGGACATCCGCATCGATCACATTGGCGCCGTCCTGGACCCGGCCCTGGCCAAGGCGGCCCGCGCCACCATGCGGGCGGTCCCCCATTACCGCTGGCTGGGCGGCCTGCCCCACGAGGCCACGCGGCGCCGCATCCAGCGCGCCCACCTGCTGGTCCACCCCAGCCGCATGGAAGGCGGCGCCCACGTCATCATCGAGGCGGTGGTGAGCGGCACGCCGGTGCTGGCCTCGCGCATCGACGGCAACGTGGGCATGCTGGGCGAGGACTACGCCGGCTATTTCGAATGGGGCGACGCCCAATCCCTGGCCGCCTTGCTGCTGCGCTGCCGCGCGGACGCGGCCTTCCTGGACCGTCTGCGCCGGCAATGCCAGGCGCGCGCGCCCCTGTTCGAACCCGCCACCGAGGCGGCGGCCCTGGGCCGTCTGGTGGAAGATTTGTTGGAGAAAGCCCCGTAGGGTGGATACGCGCAGCGCATCCACCCTACTGCTGAAAGGAAACTGAACCATGCGCGTCCCGGAATCCCCCATCCTGCGGGACATCGTCCTCATCGGCGGCGGCCACAGCCACGCCGTGGCGCTGCGCATGTGGGCCATGCGGCCGCTGCCCGGCGCGCGCCTGACGCTGATCTGCACCGACACCGAAACCCCCTATTCCGGCATGTTGCCCGGCTTCATCGCCGGCCATTACGACTGCGAGGACATCCACATCGACGTGCGCCGCCTGGCCGAGTTCGCCGGCGCCCGTTACTACCGGGACGAGGTGGTGGGCATCGACCGGACGGAACGGCGGGTGATCTGCCGACAGCGTCCGCCGGTGGCCTACGACCTGCTGTCCATCAACATCGGCTCCACCCCGCGCCTGAGCCATGTCGCCGGGGCCGACGCCCACGCCGTGCCGGTGAAGCCCATCCGCCAGTTCGGCGAGCGCTGGCGCGCCCTGCTGGAACGGGTGCGCGAACACGCGGGCCGCACCACGGTGGCGGTGGTGGGGGCCGGCGCCGGCGGCGTGGAACTGGCCCTGGCCATGCACTACCGCCTGGGCCGGGAACTCCAGGCCCAGGGGCGCGACCCGGCCGAACTGGCCGTGCACCTGTTCAGTGCAGGCGCCGAGATCCTGCCCACCCACAACCGGGCCGTGCGCCGCGCCTTCGAAGGCGTGCTGGCCGAGCGCGGCATCGCCGTGCACCGGGACGCGGAAGTGGTGGAAGTGGCCCCCGGCCGGCTCCAGACCCGGCGTGGCGACACCCTGGCGGCGGACGAGGTGGTCTGGGTCACCCAGGCCGGCGGCGCCGCCTGGCTGGCGGCCACCGGCCTGGCCCTCGACGAGGCGGGCTTCATCCGCGTCAGCGACACCCTGCAAACCGAGACCGACCCGCGCATCTTCGCCACCGGCGACTGCGCGTCCATGATCAGCCGCCCCCTGGAAAAGGCCGGCGTGTTCGCCGTGCGCATGGGGCCGGTGCTGGCGGAAAACCTGCGCCGGTCGCTGCTCAACCAAGCACTGAAGGCGTACCGGCCGCAGCGCCGCTGGCTGGCCCTCATCAGCACCGGCGACCGCCATGCCATCGCCTCGCGCGGCGCCCTGTTCGCCCGCGGCGACTGGGTCTGGCGCTGGAAGGACCGCATCGACCGGCGCTTCATGCAGCGCTTCAGCGACCTGCCCGGCATGGATGAAATGCAGGGCCAGGCCAAACCCGTGGCGGAGTCGATCCCCCTGGAGACCGCCGAGCAGACCCAGGCCATCTCCGCCCTGGCCATGCGCTGCGGCGGCTGCGGCGCCAAGGTCGGCGCCAGCGTGCTGTCGCGGGCCCTGGCGCGGCTCTCAAGTCGTTCGCCGGGCAGTCCCAAGAACGACTTGGCCCCCTCGGGGGGCGGCTCGGACGGTTTTTCCGAGCCGGGGGCACCGTACTCGCCGATCCAGCGGGACGACGTGCTCATCGGCCTGGCCGACCCGGACGACGCCGCCGTGCTGCGCGTGCCGCCGGGCAAGGCCGTGGTGCAGACGGTGGACTTCTTCCGCGCCTTCATCGACGACCCCTGGGTGTTCGGCCGCATCGCCGCCAGCCATGCCCTGGGCGACGTCTTCGCCATGGGCGCCGAGGCCCAGTCCGCCACCGCCATCGCCACCGTGCCACCCGGCCTGGAAGCCAAGGTGGAAGACACCCTGTTCCAGATGATGTCCGGCGCCGTTTCGGTGCTCAACGAAGCCGGCTGCGCCCTGGTCGGCGGCCACACCGGCGAGGGCCGGGAGCTGGCCCTGGGCTTCGCCGTCAACGGCCTGATCGACGAAAGCCTGGCCGGGGTGATGACCAAGGGCGGCCTCTCCCCCGGCGACATGCTCCTCCTCACCAAGCCCATCGGCACCGGCACCCTGCTCGCCGCGCACGCCCGCTTGGCCGCCAAAGGCCGCTGGATCGACGCCGCCCTGGATTCCATGCAGGTCTCCAACCGGGCCGCCGCCGCCTGCCTCCTGGCCCACGGCGCCCGGGCCTGCACCGATCTCACCGGCTTCGGCCTGCTGGGTCATCTGGTGGAAATGACCAAGCCCTCCGGCGTGGATGCGGAACTGGAACTGGACGCCCTGCCCTTGCTGGAAGGCGCCCGGGAAACCGCCGCCGCCGGCATCCTGAGTTCCCTGCAACCCGCCAACGTGCGCCTGCGCCGCGCGCTGCGCAACCAGGAAGCGGCCGTCAACCACCCGGCCTACCCCCTGCTCTTCGACCCGCAAACCGCCGGCGGCCTGCTCGCCGGCGTGCCGGCCGACCGGGCCGAAGCCTGTCTGGCCGAACTGCGCCGCCTGGGCTATGCCCACGCCGCCGCCATCGGCCGCGTGCTGCCCCAGGGCGAGGCGGTGGAGCCTATCACGTTGAGGATTTGAGGCGTAGGGTGGATAAGCGCAGCGCATCCACCTTGTGGCGTGAAATGGTGGATGCGCTGCGCTTATCCACCCTACCTCTCCACCCTACCTCTCCACCCTACCTCTCCACCCTACCTCTCCACCCTACGGTTCAGCCAACAGTCGCCTCAAAAGCGGGTGGTCAGGTCTATCCAGCCCTGCGGCAGGATGTGCACCAGTTGGGCTTCCAGCCATTTGTCGCCGCCGCTGAGTATGGCCACGCCGACCAGCAGCACGAACAGGCCGAACGCCTTCTTCACGTTGTTCATGTGGGCGAGCACCCAGCCTCTCACCTTGCCGAAGCCGCTGCGCGAGGCATAGGCCACGGCCACCAGCACCGAGGCGGCGCCGAGGCCGAAGGTGCCCAGGATCAGGGTGCCGCGCGCCGCGCCGCCCTCGCTGGCGACCAGGGTGAGCGCGCTGGCCAGCATGGGACCCGAACAGGGGCTCCACACCATGCCGAGCAGGGCGCCGGTGGCGAACGCGCCGCCCAGCGATCCGCTGTCCAGGCGGGTGGTGGCGGCGTTGGCGCCACTGGCCAGGGGAGTGACCAGGCGGGTGAATCGCTCGTTCAGCACCGGCACCAGCATGACCAGCCCGAAGCCTATGAGCAGCCAGGCGCCCACCACCCGGATCAGGTCGGGGTCGATGCCCAAGGCGTCGCCGGCGACGCCGACCACCAATCCCAGGCCGGCAAACATGGCGACCATGCCCGCCCCCATGGCCACCGGCGCCCAGCGGTTGGCTTGCAGCGCGCCGCCAAGAACCAGCGGCAGCAGGGGAAAGACACAGGGGTTGAGCGTGGTCAGGCTGCCCGCCAGCCAGGCCAGGCCGAGTTCGGTGGGGCTGGTCATGGCGTCAGGCAGGCAGGGTGAGTCGAGGCTTGCGCGATGCGAGCGCGATGAGGTCGCCGCGACCGATCACGGCGCGCGCGGCCGATAGCGTGAAGATCACGCTGGCGGCAATCAGCATGCCCCATTCGGCATGGATGACATGGGTTGCCATGGCGCCGACCATCATCGCCGCCAGCCCCGCGCCAGCCAGCGCCGAGAGGCGACCGACGAGCAGGCCGATGCCTCCGGCCACCTCAACCGCGCCGATGAAGTACATGAACCACAACGGATATCCCCAGCGTTCGAATGCCGCGATTTCAAATTCCAGGCCCGCCAGTTTTGCCCCGCCGGATGCGAGGAAAACGAGGGATAGCAAGATGCTCAGCGCCTTGGTTTTCATCGGATGCTCCTTCCTCCGTTGCGATGGACGATGCGGCTCACAGCGCCCGGATGAATGCGGCCTTGATGTCATTGGCCCGGGTCTGCCCGTTGACGCGGGCGACTTCCTGCGCGCCCTTGAACACCACCATCACCGACTGCGAGCGCACTTTCATGCTCTTGCGCAGGTCTTTTTCCTGGTCGTAGTTGGCCACCAGCACCGTCATGCCTTGCAGTTGCGGGTCGGCTTTGAGGGTTTCCAGCGACTTGGCCTGATTCACGCAGGTTGAACACCAGTCGGCGTGGAAATGCACGGCGACGGGTTTGCCTTGCTGCTGCAGGGCGCTCAGTTGCGCCGTGCTGAACGGCAGCAATTCCAGGGCGCTGGCCCAGGTGCTCAGCGTCAGCAGCGATGCGGCGACGGTCAGTTTGAGGGTTTGCATGAGGCTCGGGCGGTTCATGGGGCGCTCCTGTAGGGGTGGGTGAAGGTGCCAGCCCGATGGCTGGTGTTTGGCAAGACACTTGGCAATTCGCTGAAATCGGCAAATGGGTTACAGGCGTGTTCAAATCCCGAAAATTTTTTTCAGCCTGGCGCCCGCCGCTGTAACCCCAATCCGTCCTCGCGCGAAATGAATGAAGAGCACGCGTCATCCGATGTCGAAAACCGCCTGCGCCCGTTGTGGATGGCCGCGCAGTCGGGCGACGAGCGCGCCTACCGGCAAACCCTGGCGCTCATGGCGACGCGGCTGAGAAGCTTTTTTCGCCGGCGCATGCCGACCTTGCTCGACGATGTGGAGGACCTGGTGCAGGAAACCTTGCTGGCGGTGCATTTGCAGCGCGGCACCTACGACCCGGCCTTTCCGGTGAGCGCCTGGCTGACGGCGATCGCCCGCCACAAGTTGGTCGATCTGTTCCGCCGGCGGGATCGCAAGGAAGGCTTGCACGACGAATACGACGATGTGGATGAGGCGGAACTGGCCGGCGAGCCGGCCGAACCGCATGCGAGACGCGATCTGGCGGTGCTCCTGCGCGCGTTGCCGGAGACGCAGCGGCGGGCGATCGAGCTGACCAAGCTGGAAGGCCTGTCGGTGGCCGAGGCCGCCGCCAGGACGGGCGCCTCGGTGGCCTCGATCAAGGTACTGGTGCACAGGGGCCTGAAGCGTCTGGTGGAACAGGTGAAGAAAGCCCCCCCCGAAACGCTCGCTCCGCTCGCGTCTCCCCCCAGGGGGCCAAGAAACGCTCGGGGCGGCCCTTCGTGTTTCTTGTGAGGTAAAGCCATGCATACCGAACAACTCATCGATATGTTGGCCCGCGATGCGGGCCCCGCGCCGCGCGCCGTGGTGGCGCGCAGGCTGCTGCCGGTCATGCTGATGGGCGTGCTGTGCAGCGTCGTGCTGGCCCTGTGGTTGATCGGCCCGTTGCCCGCCGAGAGCTTTCAGACGCCGGCCCCATGGGTCAAGCTGGCCTACGCCGCCGCGCTGGCGGTGGGCGCGGGCTTGCTCACCAGCCGCCTCGCCCGGCCCGTTGCCGAATTGTTCACGCCGCGCCTGCTGGTGGGGCTCGCGGTCGGCGCGATGGCGCTGATCGGCGCCGCGACCCTGTTCCTGACGCCCGCCCAGGAGCGAGTCGACGCGGTGTTCGGGCAGACCTGGCTGACCTGCCCGTGGACCTTGCTGGGCTTCTCGCTGCCGGCGCTGGCCGGAATACTGTGGGCCATGCGCGGCCTGGCGCCCACCCGGCCAAGGCAAGCGGGCTGGGCCGGCGGGTTGCTGGCGGGCGCGCTCGGCGCCATGGGCTACGCCCTGAGCTGCCCGGAGTCGTCCCCCACCTTTGTCGCCATCTGGCACACCGCGGGCATGGCCATGACCGCCTACATCGGCCGTCTGCTGGGGCCCATCGTGCTGCGCTGGTGAGGCGCGCGGCGTTGCCGCGCCCGGCATGGATCAGTCGTAGGGTGGATAAGCGAAGCGCATCCAACATGTCAGATGTGGAAGGTGGATGCGCTTCGCTTATCCACCCTACCTCTCCACCCTACTTCTCCACCCTACGGCTCGCCTTGGATACTGGTCAGCAGCAACCCGCGCCGGAGTCCGATTTCTCCGCGTCGAACGGCAGCCCGCCCCCGCAGCCCGCGAAGATGCCGTGGTGGCGGGAGAAGTCGCCGATGAACTCGAAGTACGGCGCGAAGCGGGTGTCGGCGAGCATGCGCCAGGTGTTGCCGCACACGGGGAAGACGCGGCCCGCTTCGATGGCGTGGTGCTTGTCGAGGTTGAAGCGGGCTTCCTGGTTGGGCACCCCGCCCTTGTAGACCACCGCCTGGCCGTAGTCCTCGCACTCGGGTTCCAGGCCGTCCAGCTTGAACAGGCGGTAGGTGGCGGAGAAGAAGCGGGTGTTGCCGACCCGCGCCGCCATGGCCGGATCGGTGAGGGCGATGGGCCGGTCTTCCACCAGGCGCGGGTCGGCGAAGCCGCAGCGGCGGGCGAGGTGCAGGAAGTCGTTCCAGTACAGCGCGCCGCCCAGGCACTCGCCGTACAGCACCGGGTCGTTGCGCAGTTCGGACGGGACGCGGCGGTCGGCGTAGATGTCGGAGAAGTAGAACTCGCCGCCGGTCTTGAGCAGGCGGCGGACCTGGCGCAGTACGGCTTCCTTGTCCGGGGAGAGATTCACCACGCAATTGGAGACGACCACGTCGAAGCTGGCATCAGCCAGGCCCAGTTGGTCCAGACGTTCGATGTAGCCGAGTTTGAAGTCCACGTTGTCGCGGGCGAAGCCGAAGGCATGGCGGTGATGTTCGCGGTGCGCCTCGGCCACGGCCAGTTGTTCCTCGGTCATGTCCACGCCCACCACCTTGCCCGCCTCTCCCACCAGTTGCGCCAGGGCGTAGACGTCGCGGCCCGAACCGCAGCCCAGGTCGAGTACGGAGAGGTCGTCGAGCAGGGTCGGGCAGACCAGGCCGCAGCCGTAATAGCGCGACATGACTTCCGGATGGATGCGCGCCAGCAGGGGCTTCATCCATTCCGGCATCAGGCTGGCATCGCAACAGGCGGAGGTGCGCAGGTCGGCGCTGCTTTTGAGTTGGTTGCCGTAGTAGTCCTTGACGAGTTCGTGCATGGGTTTCCTCAATGGGGCGGGGTGGCGGCCTTGGCGCGCAGACGCTTGAGCAGCCGGGGGATGAAGGCCACGGCCGCGAGCAGGGCCAGGGCGATGAGGATGTTGCGGATCATGCCCTCGCCACCCGTCAGGGCTTCGCGTCCGGCATGGCCGAGCCAGGTGTAGGCCAGTGCGCCGGGCAGCATGAACACCCAGGAAGCCAGCACGTAGGCGAGGAAGGGGATGCGCGTCAGGCCCAGGGCGTAGTTGAGCAGGTTGAAGGGAAACAACGGCACCAGGCGCACGAAGGCGACGAATCGCCAGCCTTCGGCGCTCACTCCGTCGTTGAGGCCTTGCAGGCGCGGACCGGCCTTGCGCGTGACCCAGTCCGAGCCGAGGTAGCGGGCGATGAGGAAGGCGAGGGAGGCGCCTAGCGTCGCCCCGGTCAGGTTCCACAGGGTGCCCCACAGCGGCCCGAACAGGGCGCCGCCGGCCAGGGTCAGCACCGAGCCGGGCAGGAACAGCACCGTGGCGAGGGCATAGGCGGCCATGAACAACAGCGGGCCCGCCGCCCCGGCGCCTTCGACCCAGGCTTGCAGGGCGGCGGCGTCGAAGCGGTCGCGATGCAGGATGGCGGCGGTGATGGCGGCGAGCAGAACCAGGCCGATGAGGATGCGCGGCAGGGCCTTGTTCATTTCGCCACCTCTTCGAAGTTGCGCCGGTTGATGGCGTAGTCGGTGATCTCGCCCCGGAACGGCAGGATCAGCATGCCGTCGAGGCGATCCACCTCGCGCGGGTTGTCGTAACCGCGGATACCGATGCTCATGCCCTCATGCCCGGCGCGCGGCTGGTCGCGGTAGGTGCCGAACAGGCGATCCCACCAGGGCAGGTTGAAGCCGAAGTTGGAATTGCATTCGTCGTCCTCCACCGAGTGATGCACCCGGTGCATGTCCGGCGTCACCACGAACCAGCGCAGCACCCGGTCAATCCCTGCCGGCAGACGGATGTTGCCGTGGTTGAACATGGCGGTGGCATTGAGCAGCACCTCGAAGATCACCACGGCCACCACCGGCGGGCCCAGTACCACGATGGTGGCGAACTTGATGAGCATGGAAAGGAGGATCTCGATGGGATGAAAACGCGCCCCGGTGGTGACGTCGTAATCCAGGTCGGCGTGGTGCACCCGGTGCAGCCGCCACAAGGCCGGCACGGCGTGGACCATGACGTGCTGCAGCCAGATGACGAAGTCCATGGCGATGACCGCCAGGGGAATGGCCAGGACGGCGGGAACCTGGAAGTGGTTCAGCAGACCCCAGCCGTGTTCCGCCGCGAAGGCCGCCACGCCCACCGCCGCCAGGGGGAAGAGCAGGCGTAGCAGGAGGGTATTCAGCGCCACCAGGGTCAGGTTGCTCGACCAGCGCAGGGCCTTCGAGACCGTGAGCGCCCGGCGGGGCGCGGCCAACTCCCATAGAGCCACCAGGGCGAAGATCCCAAGAAAGAACGAAAGCCGTATGGCGGGTTCGTGGCCGAGCACGAATTCTTCGAAGTTCATGGGAGTCTCCTCATGGGCGCCGGGCCGTCTATTTGCCGCCGCTCTTGATCATGCCGCGCAGGTCCTCGTACTCCTTGCGCACCTTCTCGTTGAAGAGCAGGCCGGGCTTGGGTTGCTTGGCCACGCCTTCCATCTCCAGCACGTCGGCGACCAGTTGGAAGCTGGACAGGCCGTTATGGTCCTTGCCGTCGGCGGCGATCATCTGGGTGCCGTAGAACACGCTGGGCGCGGGCAGGCCGGGCACCAGGCTGGTGGGCAGCAACTGGATGGGCAGGCGGTAGACGTTGGCGATCTCCGAGGCCACCTGCAGGTTGTTGTTGCAGCGCTGGCCGGGCGGGTCCTTGTTGACGAAGGTGAGCACCTTGCGCCCGGCGGCGTCCACCGCGCCGGGCACGGCATGGCTCTGCTGGGCCACCGCGGGCAGGGCGAGTGTCAGAAGAAGCAGGGAAGTGAGCAGTGGTTGCATGGCGATCTCCTCGTGTTGCTTGAGCGTTCGCGGGTCGCAAAACCCGCGCCTGGGTGGCCGGCCTCCGGTAGGCCCGGCGTGGCGCGCCGGGCCTTCATTCCTGATCCGTCAAATCGTCTCCATCACCACCGGCAGGCCGTGGGCACGCCACTCCGCCACCCCGTCCTCGAAGCGGAAGGCCTGATAGCCGTGCTTGCGCAGGAATTCCGCCGCCTCCACCGCCATCAGGCAGAAGGGCCCCCGGCAATAGGCCACCACCGGCTTGTCGCGGGGCAATTCGGCGATGCGCCGCTGCAATTCCTCCAGGGGCAGGGAACGGGCATAGGGCAGGTGGCCGGCGGCATATTCGTTGCCCGGCCGCACGTCCAGCACCACCACCTCGCCCTGTTCCGCCCGCGCCAGCAGGTCTTCGCGCGAGACCGGCATCAGCTCGTGGGCGTGTTCCCGCAGTCCGGCCAGGGCCGCCCGCAAGCCCAACAGGCGGTCATCCGCCAGGGAGCGGATGGCGACCCAGAAATCCGCCACCGCCTCGCTGGACAGCCGGTAGAAAACGTTCTTGCCGTCCTTGCGCGTCTCCACCAGATGCGCCAGGCGCAACTCCTTCAGATGGGCGCTGGCCAGCTTGAGGGAGATCTCCGCTTCCGTCGCCAGGCGCTCCACCGGCTTCTCGCCCTGGGCCAGCAACTCGATCAGTTCCAGCCGCTTCGGGCTGCACACCGCCTTGCCGATGCGCGCGACCTGCGCATAGAGCACGTCCTTGACTTGTCTTTCGGAGGTTTCCATCGATTACTCCAATGTTCATTAGAACGTTAGTCAGTAACCCGACCATTTTCAATCTCTATTTCCTCAAGCGCTTTGCGCTCCTTCGCCTTTGTCCAGGTTGGTCAGACCCTGTCCGACCTGGACTGTGCCCCTCGGCACGTCCAGGAAGGACAAGGCGGCAGCCAGGGGTGGTCACGCGGAGTCCACAAGGCCTGAAACCCGAGTGAGCTAGAATTGACCCACCTTTACTCCGAACCGCGCACCCCAGGGTGATGGGCGGTTGACCATGGACATAGCCTTACTGTTGTTTCTCATCCTGCTCAACGGCGTCTTCGCCATGGCGGAAATCGCCGTGGTCTCCTCCCGCAAGGCCAGGCTGCAGCGCCTGGCGGAAGACGGCAGTCCCGGCGCCGGCTCGGCCCTGGAATTGCACGCCGAGCCCTCCAACTTCCTTTCCACGATCCAGGTCGGCATCACCTCCATCGGCATCCTCAGCGGCGCCATCGGCGAGACGGCGCTGGCCGATCCGCTGGCGGCCTGGCTCAGCGGCTGGGATCTGCTGGCGCCCTACGCTTATGCGATTGCCCTTGCCGTGGTGGTGGTGGTGCTGACCTATTTCGCCGTGGTGGTCGGCGAACTGGTGCCCAAGCGCCTGGCCCTGATGGCCCCGGAAGGTATCGCCTCGCTGGTGGCGCGGCCGATGAATCTGCTGACGCGCGCCACGCGGCCTCTGGTGTGGCTGCTGTCCACCTCCTCCAGCCTGGTGCTGCGTGTCCTCGGCGCGAAACGCAAGGAGGAGCCGCCGGTCACCGACGACGAGATCAACGTCCTCATGGAGCAGGGCGCCGAGGCCGGCGTCTTCCACGAGAGCGAGCAGGAGATCGTCTCCAACGTGCTGCGCCTGGACGAACAGCGCATCGCCGCGATCATGACCCACCGCAGCGACATCTATCTGATCGACCTGGACGAGCCGGAGGAGGAAATCCGCCAGCGCCTGGCCGAGAGCCCCTTCGAGCGCATCGTGGTCTGCCGCGACGGACTCGAGCACATCGCCGGCATCCTGCGCACCTCCGACCTGCTGCAACCCATGCTCGGCGGCGCCCCCCTGGACATCGAGAGCCGCCTGCGCGAGCCGCTCTACGTGCCGGACAGCGTCACCACCACCCAGTTGCTGGAGAGCTTCCGCCAGTCCCGCATGCAGATCGCCCTGATCGTCGACGAGTACGGCGAGCTGGAGGGCCTGGTGACCCTCACCGACGTGCTCACCGCCATCGTCGGCGACCTGCCCTCCGCCGAGGGGCCGGACGAAATGGACGTGGTGCAAAGGGAGGATGGCTCCTGGCTGGTGGACGGCAGCGTCACCGCGGAACGCCTGAAGTCGGCGCTCGACATCGAGGCCGATCTGCCGGGCGAGGAGGAGAACGCCTACAACACTCTGGGCGGCTTCGTCATGCACATGCTTGGCCGCGTGCCCACCGTCGCCGACCACTTCGAATGGGAAGGCCTGCGCTTCGAGGTGGTGGACATGGACCGCAACCGCGTCGACAAGGTGCTGGTATCCCGCCTGCCGGAAGCCCCGGCCAAGGCCGGCGAAGACTGATCCGCGCCGGCGGAACCGCGGCTGCGCTCAGAACGGCGGCGGACTCTCCAGGGTCAGCGGCCTCGCGCTGACGGGGTGGACGAAGCTCAGGCGCCAGGCGTGCAGCAGCAGGCGTCCGGCCCGCGCGCGCGAGCTTTCATCACCATACAGGCTGTCCCCCAGGATGGGATGGCCGATGGCCTCCAGGTGCACGCGGAGCTGGTGCGAGCGGCCGGTGAACGGCTCCAGTTCCAGGCGCGTGCAACCCGCCGGCGCCTCGCCCGGCAGCACGCGCCAGCGCGTCAGGCTGGGCTGGCCGCGAGAGTCGATGACGCGCCTTGGCCGCAAGGGCCAGTCCAGGAAGATGGGTAAATCGATCTCGCCCCAGCCGTCGGCGCTGTCCGGCGGCGCGACGATGCCTTGCACCACCGCGACGTAGCGCTTGTCCACGGCGCGGGCGATGAAGGCGCGGCTGAGCGCGCTCTGCATGGCCTTGCCGCGCGCCATCAACATGAGACCGGAAGTGTCGCGGTCCAGGCGGTGCACGACCAGCGCGTCGGCGTAATGCGCCTGGGCGCGCGCGCTCAGGCAGTCCTGCTTGTCCTCGCCGCGACCCGGCACGGCGTGCAGGCCGGCGGGCTTGTCGAGCACCAGCAGGAAGTCGTCGGCGTAGATCGTGGTGAGTGGGGGCAGGGCCACGCGCGGGGTACGGGGTAGTGAGCGGGCCGAGGAAATTACCACGCGCATCGTTGGCCGGGGATGAATCCTGCCGTCCGGGAGTGGGAAAATGGAGGCCCGCATGTTCGCATTCTCCCCATCATGACCTGGCTACGTTCCCTCGCTCTGCTGCTGCTGCTCGCCGCCTTGCCGGCGCGCGCCGACTTCACCCTGGATGCCGGCGCCGGCCAGCACCTGGAGGTGAAGACCTGGGGCCGCTACGCCGACGGTCCGCTGTTCATCTGGCTGCTCAACCAGTACGGCGAACGCCAGCGCGCCGACGCCCTGGCCTCCCAGCTCGCCCGGCGCGGCGCGGCGGTATGGCGGGTGGATCTGCTCGACTCCCTGCTGCTGGAACGCACCGGCGAGGCCATCCGCAACATCGACGGTGAGCCCGTGGCCGCGCTGTTGCGCGAGGCGGTGCGCGGTGGCAAGCGGCCCATCGTCCTGGTCGCCTGCGACCGCATGGCCGCGCCGCTGCTGCGCGGCCTGCGCGCCTGGCAGGAGGGCGGCGGCGACAACGCCGCGGTGGCCGGCGCCGTGCTGTTCTTCCCCAATCTCTATCGCGGCACGCCGGTGGCCGGCGAGGCGCCGGAACTGCTCGGCATCGTCGGCGCCACCAACCTGCCGGTGATGGTCATGCAGCCCGAACTCGGCGCCCACCGCGGCCGCCTCGACGGCCTGCTGCGCACGCTGCGCGGGGGCGGCAGCCCGGCCTATGCCTGGTTCGTGCCGGGGGTGCGCGATTACTACCTGATGCACGTGGAGAAACCGAAGAGCGAAAGCCTGGATGCGATGGGCCCGGTGCCGGCCGAGGTGGAGCGCGCGCTGCGGGCCACGCCGGAGCGGCTCATGCGCGCCGCCCGCCTGCTCGCCGCGACGCCGCGCGCGAGCGGCCCCGCCGGCGTGGCCCTGGCGCAGGACCGTGCCAGCGCGCCGGCCTACGGCCTCATCGAGCGGCCGCGCCGGCCGGCGCCGGAACTGGCGCTGCTTGACGCGCGCGGCAAGCGTTTCGCCGCCGGCGACCTGCGCGGCCGCGTCACCCTGGTGAACTTCTGGGCGACCTGGTGCCCGCCCTGCGTGCACGAGATCCCTTCCATGAACCGCCTGGCGGCCGCCTACGATCCAGGTGAATTCGCCCTGGTCTCGGTCAACTTCCGCGAATCCCCCGCCCACGTGCGCGACTTCATGCGCCGGGTGGCAGTGGATTTCCCGGTGCTGCTCGACGAGAACGGCGCCGCCTCCACGCGCTGGGGCGTGGTTGCCTTCCCCAGTTCCTTCCTGCTCGACCGCGAGGGGCACATCCGCTATTCGGTGAATACCGCCATCGAATGGGACAGCGCCGAAGTCAAGGCGGTCATCGACCGTTTGCGCGCGGAGGGCCGGCGATGAAAGAGAGTAGATGGATGAGAATATTGCATTGCCTTAGGCTGACCATCAGCGTTGGGCATTGGGGCTCACAAACCGACTGATACACCCAGGTAGGGCGGAAAAGCGCAGCGCCTTCCGCCGTATGCACCCAGACCGCACAATGCCGTCATGCCGGACTATCGTCGCAACCGCATTCCGGGTGGCACCTATTTCTTCACCGTCAACCTGCTCGAGCGCGGCAGTTCCCTGCTCTTCACGCATATACAGGATCTGCGCGATGCCGTGCGGACGGTACGCGCCCGCCGCCCCTTCCACATCGACGCCTGGGTGGTGTTGCCTGATCACATGCACGCGGTCTGGACACTGCCAGACGACGACACGGACTATTCGGGTCGCTGGAAGGCGATCAAGATCGCCTTCGCCAAGTCCTTGCCCAAGGCCGAACGCCTGTCGGCGGTACGTGCGGCCAAGGGTGAGCGAGGGATCTGGCAGCGTCGGTTCTGGGAACACACCATTCGTGACGAACAGGATTATGCGGCGCATGTGGATTACGTCCACATCAATCCTTTGAAGCATGGCCTGGTGACCCGCTTGAAAGACTGGCCGCATTCGTCCTTCCATCGCTGTGTGGCGCGTGGCATCTATGCGCCGGATTGGGCTGGTCAGGGTGTGGAGGATGTGTTCGCGGGGGAGCGGGGAGTGTGATGGCGCCTGCTTCATTCGGCGGAAGGCGCTGCGCTTTTCCGCCCTACTCTTTGGTCTGGCGCTGGCCGTCTCCTGAAGCCGAGGGCTTCCCGGTCGCGTCCTGCCTGACTTACGACAGCAAGTACATTGCGGTCGTCGGATAGACCAGGAAGAGCCTCCAGCCCGCGGCTGTATCGGCTGTTCTCCGGCACGCGTTGCGCATACCCCGCAAGACCGGGACGGGATCGAGAGCCGGGCCATGCGGCGCTTCCCGAATATATTAGAAAAATCTAATATATTCACATCCCCGGTTGCCTCGCGCGGCCGCCTTGATTTCCCTTACCCATGCAGGAGGTTTTTATGCGCACCCTATTCACTACCGGCGCCGTGTTCGCGCTTGCCCTGTCCGTCACAGGTTGCTCGTCCATGATGCGTTCGGCCATGGTGGATGAAAGGGCCAGCCCCTATGGTCTGGAGGAGACCGTCAAGACCATCACCGCCCAGGGCCGCCAGAAGGGCTGGAACGTGAGCGAGCCGAAGCGGCTGGACCAGATCATCCGTAAACACGGCGGGCCGACGGTGCCGCCGGTCGTCCTGCTCGACCTGTGCGAGCCGCACCATGCCGGCAAGCTGCTGGCCAACGACGAGGACCGCTGGGTGTCGGTGATGATGCCCTGCACTATCAGCGTCTACGAGAAATCCGACGGCAAGGTGTACGTGACCAACATCAAGGCCGCCAATGTCGGCAGCATGATGGGTGGCACCGTAGCCGAAGTGATGGGTGGCTCGGTGGCCGAAGCCCAGGAGGAAATTCTCTCCTTCCTGCGCAAATAAGCGCGGGGCGCCCCGGCTTGGCGCCGGGGTGCGGCGTCAGGACTGCCCGACCAGGATGGGCATGCCCAGCAGCGGCCACAGCAGTGTCACCGCCAGGGCCAGCACCACCAGCAGGACCAGGCTCAGCAGCAGGCCGTGGCGGAAGAATTCGCCGGTGGAGAACTGCTTGGAGTCGTAGGCGATGGCGTTGGGCGCGGCACCGATCAGCAGCACGAAGGGCATGCCGGCGGTGACCAGGGAGGCGTACATCACCACGTCCGGGGCCACGCCCATGTACTTGGCGATGACCAGGGCCACCGGCAGGACGATGGCGATGGCGGCTACGTTCATGATGAAGTTGGTCAGCACCAGGACGAAGGCGGAGATGCCCATGACGAACACGAACCAGTGGGCCTCCTTGAGCAGGGCCAGCCACTGCACCGCCATCCACTCCGCCGCCCCGGTCTGCCACAAACAAAAGCCGATGCTCATGGCCCCGGAGAACAGCAGGATGATGTTCCAGGGAATCTCCTCCAGGTTCTTCACGCTGAGGATGCCGACGATGAAGAACAGCAGGGTGGAACACAGCATCAGCGCCGCCCGGTCGATGGGCTGCAGGAAGGGCACCACGCCCTTCAACGACATCAGCAGGACCACGCCGAAGACGATGCCCAGCACGGTCTTTTCCTGTGACGTCATCGGCCCCAGGCCGTCGGCCAGGCGCTTGACCGTGTTCTTGAGGCCGGGAATGGCGTCCTTCTCCGGCTTCAGGAAAGTGATCAGGTAGAACCAGATGGCGAACACCATGAGCCAGCCGATGACAAACATGTAGCTGGTCAGCTCGAAGAAGCCGATCTCGTTGCCGGTGAATTCCTTGTACATGCCCGCTGCCGCCGGCCCCCGCGCGGCGCCCAGGAAGGTGATGATGGAACCGGCGCCGGCGGCGTAGGCCATGCCGATGAACAGGCTCTTGCCGAAGTTGGTCTGCTTGTCGCCCTCGCCGTACAGCGCGTAGATGGCGAGCAGGATGGGGAACATGGTGGCGGCCACGGCGGTGTGCGCCATCAGATGGGCCAGGGCGGCGGTGACCACCAGGCAGCCGAGCAGGATCATGCGCGTGTTCTCTCCCGCCACCGCCAGCATCTTGTAGGCGATGCGCCGGGTCAGGCCCGATTGGGTGAAGGCCAGGCCGATGACGATGGAACCGAAGATGAACAGCACCGAGGGGTCCATGAAGTCGCGGAAGGCGTCCTTGGCCGGGCGGATCATGAACAGGGCCTGGAACACGCCTATGGCGATGGCGGTGACGCCGATGGGAATCACCTCCCAGATCCACCAGATGCCGGCCAGCAGGAACAGGCCGATGGCGGCCTTGCCCTGCGGGCTCAGCGTGAAGCTCTTGCCGCCGGGATCGATGGCGTCCGGCCAGGCCGGCATGAAATAGACCGCCAGGAACACGCCCAGGCCGGCCAGCAGGATGAACAGCTTCTTCCAGTCGTAGGCCGGGCCCGCCGACTCGATGCGGGGAGAGGTGGATTCAGCCACGCAGCACCTCCGTCGCGGCCTGGTTGAAGACGTCGACGATGCGCACCACGCCGACTACCACGCCGTCCTCCAGCACCGGCAGCATGTGCACGTGGTGGGCGATCATCAGGTAGGCGGCACGCGTGATGGGATCGTCGGTGCGCACGCTGTGCCGTACCGGAGCCATGTGGTTGGCGACCGAGACCTCGGCCAGCTGCCGGCACTGGGCGGGGAAGGATTCCTGCCAGAGCAGGGACAGGGAGGCGTCGGCCACCATGGCGCCGCTAAACGCGTGTTGCGACAGGGTCGCCCGGATGTAATCGGGCATCAGGGCGCGCAGCAGATCGACCAGGCCGATGATGCCCACCACCTTGCTCTCGCCGTCGAACACCAGCATGTGCCGATAGCGCCAGCCACCGGAGGTGTGCTGGCGATGCAGCAGGGCGTACGCATCCTTGAGCGAAGCGTCGTGGGCAATGCGGGGGAATTCGGCGACGGGTACCAGGATGTCGCGCACGGTGCCGGTGATCATGACGGGGTCTCCTTGCGGAATTGATTAGCGCGCCGGGCGAACCGGGGCCGGCACGCGCCGGCGCAGGATATCACCATGCAAGCGGTGTGGGCAGCCTCTCCGCACGTCGGCCTGAAGCCCGCGCGCGGGTTCGGTGGTAACGTTCAGGCTCCTGTTGCCGGAGGATGGAACTCTATGCAAGACCTGCGCGCACTCGTGGTGGACGATTCCAAGGTCGGACGCCTCACCATGCAGAGAAAACTGGAAGCTATGGGCATCCGGGTGGAACTCGCCGAATCGGGGCCGCAGGCCCTGGACATGCTGGCGCGGCAGCCGCCCGACCTGGTTTTCATGGACCACATGATGCCGGACATGGACGGCTTCGAGGTGACCCGCCGCATCAAGGCCAGCCCGGCCATGCGCGACATTCCCGTCATCATCGTCAGCGGCAACGACGAGGCGAGTTTCGTCGAGGAGGCGCGGCAGGCCGGCGCCCTCGACGCCATGACCAAGCCGCCCGCCACCGAGGCGCTGGAATCGCTGCTCGCCTCGCTGCCGTCGCGCGCCGAAATCGCCGTCGCCGCGGCGCCGCCGCCGGCGGAACCCCGCGTCGAGGTCGGCGCCCTGGTGGAGAGCGCCGTGGCCGCGCTGCGGACGGAGGTCGACGAACGCCTGGCGGCGCAGGCCGCGAACCTCGACGAACTGAACCTGCGACTGACGGACCTGGCGGCGCGACCCGCGCCGGACCTGGCCGCGCTGACGACCGACCTGGAACAGCGTCTCGCCGCCGGCCTGGCCGGCCAGCAGGCACGCGGCGACAGCCAGGCCGCCGAGTTCGCCACCTTGCGCGAGGCCCTGCTGGCCAGGCTGGACGCACAGGCCGCGGAACTGGCGGCGGAGACCGCGTCCGTCCGGCGGGAGCTGGCCCGCGTCGGCGAGCAAGTCGGCCGGCTGGGCGAAGAACTGCGCGGCGTTCGCGTCGATTTCGAAACGCGCTTCGCCGGATTGGAAGCGGCCCCGCAGCCGGCCTCACGGACCGACGCCGAGGCGAGTGCGGAGGCGGCTGCGCGCGAGGTGGCGGCCGACCTGGCGGCCCTGCGCGCGGAGTGGGCCACCCTGGAAGCGCGCCTGGACGAATCCCGGCCGGAAGAATCCCGCCTGCGTCAGTGGGTGGCGGATGCGCTGGCCGCGAGCGGCCCGGCTCCGGCCACAGCGGAGCACGAGTCCGTCCCGCCTGGCGAGCTGGACCGCTTGCGCACCGGCTTCAAGCGCCTGGCCGGCATGACGCTGCTGGGCGGCGGCGTGCTGCTGGTCATCGCGCTGTTTGCCCTGATGCGGGGATAAGCCAGCCGGCGAGCATTCATGCCTGCGCCGCTTCCCGGTTCCCGCGTGGATCGGATTGTCTTCCTGCTGGCCTGCGCCGCCTTCGCCAGTTCCGCCGCCCTGCGCCTGGTCGACCCCATGCTGCCGGCGCTGGCGGCGGACTTCCGCACCACCGTCGGCGGTGCGGCCATCGTCGTCACCGCCACCGGCCTGGCCTACGGTTTGTTGCAACTGCTGTTCGGCCCGCTCGGCGACCACTACGGCAAGCTGCGTGTGGTCACCTTCGCCTGCCTGGCCTCCACCGTCGGCGCCGTCGCCTGCGCCGCCAGTCCCAGCCTGGACCTGCTGGCCCTGGCGCGGGCGTTGAACGGCGCCACCACCGCCGCGCTGATTCCCCTGTCGCTGGCCTGGATCGGCGACGCGGTGAGCATGGAGCACCGCCAGGCCACGCTGGCCCGCTTCATGACCGGCCAGATCATCGGCCTGGTCAGCGGCCACGCCATCGGCGGCTTTTTCGCGGAACACCTGGGCTGGCGCTGGGGCTTCGTGTTCCTCGCCGGCCTCTACCTGGTGGTCGGCCTGCTGCTGCTCGCCGCCCTGCGCGGGCAGCATGCCACCTCGGCCGCGCCGGCGCGGGTGCCCGGCCGCTATCGCCTGGTGCTGGGCCAGGCGCACGGCCGCTTCGTGCTCGCCCTGATCTTCGTCGAGGCCATCGCCACCTTCGGCATCATGACTTTCATTCCCGCCTACCTGCACCAGCGCTTCGGCATCTCCCTGTTCCACGCCGGCCTGGTGGTGGCGGCGATGGGCCTGGGCGGGCTCGGCTATACCCTGTTCGCGGCGCACTGGGTGCGGGCCCTGGGACCGCGTCGCCTGGCCCGGCTGGGTGGCCTGCTGCTGGGCCTGGCTTTCCTGATCCTTGCACTTGCCGCCGACTGGGGCTGGGGCGTGCTGGCCTGCGGCCTGCTCGGCCTGGGCTTCTACCAGTTGCACAACACCCTGCAGACCCTGGCCAGCCAGATGGCGCCGCAGGCCCGCGGCACCGCCCTGTCCCTGTTCGCCTTCTGTTTCTTCCTGGGTCAGGCCGCGGGCGCCGGCCTGGGCGCGCCGGTGGTCGACCATCTCGGCGCGCACTGGCTGTTCCTCGCCGCCGCCATGACGCTGCCCCTGGTGGGGTTCGTGCTGGCGCAGCACATCAAGGCCCGGCATCGCGCCTTGAAGCGAGCGGCGCGGGGCGCGGCGGCATGAATCCGGAGCAGCCGCTCGAGGTGGACTACGCGCGCCGCTTCCAGTGCCTGGGCGCGCTGCTGAATGCCCACGCCGATCTGTGGCGGCCCGCGCCCTTCCACGTGCCCCGGCCGGCCTGGTGCGCGGCGCATGCCGACTATGCGGCGCATCTGTTGGCCCTGGCGGACGCGGAGGTGGAGACTCTGGCCGGCGACAACCGCGCCCTCATCGACCTCGCCGGCCGCTTCCTGCCGGAACTCCTGCAACTCCACCCACTGATCGAACTGTCGCGTCTGGACGAAACGGCGGAGGCCGTGGACGAAGACACGGCGCGCCACGTGCCCGGTCGCAAGCGCGCCCAGATCGGCGCCTTCGCCGCCGGTGTGGGGCGGCTCGACCACCCCGTGCTGGAATGGTGCGCCGGCAAGGGCCATCTGGGCCGCCATCTGGCCCGGCGCTGGGGGGTTCCCGTCACCAGCCTGGAATGGGACGGCGAACTCTGCGCCGAGGGCGAGCGGCTCGCCGGGGACGTCGAGCAGGTCTTCGTGCACGCCGACGCCCTGGCGCCCGCCAGCGTCGATCACCTTGCCGGCCGCCACGCCCTCGCCCTGCACGCCTGCGGCGACCTGCACCTGGCCCTGCTGCGCGGCGCGGTGGAGCATAGAGCGCCGGCCCTCGACCTGGCGCCCTGTTGCTACTACCGCATCGCCACGCCCGACTATCGGCCCCTCAACGCGGACGCGAACCTGCGTCTGTCGCGCGACGAACTGCACCTGGCGGTGACCGAGACCGTCACCGCCGGCGCCCGCGAGCGTCGCCAGCGCGACCGCGCCCAGGCCTGGAAGCTGGCTTTCCTGGAATGGCGGGCGGCGCGCGGCGTGGCACGGGACAAGACCTTCAAGCCGGTGCCCGCCGCCTGGATGGCGGCCGGCTTCGCCGCCTGGATCGGCCGCCTGGCGGCACGGGAGGGATGCGCCGCGGCCGGGGGAGAAGACTGGTCCGCCTGGGAAGCGACAGGTTGGCATCGTCTGGGAGAGGTACGCCGCCTGGAACTCGCCCGCCTCGTCTTCCGCCGGCCCCTGGAAATCTGGCTGGCGCTCGATCGCGCCCTCTACCTCGCGCGCCACGGCTACCGCGTGCGTCTGGCCGAGTTCTGCGGACGCGAACTGACGCCGCGCAACCTGCTGATCACCGCGCGGCGCCCGGCGGCCCCTATCATGGACGTTCCCACGGAGCCCGTGCCATGACCTTGCCACTGAACACCACTCTGCTGCAGACCGTCGTCCTGCTGGCCCTGTCCAACCTGTTCATGACGGTGGCCTGGTACGCCCACCTCAAGCACCTCAACGACAAGCCCTGGTGGATCGCCGCCCTGCTGAGCTGGGGCGTGGCCCTGTTCGAGTACCTGCTGCAGGTACCCGCCAACCGCATCGGCTACACCCAGCTCACCCTGCCCCAGCTCAAGATCCTGCAGGAAGTCATCACCCTCAGCGTGTTCGTGCCCTTCGCCCTGCTCTATATGAAGGAACCGCTGAGCTGGAATTACCTGTGGGCGGGGCTGTGCTTGCTGGGGGCGGTGTATTTCATCTTCAGGGGGCCTTGAAGAGCTCAAACTTGGACATAGGGCAGTAATTTCCGCTGTCCCGTCGCTCACTTGCGCGTACGGGATGCTCTTACGGAAATGCACCGATTTGGCCGCACTCCCACCCGCCTAGACTGAGCCGTCCTGCCGCGGAGTCGGCGCCAGTCGAGGCCACTGCCATGAAATACATCAGCCGGATCGACCATATCCCGCAACTCACCGAATCGGACAAGGCCGCCATGCGCCTGGTGGAGGAACGCTACGTGTTCCGCGCCACCGACTACTACCTCAAGCTGATCGACTGGGATGATCCCCGCGATCCCATCCGCCAGCTCATCCTGCCCCGCATCGAGGAGCTCAACGACTGGGGACGCCTGGATGCCAGCGACGAGTCCGCCAACACGGTGGGCCAGGGCATCCAGCACAAGTACCCGGATACCGCCCTGCTGCTTTGCAACGAGGTGTGCGGCGGCTATTGCCGCTATTGCTTCCGCAAGCGCCTGTTCATGGACGGCAACGACGAGGTGAGCAAGGACGTGAGCGCCGGCATCGCCTACATCGCCGCCCACCCGGAAATCAGCAACGTGCTGCTCACCGGCGGCGATCCGCTGATCATGAGCACGCGCCGGCTGAGCGAGATCATCGCCGCGCTTCGGCGGATCCCGCACGTGCGGGTGATCCGCCTGGGCAGCAAGATGCCCGCCTTCAATCCGGCCCGCATCCTCGACGACGACGCGCTGCTGGAGATGCTGGCGCTCCATTCGACGGCCGACAAACGCATCTACCTGATGGCCCACTTCGACCATCCGCGCGAACTCACCGACACCGCGCTGCGCGCGCTGGACCGGCTGACGCGCAGCGGCGTCATCCTCACCAACCAGTGCCCCATCATCCGCGGCGTCAACGACGACGCGGCGGTGCTGTCCGAGCTGTTCCGCCGGCTGTCGTGGATCGGCTGCACGCCCTACTACCTGTTCCAGGGCCGCCCCACCTCCGGCAACGATCCCTACCGGGTGCCCATCGTCGAGGGCTGGTATCTGTTCCAGGCGGCGCTGAGTTGGGGCGCCGGCCTGGCGCGGCGAGCCCGCTTCGTCATGTCGCACGCCAGCGGCAAGATCGAAATCCTGATGGTCGACGACGCGCACATCCACCTGCGCTATCACCGCGCCAAGAATCCCGCGCACAGCGGTCGTTTGCTGGTCTGCGAGCGGGACGACGAGGCGTGCTGGCTGGACGAGCTCAAGGTGCTGAAGACCCTGCCCATGCGCGGGCCGGCGCCGTCCGCTTCGCCGCGCTACCAGCGTCCGGCCGGGCGCGGCGCGCCGCTCCGACCGGCGGCATGAGCGAAACCCCCGCGCTCGACCTCGCCCATGTGGAGGATGAGGATTTCACCAGCCGCCTGGCCCGTCTGACGGAACGCGAACGTCAGGTGCTGGAACTCGTGGCGGCGGGCGTGCGCAATCGGGAAATCGCCTCCACCCTGGGCATCAGCCCGCGCACGGTGGAGGTGTTCAAGTCGCGCATGCGCGAAAAGATGCGCGCCCGCGACCTGCCGGAACTACTGCGCATGCTGGGGTCGGCGCTCGGGTCCGGATAAACCTTGATAAACCGCCGCCCGGCGGCGCTCAGCGCCCGCCGAGATGGGCGACCAGATGCTGCAAGTCGCTGCGCTGGGCGTCATGCACCAGGCGCTTCGCGGTCTGCGGCTCGTAGTCCACCAGATGGCGGATGACGGCCTCCACCTTGTCCGGCTGGTTGTTGTGGTAGCGGGCCATGCCCAGGGCATACCAGGCCACCCCGTTCATCGGCTGCAAGGTCGCGGCCTGTTCCAGCGCCTCGGCGGCAGCGACGTGATCGCCCCGATGGGCGTGCATCATGCCGATGCCGTACCAGGCCAGGTCGTGCTTGGGGTTCAGCTCGACGGCGCGGCGCAGGGCGGCCAGCCCGCCCTCGGGGTTGCCGAGTTGCTCGAGCGCGTAACCCAGGTTGTACCAGGTGTTGGCATCCTCCGGCTCCAGCGCCAGGGCCTTGTCGAACCACTCCGCCGCCGCCGACCAGCGCTTCTTCTGCGCGTGGATCCAGCCGATGCTGCGGGCCGCGCGGACGTCGCGCGGATTGGCGCGGAAGCTTTCGACATAGGCTTCCGCGGACTTGTCCGGCATGCGCAGCCAGTCGAAAACGATGGCGCGCAGGGTGTAACGAAAATGGTCGAAGTTCATGGTGGCGGTCGGCGGATGGAAGCGCGATTTTCCCGGCGTCGGCAGCGCTCGGCAAGATAAAATGCGCACTTCCATCGATCCCATCCGCCACCTCCATGCCCCTCGATCTCCTGCTGGTGTCCATCCTGCGCGTCCTCGTGGAGGTCGCCGGCTTCGCACTCCTGGGCCAGGGCGTGCTCGCCCTGCTGGCGGGCAAGTACCGCCACCAGAACATCTTCTACAAGGTCCTGCAGGCGGTCACCGCGCCAGTGGTCAAGGCGACGCGCTTCGTCCTGCCCCGCTTCATCATCGACGCGCACGTGCCCTTGATCGCCTTCTTCCTGCTGTTCTGGCTGTGGATCGTGCTGGCCGTGGCCAAACGCCATCTGTGCGGGCTGCATGGACTCGCCTGCTGAATCAGGCTCCAAGCGCAGCGCCCCTCCGGATACCTCGTTCGCGATCTCCTGGAAGGTCCTGCTCGCCTATGGCATCGGCAGCATGGCGCTGGATGCGCTCAGCAACCCGCAGACCATCCTGCCCCTGGCCCTGGCGCCGTGGACGCCGCCACCCGGCCTGACCCTGGCCTTTCTGCTGCTGTACGGGCTGCATTACGCGCCCTTCCTGATCGTCGTCACCTTCCTCGCGGGGATCCCACTCTATGGCCTGCCTGCCGAATGGCTGCCGGCGCTGTGGGCCGCCACCCTGCTCATGCTCGGCCTGATGGCCCTGGCAGCCTGGCTGCTGCGCGGTTTGCGCTTTGATCCGCAGCTCTCCAGCCAGCGCGATCTGTCCTGGTTCCTGCTGGTGGCGGTACTGGCGGCCTGGCTCGATTCCGGCGTGCACGTGTTCTCGCGCAGCCCGGAGGCGGCCCCCGATGTGTGGGCCTGGCTCGCCGATCTGGTCAACTACTGGGTGGGCGCACTCATCCGCCTGCTGGTCATCTCTCCGCTGGTGCTGGTGCACGCGCGCGACGACTGGAACGCCTTCCGCCCGGAACGCGAGATGGTGTTGCAGGCCCTGGCCATCGCTCTCGCCCTGTGGGTGATCTTCGCCCTCAAGTACACCGACGAGTTCAAGTTCTTCTATCTGCTGTTCCTGCCCCTGATCTGGACCGCCATGCGCTACGGCATCCAGGGCGCCACCGTGGCGCTCGCCGCCTGCCACATCGGCATCAACGCCATCCTCGAATGGCGCGGCCTGCAAGTGGTGACGGTGGTGGAATTCCAGATGCTCATGCTCGGCCTGGCGGTGACCGGCCTGTTCCTGGGGCTGGCGGTGAGCACCCGGCGCACCGCCGAGGAACGCCTGCTGCAACGCGAGGCCGAGCTCAACCAGGCCATGCGCCTGGCGGCGGCCGGCGAAATGGCGCAGGCCATCGCGCACGAACTGAACCAGCCGCTGGTGGCGGTGGCCAACTACGCGCGCGCCGGCCGCAGCATGCTGCAGGACCCCGCGCGCCACGCCGAACTGCTCGCCGACACCCTGGACAAGATCGACCGCGAAGCCAATCGCGCCGGTCGCGTCATGCGCCGGCTGCGCGAGTTCTTCCGTGGCGGCGGCCTGCGCCCCGAGAGCTTCACCGCCCAGGCCCTGGTGGAGGAGAGCCTGGCGCACGTGCGCCGACGTACCGAGCGCCAGGGCATCGCCGTGCAGACCCTGTTCGAACCCGGGCTGCCGCGCCTCCACGCCGACCGCGTGCAGATGGGCACCGTGCTGCACAACCTGCTGGCCAACGCGGTGGAGTCCCTCGGCGAACAGCCCAGCCTGTGGCGCGACATCAAGATCGAGGTGACGCGGCAGGGCGCCGACCAGGTCTGCGTCTGCGTCGCCGACAACGGCCCCGGCGTGCGCGCGGACATGGAGGACAAGCTGTTCGAATCCTTCGCCACCAGCAAGGCCGACGGCATGGGTCTCGGCCTGGCCATCAGCCGCACCCTGGTGGAAGCCCACGGCGGCCGGCTGTGGCTGGACCGCGTCCGCCCCGCCCGCTTTTGCTTCACCCTGCCGACGGAAGCCGCCGAGGTTTCCAGCGCCGATTCCTGACCCTCTCCCGGAGCACGTCATGCCCGTCAATTTGTCCGCCCCCGATCCCCACTCCCTGTTGCCCGTTCCCGGTGTCGAACTGGGCATCGCCAGCGCCGGCATCAAGAAGCCCGGCCGCCGCGACGTGCTGGTGATGCGCCTCGCCGCCGACTCGGAAGTCGTCGGCGTGTTCACGCAGAACCGCTTCCGCGCCGCCCCGGTCACCGTCTGCCAGGAGCATCTGCACAACGAGAAAGGCATCCGCGCCCTGGTGGTCAACACCGGCAACGCCAACGCCGGCACCGGCGCCGACGGCCTCGCCCGCGCCCGCGAGACCTGCGCCGCCGTCGCCGCCGAGCTGGGCATGCTGCCGGAACAGGTGCTGCCCTTCTCCACCGGCGTCATCCTGGAACCCCTGCCGGTGGGCAAGCTGATCAACGCCCTGCCCGCCGCCGTCGCCGACCTCAAGCCCGCCAACTGGGCCGCCGCCGCCGAGGCCATCATGACCACCGACCTCGTCGCCAAGGCGGCCAGCCGCAAGGTGGCTCTGGACGGCGTGGAGTTCGCGGTGACCGGCATCGCCAAGGGCTCCGGCATGATCCACCCGAACATGGCCACCATGCTGTCCTTCCTCGCCACCGACGCGCCGGTGTCCTGCGAGGCCCTGGAAGCCATCCTGCGCCACGCCGTCAACCAGTCCTTCAACTGCATCACCGTCGACGGTGACACCTCCACCAACGATTCCTGCATCCTCATCGCCACCGGCACCACCCCGGCGCCGGTGATCATGTATGACGGCGATCCCCGCTTCGCCAGCCTGCAGGCCGCCGTCACCGAGGTCATGGTGCAGCTCGCCCAGGCCATCGTGCGCGACGGCGAGGGCGCCACCAAGTTCATGGAAGTGCGCGTCGAAGGCGGCAAGGACGAGGCCGAGTGCAAGCAGGTGGCCTACGCCATCGCCCGCTCGCCCCTGGTGAAGACCGCCTTCTTCGCCTCCGACCCCAACCTCGGCCGCATCCTCGCCGCCGTCGGCTACGCCGGCATCGAGGACCTGGACGTGGGCCGCATCCGCCTCTGGCTGGGCAACGTGCTGGTCGCGGAAAACGGCGGCCGCGCCGCCTCCTACCAGGAAGCCGAGGGCGCCCGCGTCATGGCCGCCCCGGAGATCGCCGTGCGCGTCGACCTGGCCCGGGGCAACACCGTCGCCACCGTGTGGACCTGCGACTTCTCCTACGACTACGTGAAGATCAACGCGGAATACCGCACCTGAGGCGCGGCCGCGCCGCCCGGCCTAGGAGATTTCCGCCTGCCGGTCGGCGTGATAGCTGGAACGCACCAGGGGGCCGCTGGCGACGTTCCTGAAGCCCATCTCCCGAGCGACGCGCGCGAACTCGGCGAACTGTTCCGGCGGCACGAAGCGCTCCACCGGCAGATGGTGGGACGAGGGTTGCAGGTATTGGCCGAGGGTCAGCATGTCGACATCGTGCGCGCGTAGGTCGCGCAGCGCGTCCAGCACCTCCGCATCCGTCTCGCCCAGGCCCAGCATGAGGCCGGACTTGGTGGGCGCGTCCGGGCAACGTTGCTTGAAATCCCGCAACAAGCGCAGGGAATGCGCGTAGTCGGCCCCCGGCCGGCAGGCCTTGTACAGCCGCGGCACGGTTTCCAGGTTGTGGTTCATCACGTCCGGCGGATCGGCGGCGAGGAGGTCGAGCGCGAGTTCCAGGCGGCCGCGGAAATCGGGGGTGAGGACCTCGATGCGCGTCGCCGGCGTGGCGGCGCGCGCGGCGCGAATGCAGGCGGCGAAGTGGGCGGCGCCGCCGTCCCGGAGATCGTCGCGGTCGACGCTGGTGATGACCACGTACTTCAGTCCCATCGCCGCCAGGGTTCGCGCCAAGTGGGCGGGCTCGTCGGGGTCGGGCGGCAGCGGCTGGCCGTGGCCGACGTCGCAGAACGGGCAGCGGCGGGTGCAGAGGTCGCCCAGGATCATGAAAGTGGCGGTGCCATGGCGAAAGCACTCGCCGAGATTGGGGCAGGACGCCTCCTCGCAGACGCTGTGCAAGCGGGCTTCGCGCAGCAGGGTCTTGATGCGCGCCACCTCCGGCCCGGCCGGCGCCTGCGCCTTGATCCAGGCGGGCAGTTTCAGGCGCGGCTTGGACACGACCTTGATGGGAATGCGGGCGGTTTTCGCGGCGCCCTTGTGCAGAGTGGAATCGGCCATGGCGGTGGGGTGTGGCGGTGCGCTGCATTGTATCCGGCCCTGTCCGACGGCGGTCCCGCCGCCGCAAGGGGCGGGTCGAGTGCCCCTATCAGGCCCATGGAAATAATGCTTGACCTTGGTCAATCATAAAGGGGATATTTATATCTGTTCTAATCCTTCGATTGGAACAATTCCCGCTGTCTTCGATTGCCCCTCACGCATAGGAGAGCTTCATGAAACTGCGCAGTCTATTCGTGGCCCTCGTGGCCTCCACCACGGCATTCGCCTGGCATGCCGCTTCCGCCGATGAGCCCATCCAGCCCATCCAGGCCCACAAACCCAAAAATCCCGCCATGGTGGAACTGGGCAAGAAGCTGTATTTCGATCCCCGCCTGTCCAGGTCCGGCATCATGTCCTGCAACACCTGCCACAACCTGTCGATGGGGGGTACGGACAACATCCCGACCTCGGTGGGCGACAGGTGGCAGCAAGGCCCGATCAACGCCCCCACCGTGCTGAATTCCAGCCTGAACCTGGCCCAATTCTGGGATGGCCGCGCCAAGGACCTGAAGGCGCAGGCCGGCGGCCCCATCGCCAACCCCGGCGAGATGGCCTTCACGCATGAACTGGCGGTGGACGTGCTCAACTCGATTCCCGCCTACAAGGCCGAGTTCAAGAAGGCATTCGGCAAGGACAAGGTCAACATCGACATGGTCACTGATGCCATCGCCGCCTTCGAGGAGACCCTGGTCACCCCCGATTCCCGCTTCGACAAGTGGCTGAAGGGTGACAAGAAGGCGCTGACGGCGCAGGAGAAAGCGGGCTACGAGCTGTTCAAGAACAGCGGCTGCACCGCCTGCCACTACGGTCCCGCGATGGGTGGCCAGTCCTTCCAGAAAATGGGCCTGGTCAAGGAGTACGACACCAAGAACAAGGCCCAGGGCGTCGCCGGCCTCACCGGCAAGGACGCCGACCGCATGAAGTTCAAGGTGCCCACCCTGCGCAACGTGGAAATGACCTATCCCTACTTCCACGACGGCGCCGTCTGGACCCTGGAAGAGGCGGTGGACATCATGGGCAAGCTGCAACTGGGCCGCACCTACAGCAAGGATGAGATCGCCCAGATCGTCGCCTTCCTGAAGACCCTCACCGGCAAGCAGCCCGACTTCAAGCTGCCCATCCTGCCGCCCTCCACCAACGACACGCCGAAGCCGAAGCCCTTCGGCTAACCGGTTTTCTTCGGGTGTCCGCGACGCCCGCCTCCTCCGGGAGACGGGCGTTTTTCATGGATGACCTATTTCACCGGCAAGGTATGCGGCGGCAGGCTGGCGGCCAGGGTCTCCGCCAGGCGCTCCATGCTGTAGGCCAGGGGCGAGCGGCGGCGCCAGACCAGTCCGATGCTGCGCGAAGCGCCCGGCTTGGCCAGGGGCTTGAGCTTCACCGACGCCGTGACCGGCGATGAATCCGCGCAGGCCAGGGCGGGCATCAGGGTCACGCCCAGGCCCATGGCGACCATCTGGCGCAGGGTCTCCAGGCTGGTGGCGCGTATCTCCTCGCTCTTCAAACCTTGCAGGTGGCAGGCGTCGAGGGCCTGGTCGCGCAGGCAGTGACCCTCCTCCAGCAACAGCAGGCCGGCCTTCGCCAGGGCATCGATGTCCACCGATTTCGCCCTGGCCAGGGCATGCCCGGCGGGCATGGCGGCGAGGAAGGGTTCCTTGAACAGGGCTTTCACCTCCAGGGTGGGATCCTGGATGGGCAGGGCCAGCAGGCCGGCATCCAGCTTGCCCTCGGCCAGGTGCGCCAGCATGTGCGGCGTCATCTCCTCGCGCAGCAGCAGGCGCAGACCGGGATGCGCCTCGCGCACCCGGGTCAGCACGTGGGGCAGGTAATAGGGCCCCAGGGTGGGGATCACGCCCAGGTGCACGGTGCGCTCCATGGGGTCCCTGGCGTAGCTGGCCACCTCGCGGATATGGGCCGCCTCCTCGACGATGCGGCGGGCCGACTCGACGATCTCCCGGCCGATGGGGGTGGGGACCACCCGCTTGAGGGAACGGTCGAACAGGATCACTCCCAGGTAATCCTCCAGCTTCTTGAGGCCGGTCGACAGGGTGGACTGGCTGACGAAGCAGGTCTCGGCGGCCTGGCCGAAGTGGCCGCTGTCGGCGAGGGCGACGAGATAGCGCAGTTCTTGCAGGGTCATGGCGGTTGCGATCTACATCATTGATTGATGCGAAAGATTATATTCATTTCACCAACGCCTCCGCCTGGTCTTAAATGAAGGCGTGAAGCGATTCAACCTCCCTCTCAGCCGAGAGGCTCAACTACAAGGAGCACAGCATGGCCATCGATATCGGTATCGGCGACAAGGACCGCGCCCGCATCGCGGAGTCCCTCTCCAGGATGCTCGCGGACAGCTACATCCTGTATCTCAAGACCCACAACTTCCACTGGAACGTGACCGGGCCCATGTTCAACACCCTGCACATCATGTTCATGCAGCAGTACACGGAACTGTGGAACGCCCTCGACCTGATCGCCGAGCGCATCCGCGCCCTGGGCCATCCGGCGCCGGGTTCCTACAAGCGCTACGTGGAACTGTCCTCCATCAAGGAAGAGGAAGGCGTGCCCTCGGCGCACGACATGATCCGGCAACTGGTGGCCGGCCAGGAAGCGGTGACGCGCACCGCCCGCGCCGCCTTCAAGGTGGCCGATGCGGCCGACGACCAGCCCACCGCCGACCTGCTCACGCAGCGCATGGAAGTACATGAGAAGAACGCCTGGATGCTGCGTTCGCTGCTGGAGGACGGCGCGGCGGCGGCGAAGCCGGCCAAGGCGCGGCGCAATTAGTCGCCGGCGTGGCGCGGTCGGCGGGAGATAGAATCGGCGGCCTGACCCGCCGCCTGCCGACCGCCCGATGACCACCGCCGACCTCCTCCCCGTCACCCTGCTCACCGGCTTCCTGGGCAGCGGTAAGACCACCCTGCTCAATCAACTGCTGCGCCGGGAGCCGCTCACCGCCGTGGTGATGAACGAATTCGGCGAGATCGGCCTGGACCATCAACTGCTGGAGGACACGCGCGGCCCCCTGGCGCTGCTTTCAGGCGGCTGCGTCTGCTGCCAGGTGCAGGGCTCGCTCGGCCCCACCCTGAAGAACCTGTATATGGCGCGCGGCGGCACGCTGCCGGCCTACCGCCGGGTGATCATCGAGACCACCGGCATCGCCGACCCCGCCCCCATTCTCGACGTGCTGCTCAACGACCGCTGGATCGCCGCGCGCCATCGCATGGACGGCGTCATCACCACGGTGGACTGCGCGCACGCTCGGCAACAGCTCGACGCCTACTCGGAGGCGCGGCGCCAGGTGGCGGTGGCCGACCGCCTGCTGCTCACCAAGACCGACCAGGCCACGCCCGAGGCGCGCGCCGCGCTGGAGAATCGCCTGGCCTCGCTCAATCCCGCCGCGCCCCGACATATCGTCACGCACGGCGCCATCGACCCCGCGCTGATCCTCGATGTCGGCCTGTTCAACGCCCGCGACAAGCACGCGGACGTCGAGCAATGGCTGGCCCACGCGCGTTATCGGCCGGTCGCGCGCGGCGCGCTGGGCGGCAAGGCACGGCCGCAACCGGCGGACGGCCATGACGGCCGCATCCGCGCCTTCAGCCTCAGTTTCGACGAACCCCTGGATTGGGACGGTCTGGCCGCCGCCCTGGAAATGTTGCAGGCGTTCCGCGCGGAGAACCTGCTGCGCATGAAAGCCATCGTCCACGTCGCCGGCAAGGACGCCCCGGTGGTGCTGCACGCCGTGCAGCATGTGCTCTATCCGCCGGCCGAACTGCGCGAGTGGCCGGACGACGACCGACGCAGCCGTTTCGTCTTCATCACCGCCGATCTGGAGGAGGGTTTCGTGCGGCGCCTGCTCGAGGACTTCACTCGCGCCGCCGCCGGCAAGCCTGCCTCCCCGGCCCTGGCCTGAACCGCCCCCCCCCAGCTGGGGCAAGCGCCCCAATTAAACATATTGACAACCGTTCTCATTAGCGACAGACTTGCGCCACCTCCCCATCGGAGCCATGCCATGTATGTCTGTATCTGCCAGGCGGTAACGGAAAAACAGGTTCGCGATGCCGTCGAACAGGGCGTGCATTCCCTCAGCGCGCTGCGTGAACACCTGGGCGTGGCCTCGGAATGCGGCAAATGCGCGCGCTGCGCGCATGGCATCCTCAAGGAGTGCCGCAACTGCCCGGCTGAGGCACGGGGCATGGCCTGCGCGGGCTGAGCGCAAGTCGAAAGCTCAAGCACCGCGCTCGCGTTCCCCATACCTCCGTCATGGAGGATATCGTCTTTCGCCTTGTCTATAATCGGTGCGCACCGGCTCCCAGCCGGACCACGCGGCAGCCAGCCCATTAGCCAAGCCACCCAACCGCCCAGCCACCGGCCCGCCGCTCCCCCAGGACGCCCCGCACCCACGGACAAGGAGCCCCCATGAAAGGCGACAAGAAAGTCATCCAGCTGCTGAACAAGGCGCTGGCGGTGGAACTGACCGCCATCAACCAGTATTTCCTGCATGCCCGCATGTACAAGAACTGGGGCCTCAACGCCCTCGGCAAGCACGAGTACGAGGAATCCATCGAGGAGATGAAGCACGCCGACAAGCTCATCGAGCGCATCCTCTTCCTCGAAGGCCTGCCCAACCTGCAAACCCTGAACAAGCTGCACATCGGCGAGAACGTGCCCGAGTGCCTGGCCGGTGATCTCAAGCTGGAGCTCGGCGGTCGCGAACTCTACGTCGAGGCCATCGCCTACTGCGAATCCATCAAGGACTACGTATCCCGGCAAGTCCTCGACGACATCCTGGAGGACACCGAGGAGCACATCGATTACCTGGAAACGCAACTCGAACTGCTGGACAAGGTGGGCCTGCAGAACTACCTGCAAAGCGCCATGGGCGAATTCGGATCCTGACGCGTCCTCGCTGGACCAACCGAGCGGGCCGCTGGCCCGCTTTTTTTTCCGGCCGCGGACGCGCCCGCGCATCGGACCACCAATCTCCCCCGAGACTGCCTGCAACAGATTTAACCCCAACGACCCCCACAAAAAACCCTTGCTTCTGAGAATCGTTCTCGTTTAATATTCACCACAAGCTTCCCTATTCGCCCATGGCGGAGACGGGTCATGCAGCAGCCAGCCAGGACGCCGTCCCAGCCAGCCGATCTCAAGCAGATTCTCAGGAGACGGATATGGAATGGCTGAACACTCTGATCTGGGTCCTCCGCGGCAGCGCCTTCGGCATGGCCTTGTTTGTCGCGATGGTGGTGGCGGTATACACCCTGGTGCCGCTGGAAACCCCCCGCGCCCAGGACCCGTCGTCGCAGACGGCCGCAGAGCATCAGGTGGGGTGAACCGATGACCACCCCCACCACCACCGACAACCGTCCCGACCTGATGGCCGCCGTGCTGGAACACCTGGCCTGCTACATGCAGACCGGGCGACCGCGTTCCGCCCATCTGGCCAGCCTGCTGCTCGGCCACATGGCCCATGACCCCGCAGTGGATGCCGAGCTGGGCGAGCGCTGCCGCCTGCTGGTGGAGGTGCTGGAAAGCCTGGAGACCCGCGATGCGCGGGTTCGCCCGGCTCCGGCCCCGCGCTTGCAGGCGCGGCGCGCCCCCTGGCTGATCTGGGAATGCCTGGGAGAAGCCGCATGAGCAACCCCACTCATCGCCCCGTGCCACATTCCGCGAGTGGGAGGGCAATCCGTTGAGCATCGAACTACCCGGCTGGCGTCCCCAGGAAGACCTGGTCAAGGCCTGGACCGCGCGCTTCATGGGCCGAGACGAACCCATCGTTGAAGCAGACGCCACCGACGTGCGCGCGGCCGCCGCTCCCGCCCACCGCGCCAGCAAGCTGCCGCCGCGCATCTGGGAACTCGAGCACAAACTGCTCTGCCCCATCGTCGGCACCTGCCTGTCCATGCCCGAGGTGCGCGCCCTGGCGCGCAAGCACGGGGTGATCCCGGAAAGCGCCAGCGATTACGAGGCTCACGTCACCGTGGTCTCGCATTGCAAGGGCCGCAATCCCGTCTCCGAGGCGGTACAGAAGGCGCTCGACCGGCGGCATGCCCTGTGGGTCGGCCGTTTCGCCAAGGCCAAAAGCGAGACGGCGGCGCGCGAGGTCTGGAACGCGGCCCTGGAGCGCGGCGAAGCGGCCGGCGCCCTGTGGGGCGTGGCGTCCTGCCGTGCCGCCACGCCTGAACTGGCCCAGCAGGTCTACGAAGACATCCACATGCTGTCGCATCAGGTCGGCGCCGGGGTACGCGCCGACCTGATGCGCGTCGCCGAACTGGAGGAGGAGGTGCGGCGCATGCAGGCGCAACTGCGGCGCGCCGGCGAGAAAAGCGAGCGCGAACTGGCCCAGCGCGCGGCCCGCATCCGCTATCTGGAGAAATCCATGGCCGCGGCCGAGGAAAAGGCGCGGGAAAACGACGACCTGCGCCGCCGGGTGGATGACCTGGCCTCGGGCCGCGCCCTGGCCGACCTGGAACGGCGGCTCGCCGCCAGTGAGGAACGGGCCGCCGCCCTGGCTCGCCAGGCGGAGCGCGCGGAAGCGCTGGAGCAGCGTCTCGCCAGCCTCGGCGAAGAGCACCGCGGGTTGGATGAAGCCCTGCGCCAGGCGCGCAACGGACGCGACGCCCTGGAACGTCTGCTGCTGGAGGAACGGGACTGCGGCGATTGCGCCCTGCACGACGCCTGCCCCGGCCCCGAACTGCGCGGCCAGCGCCTGCTTTGCGTGGGCGGCCGCATCAACCTGCAGGCGAAATACCGGCAACTGGTGGAAAAGGCCGGCGGCCAGTTCATCTACCACGACGGCGGCAAGCAGGAAGCGCTCGCCCGCCTGCCGGAACTGCTGGGCCAGGCCGACGCCGTCATCTGCCCCGCCGACAACGTCGGCCATCCCGCCTACTACCAGCTCAAGCGCCACTGCAAGCAGGCGCGCAAGCCCTGCGTGATGCTGCGCGGCTCCAGCCTCGCCAGCTTCGCCGACGGCCTCAGCCGGCTGGCGGCCGGCGACATCGACTTCGGCGCCGGCTCACCGCTGCCCTTCATGCCCATGGCCGCGAAACCCGTCCTCTGATGGAAGCAACCCGATGAACGCGAACACCCGCGCAACCATCGCCGACGAAGTCGGCCTGCCCCCCGTCAAAACCCTGCTGTCCGCGCTGGTCTGGCTGGCCGGCCGGCAACGCAGTCAACCGGACGCGAGAAATCTGCGGGCTATGCTGGATCAGCTAAAACGGCTCGCCATCCATCCCCAGGCCGACCTCGACGACCTGCGCGCCGGTTTGCGGCTGGCCGCCGGCGTCGAACTCGATGTCATCCACTGGATGGGCGGCTGCATGGCGACTTCCGAGCCGCCGCGCCACTGATACGCCCGCTTCCGCCTTATCCGGCCCGCTCCGCGTCGGTCAGGGCGGCGATCAGCGCGCGCGCATATTCCCGTTCCGCGGGGCGGCCCGGTCCCGGGTCGGCCAGATAGATCTCCATGCCCACGTAGAGGCAGTCCGGGTCGTTCCAGACCGCCTCGGGAATGATGGTTTGCGCGCCGGGCCCGGTCACCGCGTCGCCCAGACTGATCAGACGCGGCGGCGGCGCGAGGGCGTCCCGGCGGGCGAGCGCCGCGGTCAGGCGGGCCGGGTCGCGGCTGTAAAGATCCGCGCAGGGCGCGGCCTGATCGATGCCGGTGTGCAGGTCGATGAGCAGGTGATGGCCGCGACGGACATGGGGGCGCAGTTGCAGATACAGCGCCCGGTGCAGGGTGTCCCAGTGGAAGCGCTGATCCGCGCGGGGGTGGCGGCCGGAAAGGCCGTCGGGGATGGCCAGCACTTGCACGCTGGCCGGGTCCAGGTCCACCGCGACGGCCTGACCGAAAGCCAGTTCCTCGCGATGGATGCCGATGACCAGCAGGGTGGCGGGGTGGCTCATCTCACCGGCCGGTGAGACAGCGCTCATCCCCGCAATGGTGGATCTCCACCGTCACATGGTCGAGGCCGTCGATGTCGGCCAGAAGATGCCGGTAGTGCTCGACCGCGCGCGGCGAGTGGGTCACCACGGAAAGGATGCAGGCGCGGCTGGCGGGGCCCACGCGCCAGAGGTGCAGGTCGGCCACCTCGTGGTCCGGCAGGGCCTGGACGCGGCGGCGCACCTCGGCCGCCGTCGGTCCGTGGTCTTCGGCGTCCAGCAGCACGGCGCCGCTGTCGCGCGCCAGGCCCCAGGCCCAGCGGCTGATGAGCGCCGCGCCGACCAGACCCATCAGGGGATCCAGGAAACTCCAGCCATAGAGCATGCCGCCGGCGAGGGCGACGAGGGCCAGGACGGAGGTGAGGGCATCGGCCAGCACGTGCAGGTAGGCGGCGCGCAGGTTGTGATCGACGTGGTGGGGGTGATCGTGGGCGTGGCCATGATCATGGTGATGGGGTTCATCCCGCAGCAGCCAGGCGCTGGCCAGATTCACCGCCAGACCCAGGGCCGCCACGGCCATGGCCTCTGCATAGTGGATGGCCACCGGATTGAACAGGCGCTGCGTGGATTCCCAGGCCATCCACAGGGCCACCGCCGCCAGCAGCAGGGCGCTGCTGTACCCCGCCAGGGCCGAGACCTTGCCGGTACCGAAGGTGAAGCGGGCGTCGCCGGCATGGCGCCGGGCGAAGGCATAGGCGAAGGCGGCCAGCCCCAGCGCACCGACGTGGCTGGCCATGTGCCAGGCGTCGGCCAGCAGCGCCATGGAGCCGGTCAGCCAGCCGGCGACCAATTCCACCAGCATGGCGGCAAAAGTCAGACCCACCACCCAGCGCGTGCGGCGTTCCGCGTGGCGTTGCCGCTCGGTGCCGAAGTCGTGCGGGTGTTGCCAGAGGCTAAGGTCGTGGGTGTGCATGGCGTGAGGGGGGAGTAGCGAGTGGTGAGTGGTGAGTGGTGAGTGGTGAGTGGTGAGGGAGTGTAGCGCGGGGATGCGGGTCAGTCCCCGGCCCACTCGTAGAGTTCCAGGCTGTTGGGGTCGCATTTGCAGCAGCCGTTGCCGCAGGCCGTGCCGGCCGGCAGGCGGCGCGCCCGGCCCTTGCGCTGCAACACCTCCAGCATGGCCCGCACCGCGTCCGGCGTGGCATCCAGGCCATGCGCCAGATCCACCACGCTGGCACGGCGGTGCTGCTTCAGGTAGTCGTGGACGCGGGAAAGGATCATGTCGCCACCTTAGGCCTTCTGCCCCAGCGGCACGGGCAGGGCCGCGTCGCGCCGCCCCATCCGGCGCAGACTCAGGAAGGCGGCCGCGAAGCCCGCCAGGACGAGGCCGATCCACAGTGACGCCGTCGCCGGATCGCGGCCGAAAGTGGCCGCCTGGTAATACAGCGTCGCCAGGCCATAGCCCGTGCCCGTAGTCCACAGAGCCACGAAGGCGGTCCAGCGCGCGCCGGATTCCTGGTACACGGCGGCGATGGCAGCGGTACAGGGGAAGTACAGCAGGATGAACAGCAGGTAGGCGAAGGCCCCGGCAGCGCCGTCGAAGCGGGCGGCCATGGCGCCGAAGGTGCCGCTGGAGACTTCCTGCGCCTCGGCGACGGCGTCCAGATCGCTGACGTCGCCCACCTGGATACCCAGGGGGTCGGCCCAGGAACCCAGTGCGTCCGCCAGGTTGGCGGGGATGGTGGCGAAGGCCCCGGCGATGGCGGCGCCCAGCTCGAAAGCCTCTTCCTCGGCGGGAGCGGCGCCGGCCGCCACCGCGTCGCTTTCCGCGAGGGCGGTGTAGGCGGCGTTCAGGGTGCCGACCACCGCCTCCTTGGCCAGCACGCCGGTGAAGATGCCGACGGCGGCGGGCCAGTTCTCCTCGGTCAGGCCCATGGGCGAGAAGGCCGGGGCGATGCCGCGCCCGACCTCGGCGAGCACCGACTTGTCGCTGTCCTCGTTGCCGAAACTGCCGTCGGTGCCGACCGCGTTGAGGAAATTGAGCACCAGCACCATGGGCACGATGATGCGGCCGGCGCGCACGATGAAACTCTTCAGCCGGTCCCAGGTGTGGAGGAGGATGCCCTTCACGGTAGGCAGGTGGTAGGGCGGCAGTTCCATGATGAAGGGCGTGGCTTCACCCTTGAGGATGGAGTTCTTCAGCATGAGGCCGGTCGCCACCGCCACAGCGATGCCGATGAGATACAGCCCGAACACCACGTTCTGCGCACCCTGCGGGAAGAAGGCGGCGGCGAACAGCACGTACACCGGCAGGCGAGCGCCGCAGGACATGAACGGCGCCATGGCGATGGTCATCAGGCGGTCGCGGCGGTGTTCCAGGGTGCGCGTGGCCATGATCGCCGGCACGTTGCAGCCGAAGCCGACGATCAGCGGCACGAAGGACTTGCCCGGCAGGCCCACCCAGCGCATGAAGCGGTCCATGACGAAGGCGGCGCGGGCCATGTAGCCGGAGTCCTCGAGGACGGACAGGAACAGGTAGAGGAAGCCGATCACCGGAATGAAGGTGGCGACGGTCTGCAGGCCGCCGCCGATGCCCTTGGCCAGGGCCACCACCAGCCACTCCGAGGCGCCCAGGCCGGCCAGCAGCGCGCCGAATCCATCGACGAAAATGGCGCCGGCGAACTGGTCGAAGAAGTCGATGAAGGCGCCACCCAGGTTAATGGTGAACATGAACATCAGGTACATCATGCCCAGGAAGATGGGGATGCCGAGGGCGCGGTTGAGCACCACGTGGTCGATGCGGTCGGTGAGGTCGCGCGTCACCTGGCCGGACTGGGTCACCGCCTGTTTGGCCACGTGGTTGGCGAGGCCGTAGCGGGCGTCGGCGACCAGGATGTCGATGTCGTCGCCCAGCGCCTTGGCGCGTTGCCCGGCGTCGTGCGCCAGATCCGCGCCCGCCACCTGGCGCGCCAGGTCGTCGCCTTCCAGCAGGCGCACCGCCAGCCAGCGCGGGGAAGTTGTCAAACTCACGCCGGTGGCCTCGGCCGCCTCCTGCAGGCGATGCGCCAGGCCGGCGACGGCGTGATCGAGGTCCGTCTGGTATTCCACCAGCGCGGTGGCGCGCGGCCGCTCAGCCACCGCGCGGGCGATCGCGGCCTTGAGCTCGGGGATGCCGATCCCCGCCGAGGCCACCACCGGCAGCACCGGGCAGCCGAGCTGGCGCGACAGGGCCTCGGCATCCACCTGCATGCCCTTGCCCTCGGCCACGTCGACCATGTTCAGCACCACCAGCATGGGCACGCGCATCTCCGCCAACTGGCTGGTGAGGTAGAGGTTGCGCTCCAGGTTGGAGGCATCGACGATGTTGATGATGAGGTCCGCTTCGTTGGCGTGCGCGAAGTCGCGCGCCACCTTCTCGTCGAGCGAGACTTCCCGGTCCACCACGTCCAGGGAGTAGGTGCCGGGCAGGTCGACCACCTCGAAGCGGGTGTCCTGGAGCTTGTACTCGCCGCTCTTGCGCTCGACGGTTACGCCGGGCCAGTTGCCCACCCGCTGCCTGGAGCCGGTGAGGGCGTTGAACAGGGTGGTCTTGCCGCAGTTGGGGTTACCCACCAGGCCGATGGTGTAAACACTTTTCGTGCCGTTGCTCATCACAGTTTCTCCACCGAAAGGGCAGCCGCTTCCTCGCGGCGCACCGACAGCGCGAAACCGCGCACGCGGATCTCCACCGGGTCGCCCATGGGCGCCACGCGGGTGACGGACAGCTCCGCCCCGGGGGTCAGCCCCATGGACAGCAGCTTGCGGCGATAGGCGCCGCCGCCTTCGTGATAACCGGCCACCTTGGCGCGGTCACCGACTTGCAGGTCCTTGAGGGTCATGGCGGTACTCCCGGTGAGTGGATAGTGGGAAGTGGGGAGTAGGGAAAACCCTCCCGCCCCACTTTCCACTCGCTACTCGCTACTCGCTACTCGCTACTCGCTACTCGCTACTCGCTACTCGCTACTCGCTACTCGCTACTCGCTACTCGCTACTCGCTACTCACGACATGCTCCACCATCACCTTCTGCGCCATGCCGCCGCCCAGGGCGAAGCGGGTCTCGCCACGGCTCACCACCACGCCGCCGCCCTGACGCTGGCGCACGGTGAGTTCGCTGCCGACGTTGAGGCCCATTTCGGTCATGCGCTTGTCCAGGCCGGCGCCGCCGCGCAGCGCGACGATGCGCACGCGCGCGCCGGCGTCGGCCATGCCGAGGGGGAAGGGCGCTGACATCACGCCACCCCCGCGCGGCGGGCGCGTGCGCAAAGGTCGAGCAATAGGGGGTTGAGCCGCCGCAGCATGGTCACAGGGTTCCGATTGCTGGCTGGCTGGCCGGACGGGAAGCGCGGCTGGCTGGCTGACAGGGGTGTGGGGTTGCTAATCACACCCGGTTATCCACTTATATGGATGGTAATTATTCTCATGTAGAATGGCAAGCCCATTGTGTCATCCAGTCCAAACATTTCGCGCGATACCCGACCGAGGCCAACACGCCAAGGCATCCGGCGCGAAGCACACGGAGTTGGACGACGCGCCGCCATCGACCCAGGACAGTTCCATGCATTGCATCGCTTCATCGATTCCCGGCCGCCTCCGCCTGCGCCACCCCCTTCTGCGCGATCCCGCGCGACTCGCCCGGCTGGTCGAGGACTTTCGCCAATGGCCGCAGGTCGGCGAGGTTTCCGCCAACGCCAGGACCGGCAGCCTGCTGGTGCGTTACGACGCCGCCGCCCTGCCTGCGGAGGAATGCGCTCAGCGCTGCGCGGCGGCCGTCGCCGGGCTGCTGCCCACACCGCTTCAGGACGCGGCACCGCCCATTCCGGCGACCACGCCCGCCACCCGTGCCGGACGTCGCGCCGGCACCTCCCGTGTGCGCGCCAACCGCCTCGCCAAGGCCGGCATGCTGGCCGGCCTGGCCGCCTCCATGGTGCTGGCGGCGATGGGTGCCAAACGCCTGCACATCTGGACTGGCGTGTTCTTCCTGCATGCCCTGGGCGTGCACCTCTGGGTGCATCGCCGCAATCTGCTCAGGTAGCCGGACGGCTGCCTCCGCGCAGGGCGTTGAGCAGGATGCCGATGGTGGTGCCGTTGTGCAGCAGCGAAGCCATCACCGGCGACAGCAAGCCCAGCGCGGCGGCGCCGAGGATGGCGCTGTTGGCGCCGATGGTGAGGCGGTAGTTGGCGCCGATGCGGCGCAGGGTGGCGTTGGCCAGGGCCTTGGCGTCGGCGACGCGTTCGACGCCGTCTTCCAGCAGGGCGATGTCCGCGGTGAGCCGGGCCAGATCGGCCCCCTGCGCCATGGCGATGCCGACATGGGCGCCGGCCAGCGCGGGCGCGTCGTTGATGCCGTCGCCGACGAAGGCGATCTTCGCCCCCGCCGCCTTCATGCCGGCCACCAGGTCCGCCTTGTGGTTGGGCAGCAGTTCTGCATGGAACTCATCCAGCCCGAGTTCCCGCGCCAGTTCCGCGGCGCGGTCGCGATGGTCGCCGGTGAGCATGACGAGTCGCCGCGCGCCCAGTTCGCGCAGCCGCGCGAGCATGCGCGCGGCCGAGTCGCGTAGCTGATCCTTGAGAGCGATGACGCCGATCAGGCGGCCGCCGTAGCCGATGTAGAGCAGGGTCTTGCCTTGCCGGAACAGGGCGTCGATGCGTTTCCGCTGCGCCGCGCCGATGCGCACCCCCTCGTCATCCTCGACGAAATGACGCGAGCCGACGACGATGCGCTTGCCGTCTATGCTGCTCGCCACGCCGTGCGCGGCGATGAACTGCACCTCCTTGTGATCGAAATGGCGGCCGTGGTGCTGGCGCGCCGCCTCGACCACCGCCAGCGCCAGCGGATGGAAATAGTGTTCCTCCACCGAGGCGGCGAGGTCGATGATCTCCTCCGCCGAATAATGCCGGTCGAAGGTGATGGAGTCGGTCACCGCCAGGCGGCCGGTGGTAAGCGTTCCGGTCTTGTCGAAGACGAAGGTGTCGGCCTCGGCCAGGCGTTCCAGCACATCGGCGCCCTTGATCAGGATGCCGCCGCGTCCGGCCTGGTACATGGCGGATTTGAAGGCCACCGGCGTGGCGAGCTTGAGGGCGCAGGAATAGTCGGCCTGCAGCACCGCCGCCGCGCGCTGCCAGTCGGCCGACACCAGCCAGGCGAGGCCGGCCAGGCCGAGCACGCCGGGCACCAGGCGATCGGCCAGCCTGGCCGCGTTGAGCTGGGTGTGGCTCTTGGCGGTGAGCGACTGCTCGACGTAGTCGGCGATACGCGCCGCCGCCGTGCCCCGGCCGACGTGCTCGGCATAGATGCGCAGCCGGCCTTCCTCCACCACCGTGCCGGAGAGCACCCGGTCGCCGCGCGTGCGCCGCACCGGCACGCTCTCGCCGGTCATGGCCGCCTCGTTCAGCATGGCCTCGCCGTTCAGCACCGTGCCGTCGACGGGAATGGCCGCGCCGGCGCCCACCACCACCGTCGCCCCCACCGCCAGTTCGGCCGCCTCCACCTGGCGCTCGATGCCGCCCTCCTCGACCCAGACCAGGCCGGTATCCGGGCGCAACAGCTTTTTCAGCATGTCGTCGGAGCGGCGCGCGATCGAGTTCTCCAGGTATTCGCCCAGGGCCAGCATGAATACCGTGGTGTTGGCGGCGACATGATCGCCGCTGCCGGTGGAAATCCCCACCGCCATGGCTTCCAGCACGTGGGAATTGAGCCCTTCGCTGAACAGGTCTTCCAGCGCCTCCGCGTACAGCGGCAGGGAGGCCGCCACGGTGGCGGGCATGCGCAGGCCCGGCGGCAGGGTGCCGGTACCCAGCAGCAGGGCGCCGCTGGCCACCACCGTCGCCAGTTCCTTGGCCCGCCCGTTGGCGTCCGGCGGCAGACTGCGCGGCAAGGGCAGGGCGAGGATGCCCGCGCGCAGGCGCTCGGCGTCGGTTTCCCCGGCATCGAAGACCACCGCCAGGGAACGCGCCGCCGGATTCACGCGCGCCTCGCGCACGCCATGCAGGTTCTCCACCACGCGCGCGGCGGCGCGCGCGGCGAAGGGCGCGCCGCGCGCCAGGCGGAAGCGGAAGCGGGCGCGGGCGGGCAGCAGGTGGACCGGCGTCAGCTCGACGAACAGCGGCGCGGCCGCGGCCGGGCTCTCAAGTCGTTCGCCGTGCCGTCCCAAGAACGACTTGGCCCCGAGCGGAGTCGTTGGCGGCTCCGCCGCCTTACGAATCCGGCCTGCCCCTTGCGGGTACGTGGGGGGCGTATCGGGCCGAAGGGCCGAGCCGGGGGCACGGATCATGGCGCGCTCATGCGCTCCGCCGCCATTTCCGCCTGGATGTCGGCCATCTGTTCCTTGATCTCCTCGAAGCCTCCGGCCAGGCCGGTATAGAGCTGCATGCCGGCGCGCAGCAGCTTGCCGCGCAGCTTCTCGTCACCCAGCAGATAAGCCACGCCGGCCCCGATCAGCACGCCGGCGAGCAACTGCTGCGCGGGAGTCAGCGCGTTCAGGCCGGTGTTCTGGTTCTGCCGCAGCATCGCCTCCAGGCCCGCCAGCTCCATGCCGCCGCGCTTGTTCTTCTTCCAGCCCTTTTTCTTCTTGGCCACGTTCCACTCCTTGTTGAAGATCAGGTTTTCGATGGTGATCGCCGTCGACAGGGCGGTTCCGCCCAGCAGGGCGGACTTCAGCAGATCGCCGCCCTGCCGCTTGTCCTGGACCGCGGCGACGATGCCGGTGGCGATGGCGCCGCGCAGGAAGCTTGCGGGTACCTCGCGCATCAATGCGTCGGATTTCGCCATGGTCACGCCTCGGCTTGCTCAGGCTTGGTCTTGCGCGGCGCGCGCGTGGCCTTGGGTTTGGCCGTGGTCGCCTTGGCGCTGGCCGCCTTGGCACTCGCCGCCTTGGCGACGGACTTGCGCGCGGCGGGCTTGCGCGCCGGCTTCACCGGCTTGGCGGGCGCGGCGGACTCCGCCTCGACCGCGGGCGCCGACGCGGACGTGAGGCCGCGCATCAGATCGAAGCCGGAGCGCGCCGCCGTGCGCACGCCGCTCTGCGCCTCGTCGTAGGCGGTGCGCAGACGCGCGCCGGTGTCTTGCAGGACGGAGCGCGCGCGCTCCCCGCGCATCGCGGAAACCGCCGCGGCGCCGGCGATGAGGCCGGCGACGAAAGGCAGAACATTCAGCATGGCATTCTCCATTTCACGTGAAAGTCGCGACAGCGACGCTTGATACGCCCCCCCTCCCAGCGGGAGAAGGGCTGGGGGGTGAGGCGAGGGAAACAGTTGCTCACCGCGTGGCACCCGAAGACGCGGAACCCGGCAAGGCGTCCGCCACGCCCGCGAGCAGGTCCAGCAGGGTTTCCGCCGCAACCGTCGGGCGGCCGCCCAACAGGTCGGGCCAGGCCGCGTCGGGAATGACCGCGTTGTCGTACTCGACCACGCAGGATCGAGCCAGTGCGTTGAGGGCGATGCCATGCACGCCGGGCAGTTCACCGAGGAGTTGGCGCAGGCGCTCGCCGACGCCATTGCGCAGCGTGGGCGCGCGCAAGGCCGCGTCGGCCAGCTTGAGGCGAACGCGGCCGCGCACCTGGTGGGCGATGCGCAGATACGGCGTGATTTCCGCAATCACCCGGCGCGCGTCGCGCGCGGCGTGACCGGCGGGGGGAACGGAAGAGGAAGTTCTTGCAGCCATGACGAGCCCGGGAATTTCCCTGGCTCGCTTGCCGCGTCGCGCGGCTGGCTGGCTACTGGAATGTGTTACGCAACGGTTTCAATCTAGCACCGGCGGCGGCCGGCGGCAAACCAAGCCGCGCCAGGCGGCCACCGAGAAGCCGGCGACCGCCAGGACGCAGACGATCACCGCGCCCGCCGGCAGGTCCCAGCGCGCGGAGGCCAGCAGGCCCAGGGCATAGCCCACCGCACCGGTCAGATAGCCTGCCAGCAGGGCGCGCCCGCCGCGCAGGGCGTGCGCGACCAGGGCCGGCACGATCAGGCTGGCGAACACCAGATAGACGCCGACCACCTGCACCGAGGCGGTGATCGCCAGCGCGAACAGCAGGTAGAAGCCGAGCGCTGACTTGCGCAGGCCGCCGAACCAGGCCGCCAGCACCAGGCCGTTGAGCAGCGCCAGCAGGGGCAGATCGTCCCAGGTGGTCCAGAGGATCTGGCCGACCAGCATCTCGCGCAGATGTTCGCCGCCATGCGCGTCATGCGCCAGCAGCAGGATGGCGACCGAAGCGACGAGCACGAAGGACACGCCGATGATCGCTTCCTGCAAACGCGGCCAGCGCCGTTCCGTACCGTGCAGCAGCAGGGCGCCGACGGCGGCGAGGAGCAGGGCGGCGGCCTGGACCCGCCAGCCGCCCTGCCAACCCAGGAAATGCGCGAGGATGACGCCCAGGCCGGCGAACTGGGCGATGGCGATGTCGATGAAGATGATGCCGCGCTCGAGCACGCGCCGCCCCAGGGGCACGTGGCTGGCCAGCACCAGCATGCCAGCCAGCCAGGCGGGGAGCAGGATGTTCCACTCCAAACCGGTGTTCATTTCAGCGCCGCCAGCAAGGTATCGACGACCTCGTCCATCCAGGTGATCAGATCCGTCGCGCGCGGCGTCGCGCCCACCGTATACGGCAGCCGCACCGCCGGCGCGCCGGTTTTCTCCTCCAGCCAGCGGCTCGGGCGCGGGGATTGATAGTTGGTATATACGATCATTCTGATCGGGCGCTCGCGCGTGCGCCGCAACACCTCGGCCAGATGGGCGGCGGAGGGCTCGATGCCGGGCTTGGGCTCCAGCGTGGTCTCCACGCGCATGCCGAGCCAGCGCGCGAGATAGACCCAGTCCTTGTGGTGGGTGGCCAGCGGCACGCCCTTCAGCGGCGCGGCGGCTACCCGCCAGCCCTGCATGGCTTCGCGCCAGCGGTTCTGGAAGTCGCGGTTGCGCGCCGCGTAGTGGGCGGCGTTGGCGGCGTCCAGCCGCGCCAGCCGGGTGGCGAGGGCATCGGCCACGCGGGCGACGTTGTCCGGGTCGAGGTGGATATGGGGGTTGCCGGCCGCGTGCACATCGCCCATGTCGCGGTCGACGCGCTGGGACTTGTCCATGAGCTCGACGAAGTCGGCCGCCTCGAAGTGGCCGGCGCTGCCGGGCTGGATGCGGGCATTGCCTGATTCGCGCTGCAGCAGGGGCAGCCAGCCCGCCTCAAGCTCGGCGCCGGTGCAGACCAGCAGGTCGGCATTGCGCGCGCGGGCGATCAGGCTGGGACGCGCCTCGATGCGATGGGGATCCTGGCTGGGGGTGGTGGCGGAAGCGACGCGCGCCCGGTCACCGGCGATCTCGCGCACCAGCGCGGCCCACTCCGGTTCGCAGGCCAGCACTTCGAGCGCCGCATGAACCGGCGCGGCCAGGCCCAGGGCCAGGCCCAGGCTGGCCAGGGTGGATACGATACGCATGCTGTTCTCCTTGAACGGCTCCGCCGACCGCGGCCGGCGGAGCCACGTGGGCCGCTCAGAACTTGTGGGCGCCGTGCGGGCCGAGGCTGTGGATGTACTGCAGGGTGATCTGGTTATCCTTCAATCCCTGTTCCGCCTCGTCACGCGCGAACTGCAGGCGCAGGCGCGAGAACTCGCTGGGGTTGTAGTCCAGCATCAGGCTCTGCCGTTTCGGCGTGAAGTCGGGCTTGGACAGCACCCCCGCGAAGGCCGGGCCGAAATCCACCGAGCCCACGTCCAGGCGGTCGTAGCGATAACCGACGCGCCATTGCGGATGGAACTGGTAGACCCCCTGCGCGTACCAGCCGGACTGGCGTGCATCGTAGGCGTCGGTGATGCCCCCCACAACACAGGCGCCGCCGTCGGCCGTGTTGTCCGCGCAAGTCAGGTCGCCGTCTTCCTTGCGGCGCACGTACTCGGCCTGGAACTTGAAGTTGCGGTACTTGGGATTGCCCTCGGGCGCCCACTTCCAGACGAAATCCGCGATCCAGAACTTGCTGGTGCCGTCGAATTCGGTCTCGGCTTCCACGTCGTTGTCGTCGTCCCAATGGCCTTCCCGCCCCTTCGCCTTGACGCGCAGATAGGAAAGGCCGGCGCGCCAGGCATGGCTGGCGCCCACGTCGTCGCCCACGTGCACGAAGGCGGCCTTGCTGCCGAGGCCGTTGCGGTCTCCCCAGTCGGCGCCCTGCGCGGCCTCCAGGCCGAACTCCAGGAACATCGGCGTCGGCGCCACCCACTTCAGTTGCAGGCCGTCCTGGGCGTAGTGCTCGCCCAGCATGGCGGAGTAGGCCAGGTTCTGGTCGGCGAAGTCCCAGGCGTGCGGATGTTGCTCGTTGACGTAACCGATGCCGGACAGGTAACGCCCGGCCTTCACGGTGAAGCCGTTGCCCAGGGCGGTGGAGGCCACCCAGGCTTCCTCGGTTTCCACTTCGTCGTCGACGAAGGCGAAGTTGGCGTAGCCGCGGAAATACGGATCGATGCTGGCGCCGAGGGTCAACTCGGTGTGGTCCACCGAAAAGCCCTTCTCCCGGCCGTGCGCATGGCCGGCCGGCAGGAAACCGGTGATGTGGCCGTCGCCGTCGGCGCTGAAGTAGCGCCCTTGCAGGATCAGCGAGATTTCCGGATTGAAGCCGCCGCCCGCGGATTTCGGCGCCGCTTCCCGCGCCTGGCGGGCACCTTCGGCAGCTTCCCTGGCGGTGCTTTCGTTGCGGGCGAGGCGCCCTTCCAAATCCTTCAGACGGGCCTCGTAGCCGGCCTGGACTTCCTTGAGCTTGCGCTCGAACTCGGCGCGCAACTGGTCGATTTCGGTTGCGGCGAGGGCGGCGCCAGGCGCGGCAAGCGCCAGCGCCAGGGCCATGATCAATGGCTTGTGTCGCATGAATCATTCCTCCATGAGGCTGCCCGGCCCGCGATGACGGGACCAGGCATGGGGGGCCCGCGAGGCGGGCCGTCTCAGTGAACCGGCGTGGAGGAAGCAGGCGGTGCGCGGATGCGGACGCGCTCCGCGCGCAGGATGAACGTCGGCCGCACGACCCGGGCTGCCGGTGTAACAGACGGCTCCGGCGAGACAAGCCCGGGCGGCATGCCGGACAGACCGCCACCGACGGTGGCGTAGGCCAGGCACAGTACACAGGCGACGGCGTGATCGTGGTGACCGTGATCGTCGTCATGCAGGTGCTCCAGCGCATGCGCGGCGGCGCCGGCCTGGGCGATGCAGAACAACAGGCTGACCAGCCAGACTAGCAGCACCGGCCAGCGCGCGGGCGCACCCGCGCCAACCCGGTTAGCGGCGGGCGCGGCGACTGTGCATAGGGAAAGGAAAGGGGTGGTCAAGCGGCTGGGCACTTCTCGGGGAAGCGCGAAGCTTACCACTGGCACCCACCGCCACCCTGTGTATGACGGTGGCGGGACGATGAGTCAGTTTCAGCCGGCCCTCTCCAGCATCGCTTGAACGCTGGCTTCCTGTGCGTCGAGATGCCGATCGATCACGGTCATAACGGTTTGCGAATCGATTTCGCCGAGGTAGTTATGCACCAGGATGTTGCGGAAGCCACTGATGTCGCGCCAGGGAATGTTCGGCCAGGCGGATTTCAGGTCGTCTGGAAGGTGTTGGGTGGATTCGGAGAGCGTTTGCAGGTTGCGCAAGGCGGCATCGTACAGAATGTCGTCCTGGGTCAGGTCACCGCGCGCCTGAATGCGGCGAAGCTTGGCGATGGTATCGAGAATATGACGGGCGTGAGGCTGCCAGGACTTGCTCATAGCTCGACGGCTTCTTCAAGAATGCGGTCACGCAGGTGACGGTTCAGTTCGTGTTCCGGCAGCAGATCGACCGGCCGCCCCAGAAGTTCGGAAAGCTGCCTGGCCAAGGGCAGGCGCTGGGCGAAGAGATCGTAGCCTTGATCGAACTCGACCAGGAAATCGACGTCGCTGTCGGGCCCTTCTTCGCCGCGTGCCACAGACCCGAACACGCGGATGCGCCGGGCGCCATATCGGCTACCCAAGGCGGCAATGGCGATTTTCTGGGCATGCAGTTGGGTCAACAGCATGGTTCCTGGGTCCGTAGTGTGTTGGGGCGTGAACTCATTGTACCGCCGCCTGAAATTGCGCAAGCGGCAAACGGGCACAGGCCACGATCACTGCCTTCCATCCATCGTTCAGGGCATGCGCAAGCCCGCGCAGGGATCCTCGCGCTCGACCGGGGGGGTGAACCAGACGAAATCGTAGCGGCCGCGCAGCGCTTCCGGGTCCGGCGTTGCGCCGGCGGTCACTTCCACGAAGCCGACGCTCACCACCCTTGCGGTGGGCGCGCGCGCCGTGAGCAGCGGCGGCACGCCGTAGTCGCGGCGCACGTGGCCGTTACCGGCAATGAGCAGCGCCGGGGCGCCGCCGACCTCGAGCAGGGTCAGGGCAAGGGAGGCGTCGCGGGCGCGCTGGGCCAGGCGCATGTTGGGCAGGCGGGCGGCGGGGAGCCGGCCGCAGTGGCCGTCGACGAGGTCCGCATCCAGTTCGCGCCGCGCCGTCTCG